>DASRGX010000132.1:0-33712 GCA_035650835.1 Rudaea sp. | reverse complement strand
CGAGACTGCCGCGCGGACCCGCACCCATCGAGATACCGGGCCAATCGCGCGTGGCGCGCGTGATGCGCACGGCGTAGTCGAGCACGACCGGATCGACGCGCACGAGCGCGGTCCCGAGCTGCATCGCGAGCACGTCGGCCGGCGCCGCGACGGGTCGCACGCGCGAGAGATCGAAATCGCTCGCGGTGCGACCCAAACTCACGCGCGACACCATGCGCACCTCTTCCTCGAGCGGCGGATACGGCATGAGCACCTTGAGCAGAAAACGGTCGAGCTGCGCCTCGGGCAGCGGATACGTGCCTTCCTGTTCGATCGGATTCTGCGTCGCCACGGTCAGGAACGGCGGCACGAGCGGGAAGCTCTTCGATTCGATCGTCACCTGCAGTTCCTGCATGGCTTCGAGCAGCGCCGCCTGCGTCTTGGCCGGAGCGCGGTTGATCTCGTCGGCGAGCAGCAGATTCGCGAACACGGGGCCGCGGCGGATCTTGAAGCTCTCGCTCTTCGGGTCGTAGAACGCATGGCCGCTGACGTCGCTCGGCATCAGATCGGGCGTGAACTGCACGCGCGAGAACGAGCACGACATCGCGCTCGCGAGCGCGCGCACGAGCAGCGTTTTGCCGAGTCCCGGCACGCCTTCGAGCAGCACGTGGCCGCTCGCGAGCAGCGCGACGAGCAGTTGGTCGAGGATCTCCGTCTGGCCGACGAATGCTTGGGCGATCTGCGCGCGGATCGCGTTGCACCGCTCGGTGAGCGCGGCGCCGGTCAGCGGTTTCACGCGCTCGGACGCGAGCGCGGATTCGGTGGGAGTACCGTCCTGGGTCATGGTCGGGTTCTCAATTCGGTGAGGGTTTTGATCGTGACGAAGAAACGTTCGGGATCGGTGAGGTCGAACGGATTGAGCGCGACGCGCACGAGCGCCGGGGAGTGCCCGCTGCGCGCGGCGAGCGCCGCGACGAGCGCCTCGCCGTCGAGCGCCGCGAGCGCGGGATCGTCGCGGCGCAGACGTTCGTCGAAGGCGCGCCGGACCGGCGCGTAGAGCGCGGCGGCGCGGCGGCGCCGGAACGTGAATTCGCCGGCGGCGCGGATATGCTCGCGCAGCGCGCGGCGGTCGGCAGGCGCGAGCGGCAGCAGCGGCCCGAAGCGCTGGCTGCGCGCCCAAAACCACGCGAGCAGCGCGAGCAGCGCCGGTACGAGCGCCGGCCAGCCGCGCTTGACGAGCAGCACGTAAAGCGGCGGCACGTCGGCGGCGTAGACGAGGTGCACCTTGCCCTCGCCGATCACGGGCGACAGCACCTGCCAGGCGAATTCGGCGTAACCCGGCCGCTTGAGCTCGGTCGTGTGCAGGAAATGCAGATCTCCGAGCGCGGTCCAGTCGCCGTCGCCGTGGCTGCGCCGGCCAAGATAGTAGCCGTCCTCGCGCGTGCCGAGCAGGACGTCGAATTCCTTCGCCTCGTCCGCCTTCGGAATGAAGGCGAAGTGGAAACAATGCTCCGCTTTTTCCTTGCCCGCGAGCGGCCAGCTCAGGCAGTTCGTGTGCGCGACGACGCTCAAATCGAGCGCATCGATGAGCTCGCCGCCGCGGCCCTCCGCGCCCGGCGGCAGCGCGAACACCAGGCTGCCGCCGTCCTCGATCCAGTCGACGAGCGCGCCGGCGTCGGCCGCGCTCAAACTGCGCACGTCGGCGTCGAGGATCAGCGTGTCGTCGTCGCCGAGCGCCATCGCCTTGATGTTGAGGTTCGGCCGCGACTCGACGGCGATGCCACGCGCTTCGAGCGCCTTCTTGAGGCCGAACAGCGGGTTGTAGCGCGCCTCGCCGCGCAGCGGCGCCGCGACGTCTTCTTCGACGCGCTCGAACGTGTAGAACCACCACGCCGCGATGGCGCCGATCGCGATCAATGCGCCGAGCGTGAGGAGGACGCCGCGCCGCGTCACGGCGGAGTCTCCACGGGCGCGACCCACTCCTCGAGCAGGTCTTCGATCTCCGCCGACGGAGGCACGCGCTGCGCATACGCCGCGGACTGCCACGAGCGCACGATGCGCGCGAACAGCGCGGCATAGCGTACGTCGGCGAGACGTCGCGACTGGCGCAGGCACTCCGCTTCGGTGCTGCCCGGCGGCAAGGCCACGCCGAGCCGCTCGGTCAGGCGTTCGACGCCGCCGCGATACAAGAGTGCCAACGCCGCCCGCACGCGGCCCTGCGCCATCAGCGCACGCACCGCGGCGGGCAGGTCGGCCGGCAGCGGTGCGGCGCGCGCGACGTCGCGCTCGTCGATGCGCTGCGGCAGCGGCGGCGGCGCGATGCGATCAGACACCCACGGCAACCACCGCTTCAGGTTGAACACCACGATCGCGAGCAGGATCAGGAGTGCGATCCAGAGACCGTACTGCGCGACGAACGCAAACGCCGCCGCGACCGCCCTCCAGACCGGCGAAACATCGGCATCGGCCTTCGCGTCCTCGTCGGCCGGATGGCGGCGCCTCCAGACGAATTCGCGCCTCGTCGGCGCAAGGTCGGCGGTCTCGTATACTTTCTTGACGTCTTCGGCGAACGTCTTGCCGTCGTCGGTGTAATCGTCGCCGAAAAGCTCCGGGAGCGTCGTCGATATCTGGGTGTGCTTGTCGGCAGGCGCGTGTTCCGCGCCGGTGTCGTCCAACGTTTCGTCGGTGGTCCGTTGGCTGCCCTGCTCGGTCGCAGCTGCTCCGGGCGCTGCCGCGAGCGGCAGGGGATGCGCGAGCACTGCCAGCAGCAGCAGCGCCGCGGCGCCGAGCGGCGTCGTCAGACGTGCGCCGAGGCGCCGGAATGCGAGTTCGATATCCCAGGCCTCGAGCTGTATGCGGCGATTGAGATACAAGCCGAAACCCGCGCAAACGTAGAACGGTTCGACCACGCTCATCGCGAACCAGCCGATCGCGTTGACGACCACGAGCGCCCAGCGCGGCGGCTCGGCGACGAGGGTCTGCCAAACGGTCTTCGCGGAATCGCTGAGGAATTCGACGGGCACGAACATGAGCGCGAGCATCACGACCGCGGTGCCGAGCACCAGTTCGAGGTTCACGCCGATCAAGGTCAGCATGACGTTCGGCGAGGCGTGCGCGCGCGTGAGCACGTGGACGCGCTCGCGACGTTGCACGCCCGTGCCGCCCTCGAGCAGATCGACCGGCAGGAGCATCGCGCGGCCCGGATGGAACCGGCGCCAGAGCAGCCATGGCGCGAGGCCGCGCCAGCCCCAGGTGCGCTGCGCCGCGAGCGTCTCGCGCAGCGACGGCGCCGGTCCGAACACGGCCCGCGAGACCACGTAGAGCGGGATGCGGTCGAACGCCGGCTTGAGCCACCAGAACGCGATCGCCGCCATCCACGGCTGCAGGAACCAGCCGCCTGCGTTGAGCAGCACGAAAACCGGCGCGGTCACCGCGAACCAGGCCGCATAGATGCGCGCCGCATGCCGGCGCGCGAGCGCGACGCCGAGGTCGGTCGCCTCCCATGGGCTGCGCGTTCGCAGGGCGATGGTCAGGCCGTCAAGCTGCATCGACGCGACCTGCGCAGTTGTGGATTTTTATACGCGACGCGGTCACGAGCCGTGATCCGCACGATCGCGGCCGCCGCGCCAGAGCCACAGCAGGATCGCAATCCAGACGATTCCGCCCACCGTGAACTTCACCGGCGCCGGAATCCACACGATCGACGACCAGTATGCCTCGACGAAGGCGGCGAACACCAGCATCGCGAACACGCCGAGCACGAGTTTCGCGCCGATCGCTCCGGCTTCGACGAGGGCGCGGCCTCGCGAACGGCGGCCCGGCGCGATGAGCGCCATGCCGATCTGCAAACCGGCGCCGCCCGAGATGACGATGGCGGTGAGTTCGGGGCCGGAATGACCGGCGACGAAGCGCCAGAACGGACCGCCGTAGCCGATCGCGGTCAGGTGCCCGGCGACCCCACCAATCATCACGCCGTTCATGATCAGCACGAAGACCGAGCCCACGCCAGCGACGAGACCGCCCGCGAACGTGCGGAAGCCGATGCTCACGTTGTTCAAGATGTAGAAGCCGAACATCATGAGATCCGACCCGCTTTCGCGTCCGATGCGCTGCGCCTTCGACGCGGGGTCGTACATGTTCTCGAAGCTCGCGAGCTGCTCGGGTCCGAATATTGTGTGCACGAGCTCGGGCTTGACCTGCAGCAGCAGGATCGAGCCCACGAACGGTGCGTAGAACAGGACCGCCGCGGCGATCATCGCCGCGCGCTGCGCGCGCACGAGGCGCGGGAACTCCACGGCGAAGAAATCGACGACGCGCCGCAGGCGCGGCGCGCGCGGCCGATAGAACACGAGGTGTCCGCGTTCGACGAGGTCGCGCAGACGCTGCACGAGCTTGGCGCTGTAGCCGCGGCGCTCGGCGAGCGCGAGCTGCTGGCACAGGCGCCGGTAGGCGGTCGGGAACTCGCCGTCGGGGAAGACGCCCTCGCCGTCCAGCGCGCGCGCATTCGCCTTCGGCCGCGAGCGCTCGTCGAGCCAGCGCGCGAACGCCGTCCACTCCTCTTCGTGCCGCGACTGGAACAGCTCCTGCTTCATCGCTCAGCGCCTTCCGAGCAACGCGTTCGCCATGCCGTTCAAGCGCTGCACGGCGAGTGCGCCGTTCGCACGCGTCAGCATCGGCAGCAAGGCGGCGAGTTCCTGCTGACGCTCCGGCGTGAGCTGCGATGCACGCTCGCCGAACTCGATGATCGCTGCGCGTTCGCCGAGCGCAAGCGTGACCGGCGGATGCACGGCCGGTGCCTGCGGCACCGTGCTCGCACCCGCCGGCGTCTCGGCGTAGACGACGAGCGTGCCCGCCACCATGTCGCCGAGCCGCCGGCTGCGCGCGTCGCCGAGGCAGGCCACGAGGCCGAAGGCATAACCGAACGGCAGCATGTCGACCGTGCGCAGAAGATTGCGCACGATCGATGCGATCCACGTCACGGGCGTGCCGTTCGCGTTGACGACGCGCAGTTTCATGAACTTCTTGCCCGGCGTCTGGCCGTCACGCAGCACCTCGAACAGCACGGGGTACACCCACATCAGCGAGAACAGCAGCAGGGCATAAAGCCCAACGCCGCTCTTGCCGAGCACGGCGAGAACGGCCGAGAACGCCCACAGGACGGCGAAGCGGATCAGGGCGTCCATGGCCCACGCGCAGACGCGCGGCATCGCTCCGGCCGTGCGCAATTGCAACGCGATGCCCTCCGGCGTCTCGACGTGCGTCAACGTATCGAGCATCGGCGGCTAACGCCTTGACGACGACCGTGTCGGCGATGAGATCGTGCAGGCAGCGGTAGTCGTCGCGGAAGATGAGCAGCGGATCGAGCAGCGAGATCAGCGGACCCGCCACGGGGACGAGTCCGAGCAGCGTCATCGGCAGCCAGCGCGCGAAGATCACGCGCAAGAGGCTGCAGCGGCTACCGTCGCTGCGTACGATCTTGATCTTGAACAAACGCTTCGCGATCGTTTGCCCGTGACGATGCAGCAGCACCCAATTGACCGCGATCCACGCCACGAGCCCGACGACGAGCGCGACGATGAGTGCGACTCCGGACGTATTCCGGGTCGCTCCCATGATGAGCCCTCCGATCGCACCCGCGACAACGAGCACCACGAAGTAGATCACGACGTCGACGATGGCCGCGAGCAGGCGCGTCCCGCGATCGGCGAGCTCCTGCGTGTCTTGTTCGAGCGGATCGATGACGCGCGCCGTCGGCGCGGCGTACGGGTTCACCGTTGGCAAAGGCGGCGGCAGCGACATGTTTTCCCCGGGACCGGGTCCAAACGGACCCGTATGGCGCTCACTTTAGCGGCGAGGCAGTGCGGTGACAATTGGAACGAATTTGCCGCTGCTTTGCGAACAAACCGCCGGAGCAAGCCGCCGGTTTACGTGCGCTCAGGGAACCTCAGGCCGCAACCTCGCTCGCGGCCAGCTTCTCGACCGCCTCGCGCGCGAGCGCCTGGAGGCCTTCCCCGCCGTGCTCGCGCCAGTGCGCGACGATCTTGCGGCGCATGCGCGGATCCCAGAAGCGGCGCAGGTGATTGAGCACGCCTTCCACACCCGCGGCATGGTCCGGTTCGGAATGGAAGAAATCGGCGATGTCGTTCGCCATGCGGACGAGATGCTCGGCGCTCACGTCGAAGACCTCCGCCGCGCCGCCTGCGCAGCGACGACGCGTTGTGGAAATGTATACGAAGAGCAGCCCTGCGCGCGCGCGAAACCGACGAGCACGAGGTTGGCCTCTTCGGCGAGGGCGATCGCCAGCGCCGTCGGCGCCGAGATCGCGGCGAGCGCGCCGATGCCGACGGTCGCCGCCTTCATGACCATCTCGTAGCTCGCGCGGCTCGTCACGAGCGCGAAGCCGGTGCGCACGTCCGTACGCGTCCGCTGCATCGCGCCGATCAGCTTGTCGAGCGCATTGTGGCGGCCGACGTCCTCGCGCACGATGGCGATGCCGCCTTGCGGCAGCACCCAGGCGGCCGCGTGCACGGCGCCCGTCTCGCCGTTGATCGGTTGGTGCTCCCCGAGTTCGGCGAGCGCGCGGTCGAGCGCAGCGGCGTCGATCATGCCTCCTGGCACGGCCGGCGGATGGCGCACCGCCGCTTCGAGCGTCTGCGCGCCGCAAAGACCGCACCCGGTGCGACCCGTGAGCTCGCGCACGCGGTCCTGCAGTCGTTCGGCACGCGCCGGGGGAATCGTCACGTGAAGCTCGATGCCCGCGAGCGCGGTCACGACGTCGACGCGCTCGCATTCCGCCGCGTTCGCGATGATGGCCTCGCTGAGCGAGAAACCGAGCGCGAAATCCTCGAGATCGGCCGGTGTCGCCATCATGACCGCATGCGGCCGGCCGTTGTAAACAAAAGCGATCGGAATCTCCTCGGCGACGGCGTCCGCGACGCGCGTCGTCACCGCTCCGCGGCGGCGCTCCACCTGCCGCTGCACGACGCCGGCACGCCGGCCGGAATCACTTCGCGGAGAGGGCATGCTCGAGCAACTCCTGTTGCTGGCGGCTGAACGCTTCATGTCGCTTCTGCCATTCCGAGGGCTGGCTCACGCGCGTGACTTCGACCGCGGTGACCTTGTACTCGGGGCAGTTCGTCGCCCAATCGGAATTCTCGGTCGTGATCACGTTCGCACCCGAGCCCGGGAAATGGAAAGTCGTGTAGACGACGCCGGGCTGCATGCGGGAACTCAAGCGCGCGCGCAGCACCGTTTCGCCGGCGCGGCTCGCAACGCCTACCCAGTCGCCGTCGCGGATACCGCGCGACTCGGCATCGTGCGCGTGGATTTCCAGCACATCCTCGGCATGCCACGCCACGTTGGCGGTGCGCCGCGTCTGCGCTCCGACGTTGTACTGCGAGAGGATGCGGCCGGTCGTCAGGATCAGCGGATACTTGGCGTTGACTTTCTCGGTGGTCGGCACGTACTCGGTCAGCATGAACCTGCCTTTGCCGCGCACGAACTCGCCGACATGCATGGTCGGCGTACCTTGCGGATGCTCGGTATTGCAGGGCCACTGTACGCTGCCGAGCTCGTCGATCTTCGCGAAGCTCACGCCGGCGAACGTCGGCGTGAGGCGTGCGATCTCGTCCATGATCTCGGACGGATGCGCATATTGCATCGGATAGCCCATCGCGTTCGACAGCAGCTGCGTGATCTCCCAGTCCGCATAGCCTGCCTGAGGCCGCATGACCTGGCGCACGCGCGAAACGCGACGTTCGGCGTTCGTGAACGTGCCGTCCTTCTCCAGGAACGAAGAGCCCGGCAGGAAGACGTGTGCGAACTTCGCCGTCTCGTTCAAGAACAGATCCTGCACGACGACGCATTCCATCGCCGAGAGCGCGGCGGTGACGTGCTGCGTGTTCGGATCGCTCTGGCCGATGTCCTCGCCTTGGATGTAGAGACCTTTGAACTCGCCGTCGAGCGCGGCTTCGAACATGTTCGGGATGCGCAGGCCCGGTTCTTCGAGCAGGTGCACGCCCCAGGCGCGTTCGAAACTCGAGCGCACGACGGCGTCGGACACGTGGCGATAGCCCGGGAATTCGTGCGGGAACGAGCCCATGTCGCAGGAGCCCTGCACGTTGTTCTGGCCGCGCAGCGGATTCACGCCGACGCCCTCGCGGCCGACGTTGCCGGTCGCCATCGCGAGATTGGCGATGCCCATCACCATCGTCGACCCTTGCGCGTGCTCGGTCACGCCGAGCCCGTAATAGATCGCGGCGTTGCCTCCCGTGGCGTAGAGCCGGGCCGCGGCGCGCAGGTCCGCGGCAGGCACGCCCGTGACCTCGGCCATGGCCTCGGGCGAATTGCGCGGCTCGGCGACGAACGCACGCCATTTTTCGAACGAATCGCCTTCGCAGCGCGCACGCACGAAGGCTTCGTCGACGAGGCCTTCGGTCACGATCGTGTGCGCCAGCGCGTTGATGAGCGCGACGTTCGTGCCCGGCAACAACGCCAGATGATGCGTCGCGGCCACGTGCGGCGTGCGCACGAGATCGATGCGCCGCGGATCGGCGACGATGAGCTTGGCGCCTTCGCGCAGCCGCCGCTTCAGCTGAGACGCGAACACCGGATGCGCATCTGTCGGGTTCGCACCGATCAGGAGCACGACGTCGCATTTTTCGATCGAATCGAAATTCTGCGTGCCCGCCGATTCGCCGAGCGTCGCCTTGAGGCCGTATCCGGTCGGCGAATGGCAGACGCGCGCACAGGTATCGACGTTGTTGTTGCCGAACGCCGCGCGCACGAGCTTCTGCACGAGGTAGGTCTCTTCGTTCGTGCAGCGTGACGAAGTGATGCCGCCGATCGCGTAGCGGCCGTACTTGGCCTGGATGCGCTTGAACTCGGCGGCGGTGTGGGCGATCGCTTCCTCCCAGCTCACCTCGCGCCACGGGTCGCTGATCTTGGCGCGGATCATCGGCGTGAGGATGCGGTCGGGATGCTTCGCATAGCCGATCGCGAAGCGCCCCTTCACGCACGAATGGCCATGGTTGGCGTGGCCGTCCTTGTTCGGCACCATGCGCACGACTTCCTCGCCCTTCATCTCGGCGCGGAACGAACAACCGACGCCGCAGTAGGCGCACGTGGTGACCGTGCTGTGCTCGGCCTGGCCCATCTCGATGAGCGACTTCTCCGACAGCGTCGCGGTCGGACACGCCTGCACGCAGGCGCCGCACGACACGCATTCGGAATCGAGGAACGCATCGCCCTGGCTCGCCGCCACTTTCGACGCGAAGCCGCGCCCTTCGATGGTCAGCGCAAACGTGCCCTGCTGTTCCTCGCAGGCGCGTACGCAGCGCGAACAGACGATGCACTTCGACGGATCGAAAGTGAAATACGGGTTGCTCTCGTCCTTGCGCGCGAACAGCGGATTCGCGGTGCCGTCCGCGCGCTTTTCATGGATGTGGTTGGCGCCGTCGTAGCCGTAGCGCACCTCGCGCAGCCCGACCGCGCCGGCCATGTCCTGCAGCTCGCAATGGCCGTTGGCCGGACACGTGAGGCAGTCGAGCGGATGGTCGGAAATATACAATTCCATTATTCCACGCCGCAAGCCTCCGAGCTTGGCGTTCTGCGTGGTGACTTTCATGCCCGCCGCCACGGGCGTCGTGCAGGAGGCCGGATAGCCTTTCATGCCTTCGATCTGCACCAGGCACAAGCGGCACGAACCGAATGCGTCGAGGAGTTCCGTCGCACAAAGCTTCGGAATGCCGATGCCGACGCTCGCCGCGGCGCGCAGCACCGACGTGCCCTCGGGAACGGTCACCTCGAAGCCGTCGATCGTGAGCGTCACCTGTTTCGCCGCCGTGGACTTCGGCGTCCCGAGATCGGTTTCATTGATGGACAACATGGTCGACTCCAGCGCTACGCAGCCGTGCGCGGCGCAAAATCCTCAGGAAAGTGCTTGATCGCGCTGAGCACGGGATCGGGCGTCAAGCCGCCCAGCGCGCACAGCGAGCCGTGCCGCATCGTGTCGCAAAGATCGTCGATGAGTTCGAGATTGCGTTCGCGGTCGATGCCCGCGCGGATGCGCTCGATGACTTCCACGCCGCGCGTCGAGCCGATCCGGCACGGCGTGCATTTGCCGCAGGATTCGACCGCGCAGAATTCCATCGCGTAGCGAGCCTGCTCGAGCATGTCGACGCTGTCGTCGAAGGCGACGATGCCGCCATGACCGAGCATCGCGCCGATCGCCGCGAACGCTTCGTAATCGACGACCGTGTCGAGCTGCGATTCGGACAAGTAGGCGCCGAGCGGTCCGCCGACCTGCACGGCGCGGATCGGCCGGCCCGAGTACGAACCGCCGCCGTAATCGTAGAGCAGCTCCCGCAAGGTCACGCCGAACGCTTTTTCGACGAGTCCCGTACGCTTGAGATTGCCCGCGAGCTGCAGCGGCAGCGTGCCGCGCGAGCGTCCCGAGCCGTAGTTCCGATAAAACTCGGCGCCGCGTTCGAGCACGATGGGCACGCTCGCGAGCGTGATCACGTTGTTGACGACGGTCGGCTTGCCGAACAGGCCCTTGATCGCCGGCAGCGGCGGCTTGAAGCGGATCTGGCCGCGCTTGCCTTCGAGGCTCTCGAGCAGGGAGGTTTCCTCGCCGCAGATGTAGGCGCCGGCGCCCAGACGCACCTCGAGATCGAAGCGACGCCCGCTGCCTGCGATATCCGCGCCGAGCCAACCGGCGGCGTAGGCGTTCGCGATCGCCGCGAGCAGCGCGCGGTGCGCGTGAGGGTACTCGCAACGCAGGTAGATGTAGCCCTGCGTCGCGCCGACCGCCAGCCCGGCGATGATCATGCCCTCGACGAGGCAGAGCGGATCGCCTTCCATGAGCATGCGGTCGGAATACGTGCCGGAATCGCCCTCGTCCGCGTTGCAGACGATGTATTTTTGTGTACTTTGCGCAAATTGGGGCTTGCCGGGCTCCGCGGTCGAGGCGTCGAGGACCGTCTTCCACTTGATGCCTGCCGGAAACGCCGCACCGCCGCGGCCGCGCAGCCCCGAATCGGTGACTTCCTTGACGATGTCCGCGGGCGCCATGGCGAGCGCGCGTTCGAGGCCGCGGAAGCCGCCGTGCGCGCGATAATCCTCGACGCTGAGCGGATCGACGATGCCCACGCGTGCGAACGTCAGGCGTTCCTGGCGCTCGAGGAACGTGATCTCGTCGGCGCGACCGAGCTTGAGCGCGTGCGCGCCGCCATCGAGGAATCCGGCGTCGAACAACGAGACGACGTCGGCCGCTGCGACCGGACCGTAGGCGATGCGTCCGCCCGGCGCGGCAACCTCGACGAGCGGTTCGACGAAGAATGCGCCGCGCGAGCCGTTGCGCACGAGGCGCACCTCGATGCCGCGCCGCCGCGCTTCGCCGGCGATCGCCTGCGCGACGGCCTCGGCACCGAGCGCGAGCGCCGTCGCGTCGCGCGGCACGTAGACGGTGGTCGTCATGTGCCGGCCCTCGCCTTCGCGACGAGTATGTCGAATGTCGCGGGAGTCACGCGCGCGTGCAGTTCGTCCGCGCCGACGAGCACGCTCGGACCGCAGCCGCAATTGCCGAGGCAATACACGGGCTCGAGCGTGATCGCACCGTCGGCCGTCGTTTCGTGGAAGCCGATGCCGAGCGTCGCTTTCGCATGCGCCTCGAGCGCGCGGGCGCCGAGCGCCTGACAGGCTTCCGCACGGCAAATGTATACGATGCGGCGTCCGGCCGGCGCGCTGCGGAAAAAGTGGTAGAAACTCACGACGCCGTGCACGTCCGCGCGGCTCAGGTTCAGATCGTCGGCGATGACGCCGATCGCCGCGTCCGGCACGCAGCCGAGCCGCGCCTGCACGGCGTGCAGCACGGGCAGCAGCGCGCCAGGGGCGCCGCGATGCGCGTCGAGCGCCTCGCGCACGGCTTCGCGTTGCGGCGGTGGGAGCGCCGCACCGGTGTCGATCTTGAGCGGGATCGCCCTGCGTGCCTGCCTCATGCTGCGTGCATTCTCCTCGTCACTTGAACAATACGGCCGCCTTCTGCAGCGCGATCCAGAGGCCGATCAGGAAAGGAATGCCGACCGCCAGCCACGCCGCAGCGCCGACGACGCCGAACTCGCCGCGCGAGGCCGTTTCCGCGCGCGGATCGGAAACCGCCTCGTGCGCAAGCTTGCGCTCGGCGGCGAGCTCGTCGTCGGTCATATAGTACTTCTCGGCGACGGGCTTCACGAGCAGGTTGCAGATGAGGCCGATGAGCAGCAGGCCGGCGAGAATGAACAGCGTGTTGTCGTAGACGAGATTCTTGGCGACGCCCGCGTCGAGCTGCGCCTGACGCAGATTGGCGATGAGCACGGGACCGATCACGCCGGCCACCGACCAGGCGGTCAGCAGGCGTCCGTGGATCGCGCCGACCATCTGCGTACCGAACATGTCGGCGAGATAGGCAGGCACCGTGGAAAAGCCGCCGCCGTACATCGTCATGATCACGCACACCGTGATCACGAAAAGACCGGCGAGTCCGGCGTGGCCCAGCGCCGGCATCAGGCAGTACAGCGCGATGCCGAGGATGAAGAAGACGTAATAGGTGTTCTTGCGGCCGATGTAGTCCGAGACCGAGGCCCAGAAAATGCGGCCGAGACTGTTGAGCAGACTGATCAAGCCGACCAGTCCGGCGGCGGCGGCGACGATGGCGGTCTTCTGCTCGGCGGTCAGCGTCGCGGCGTTGTCCGCGCCGATGAGCTTGGCACCGAACACGTCCTGCAGCATCGGGCTCGCCATCGCGAGCACGCCGATGCCGGCGCTCACGTTCATGCACAAGACACCCCAGATGCACCAGAACTGCGGCGTCCGCCACGCCTTTTCGAGGTGCACGTGCCGGCGCGTGATCATGCCCTTGCCGTTGTCGGCGCCGACGCTCCATCCCTGCGGACGCCAGCCGTTCGGCGGCACCCGGTAGCCGAACGCGCCACCGAGCATGAAGGCGAGATAGATGACCGCCATGATCAGATACGCCTGCGCGACGCCGTTGGTCACGCCGGTGGAGAACATCGACATGAGCGCCGTGGCGAGCGGAGAGCCGATCATCGCGCCGCCGCCGAAGCCCATGATCGCGAAACCCGTCGCCATGCCGCGGCGATCGGGGAACCATTTGATCAGCGTCGATACCGGCGAAATGTAGCCGAGGCCCAGACCGATGCCGCCGAGCACGCCGGTGCCGAGCCAGACGAGCCAGAGCTGGTGGATGTAGATGCCGACCGCACCGAGCGCCATGCCCCCGCACCAGCACATGGCCGCCACCACGCCCGCCTTGCGCGGACCGGAACGTTCGAGCCAGCCGCCCCAGATCGCGGCGGCGATGCCGAGCCAGGCGATGAAGAGCGTGAACGTGAAGCTCACCGACGGCACCGACCAGTTGCACGTCGTCGTGAACAGATCGCTCATCCAGCCCGCGTCCTTCGCGCAACCGGGGTCGGGATTGGCGATGAGCTTCGACATCGGCAGCCAAAAGACACTGAAGCCGTAGGCCATGCCGATGCACAAATGGATGGCCAAGGCTGCCGGTGGCACCAGCCAGCGATTGAAATTCGGACCGGCAACCGTGCGCTCCTTCGCGAGGATGCCCACGCCCGTGCTCGGCCCCGTAACCGTTCCCGCAACGCTCGACATAGAACCCCCTCCCGTGCGACGCCGTGACTGCGGCGACCCGCTGTAATCGGCGCTTGCAATATGCTTTCCGCAGCATAATACAGTGCGCGATTGCTCGAAATCCTTGTGCACGATAGCGGAAACTCCGATGACAAAATATGCTCTACGGAGCGTATTCGACGAAAGTCGTCGTCGCCGTCGAAAGACCCGCCCCTGAGGTGCCGAGCGGACGCGCCGTCATGTTCAAAGTCGTGATCGAACCCCGATGGCAGCTGCAAGCGCACGACGGCGAACCCGTCGTGCAGCAGCTCATCGGATTGCTCGTCGGCATCCATGAAACGGGCAGCCTCGCCGGCGCCTGCGCGCGCGCGGAGCTTTCGTATCGCTACGCCTGGGGCGTCTTGCGCCGCGGCCAGCAGCTGCTCGGCGCGCCCCTCGTGGAATCCGCGCGCGGCAGCGGCGCGCGCTTAACGACGCTCGGCGAGAAGCTCGTCTGGGCCGACAAGCGCATCAGCGCACGCCTGTCACCGCTGCTCGACAGTCTGGCGTCGGAGATCGAAGTCGAATTCGAGCGCGCCGTCGATCATGCCGAGGCAATCCTGCGCATCCACGCGAGCCACGGGTTCGCCGTGGAAACCCTGCACCGCGTCCTGACGGAACGCGGCATCGCTGCCGATCTCAAGTATCGCAGCAGCCGCGAGGTGCTGGCGTCGCTCGGCCGCGGCAATTGCGATCTCGCCGGGCTGCACGTCCCGATCGGCGAGTTCGAAGCGAAGTTCCTGCGTCTGTATGCCAAGCCGCTGCGTGCCGGCGCCTACAAGCTCATCGATCTTGCGACGCGTCGCCAAGGACTCATGATCGCACCGGGCAATCCGAAAAAAATCCGCGGCATCGCGGACCTCGCGCGCCGCGGTGTCCGCTACGTCAACCGCCAAAGCGATTCGGGCACGCGCGAACTCTTCGACCTGCTGCTCGCCAAGCACCGCATCGACGGCCGCGCGATCGACGGCTACGACACGGGCGAGTACACGCACGCCGCCGTCGCGGCTTACGTCGCGAGCGGCATGGCCGACGCCGGCCTCGGCATCGAGACGCCGGCACAGCGCTTCGGCCTCGACTTCATCCCGCTCGTCAAGGAGCGCTATTTCTTTCTTGCGCACGCCGATTTTGCCGCCTCGGCCGCGAGCGTCCAGGTGACGGAAATCCTGCGCAGCGCCGCCTTCCGCAAAGTCGTCGACGCCCTCCCCGGCTACGACGCGACGCACTGCGGCCGCATGCTCGAGATCGCGGCGGCATTCCCGGCGCTGCGCTGAGGATCGTTCGGCACGCGTCAGGGATGGCCATCGACTCCGTCGATCGTCGTTTACGGCCGCCACCTCGAATCGCCGTGGCCGACGACGGTCATCGACACATCGCAGTTCAGATCGTGAGCTGGTTACACTCGATGGAGACGAATACCGCCGTCTCGCCGGCGATCAGCCGGCGAGACGATTCGATGGCGAGTTCGTGTGTCCTTGCGGACCTACAGCAAGCCGAAGCGGCGGATCATCCACGCCTTCACGAACTGCGTGAGGCTCATGTAGCAGACGAGGATCGCCGCGAGGAACGCCCAATAGACACCTGGCAGCGGCACGAAGCCGAACCAGCCGCCGATCGGCAGGAACGGCAGCACGACGCCGATCATGCAGATTGCGAGCCCCGTCATCGTCAGCGGCAGACTCGCCTGACTCTTGAGGAACGGAATGCGACCCGTGCGGATGATGTGCACGATCAGGGTCTGCGACAGCAGCGACTCGACGAACCAGCCCGTCTGGAACATCTTCTGGCCCGCTTCGCTGTTGGCGGCGAGCACGAACCACATGACGGCGAACGTGACGTAGTCGAAGATCGAGCTGATCGGCCCGATGTACAGCATGAAGCGCGTGATCGCCTTGAGATCCCACTGACGCGGCTTCGCGAGGTACTCGGAGTCGACTTCGTCGGACGCCACGGCCGTCTGCGAGAAATCGTAAAGCAGATTGTTGAGCAGCACCTGGACGGGCAACATCGGCAGGAACGGCAACAGCGCGCTCGCGCCGAGCATGCTGAACATGTTGCCGAAGTTCGAGCTCGCGGTCATCTTGATGTACTTCAAGATGTTGCCGAACACCTTGCGGCCTTCGAGCACGCCCTCCTCGAGCACGAGCAGGCTCTTTTCGAGCAGGATGATGTCGGCCGATTCCTTCGCGATGTCGACTGCGGTATCGACCGAGATGCCGACGTCCGCCGCGCGCAGCGCCGGACCGTCGTTGATGCCGTCGCCGAGGAAGCCGACGACATGGCCGTCGCGATGCAACGCCTGGATCACGCGCACCTTCTGCTGCGGGTTCAGGCGCGCGAACACCTGGGTCGTGCGCGTCGCGACCGTCAGGTCCTCGTCGCTCATCGCCTCGACCTGCGGCCCGACCAGGTATTTCTCCACTTTTATACCGACCTGCCGGCACACGTTGCGCGTGACGATGTCGTTGTCGCCGGTCAGGATCTTGACCGCGACGCCGTTCGCGTTGAGCGCCTGGATCGCCTCGGCGGCGCTGTCCTTGGGCGGATCGAGGAACGCGACGAAGCCCATCAGCGTGAGATCGGTCTCGTCCTCGCGCGAATAGCTCGCCTTGGCCTCGATCTCGCGCATGCCGAGCGCGAGCGCGCGGAAGCCGTCGTCGTTCATGTCGCGCGCCACGCCGCGCACTTCGGCGAGCTTCTCGGGCGACATCGCCTCGATCTCGTCGCCGAGCGCGACGCGCGTGCAGACGCCGACGGTCTCGACGACGGCGCCTTTCGAGATCAGGAAGTGACGCCCGGCCGGATCGCGAACGATGACGGACATGCGCCGGCGCGTGAAGTCGAACGGCACTTCGTCGACCAGCGTGTAGTCGGCCTTGAGCTTCTCGGCCGTCGCCGCGTCGACGCGCTCGAGCACGGCGACGTCGAGCAGGTTCTTGAGGCCGGTTTGGTGATAGCTGTTGAGCCAGGCGAACTCGAGCACGCGCTCGTCCTCGTCGCCGTGGATGTTCGTGTGGCGTTCGAGGATGACCTTGTCCTGCGTCAGCGTGCCGGTCTTGTCGGTGCAGAGCACGTCGATCGCGCCGAAGTTCTGGATCGCGTTCAGACGTTTGACGATGACGTCCTTGCGCGCCATCTTGAGCGCGCCCTTGGCGAGGTTGATCGCGACGATCATCGGCAGCATTTCGGGCGTGAGGCCGACCGCCACCGCGATGGCGAACATGAACGCTTCGAAGAAGTTGCCCTTCGTGATCCAGTTGATGACGAAGACCAAGGGCACCATCACGAGCATGAAGCGCAGCATGAGCCAGGCGAAGCGTGCCACGCCCTTGTCGAAGCTCGTCTGCACGCGCTGGCCGACGAGCGAGCCCGCGAGCGCGCCGAAGTACGTGCCGGCGCCCGTCGCGGCGACGACGGCCGTCGCGCTGCCGCTCACGACGTTCGAGCCCATGAAGCACAGATTGCGCGAGTCGAGCGCGGTCTTCGCCTCGGCTTCGGCGCCCGGGAATTTCTCCACGGGCATCGATTCGCCCGTCAACGCCGCTTGATTGATGAACAAGTCCTTGGCGTTCAGCAGGCGAAGGTCCGCAGGCACCATGTCGCCCGCGGAAAGATGCACGATGTCGCCCGGCACGAGCGCGTCGATCTGCAGCTCGAAGCGCTTCGAAACGCGCGGCGCGGGCGCGTCCTCGTCGGCGTCTTCGGGTTTTTCTTCCTCGACCTCGCGGCGTACCGCCGCCGTATTGCTGACCATGCGGCGCAGCTGCTCGACGGCGCGGCTCGAACGCGCTTCCTGGAAATGCGCCACGAATACGGCCATGACCACCATCGCGAACATGATGATCGCGCCGATCTTGTCGCTCATCTCCTCGCCGGTCACCCAGGTGACGATGGCGAGCGCCGTCAACAGGATGTTGATCGGATTCGTATAGAAACGCTCGAGGATCTGCAGCAGGAAGGGCTTTTTCTTTTCCTGCGCGACGATGTTCGGCCCGAATTTGGCCAGGCGCTCTTCGACCTGCTCGGGATTGAGGCCCTCGGCGCAGGCGCCGAGATGCGCGAGCACGGCGGGCCCGTCGAGCTTCGCCACGGCCAGCAATTCGCTGGCGCTGCGGGCGGATGCTTCATTTTTGTTGCGATCGCGGCCGTTGCCGGTGATCAGCATGGAGATGGACGTCAGATCCAGCATCACGAACTCCCGGGTAAGGGGCAGTCTGCCGACCGAATATGACAGTTCGGCGTCGCTCGCTATCGCTGGTCCCGGGTCTGGTCCGGGCGAGATACGGGCGCGCCTTCCGCTCACGCGGAGGCGCCCGTCAGGGTGTCCGCGTGGTTATGCCGGCAAAGCTGCAGCAAGTTTTTTGGGGGGCCGTCGGCCGTTTTGGCTTCGGGCAACTGCAACTGTCCACGTGGGACAATCCTCTCTTGGAAAAGGTGGGCGCAAGGTAGTCGCGCCGCACCGGCTTGTCAATCGCTGCGGCGATTTTTTTTCAAGGCCGTGACGACCTCGTCGAAGAACGTCTCCGGCAGCTCGGCTCGGACCGGCACGGACCACCAGCCAGGACGCGCGAAAGACCGGCATTTGACCGCGTCCTTGGCGGTCATGAGCACGGGCAAGCCGTCGGCGAAATCGAGCTCGCCGGCGCGAAACGCGTGATGGTCGGGAAACGCGTGCGGGATCGCCTCGCAGCCTTGCGCGCGCAACAGCGCGAAGAACCGTTCCGGATGGCCGATGCCGGCGACGGCGTGGGCGCGCGCGAACGCGGAGAGCGGACGGGTTTCGCCGCCGCCCAACGCAAGCGCAGTCGTGCCCGCCAGGTGCATCGCGGTCTCGCCGGGCGCCGGCGCGCCGCCGTTGCAGATGCGGAAATCCGCACGCACCGCGCGTCCGGGAGGTTCGCGCAGCGGCCCCGCCGGCAGCAGGCGTCCGTTGCCGAAACGACGCTCGCCGTCGATCACGCAAATTTCCACATTGCGCGCAAGTGGATAATGCTGCAAACCGTCGTCGGCGACGACGACGTCGACCCCGGCCGCGACCAGCAAGGCCCCGGCCTCCGCACGCCGCCGCGCGATCGCCACGGGTGCGCCGGTCGCCTCGGCGATCAGCAGCGGTTCGTCGCCCACTTCGGCCGGATCGTCGCCCGCGAGGACGCGGCGCGGCCCGGCGGCGCTACCTCCGAAGCCGCGGCTCGCGACGCCGGGCGTGTAGCCGCGCCGCCGCAGGGCGTCGACGAGCGCTATCGTGAGCGGCGTCTTGCCCGTGCCGCCGACCGCGACGTTGCCCACTACGATCACCGGCACCGCGAGCGTCCGCGAACCGAGCGCGCCAGCCGCATATAGCCCGCGGCGCGCGCCGCTCAATGCGCCATAGAGAACGGCCAATGCGCGCAGCGCGAGGCCCGGCGGCTTGCCGCCGTACCACACCTCGCGCAGGGCCGCTTCGTCGAACATGCGTGCCGCCGTCAGGATTCCACGTCGCGGAATTGCATTTTATACAATGCAGCATAGTGGCCGTCGCGGGCGAGCAGCTCCTGGTGCGTGCCCGTTTCGACGATGCGGCCTTCGTCGAGCACGGCGATCTGGTCGGCGTGCTCGACCGTCGAGAGCCGGTGCGCGATGACGATCACGGTGCGGTCGCGCAGCAGGCGCTTGAGCGCGTCCTGGATCAGGCGCTCCGATTCGCTGTCGAGCGCGCTCGTGGCCTCGTCCAGGATCAGGATCGGGGCGTCCTTGAGCAGCGCGCGCGCGATCGCGATGCGCTGGCGCTGGCCGCCCGAAAGCAAGGCCCCGCCCTCGCCCGCGCGGCTGTCGAGTCCATGCGGCAACGCTTCGATGAAATCGAGCGCATTGGCGGCGCGCGCGGCTTCGAGAATGCGCTCGCGCGGCGTCCCGGCGAGTGCGCCGTAGGCGATGTTGCGCGCGATCGTGTCGTCGAAGATCACGACGTGCTGGCCGACCCAGGCGATCTGCGTGCGCAAACTGTCGAGCGTGTAGTCGCCGAGCGGCCGGCCATCGAGCAGCACCTCGCCGCCCGTGGGTTCGTAGAAGCGGGGGATCAGCCCGGCCAGGCTCGATTTGCCGCTGCCGGAACGCCCGACGAGCGCGGTGACGCTGCCCGCCGGACAGACGAGATCGATGCCGCGCAATGCCGGCGCGAGCTGACCCGGATACTGCTGAACGACGCTGCGCAGCTCGATTTCGCCGCGACAGCGTTCGAGCGTGGCCGTGCCGGTATCGCGCTCGCCGGGCAGATCGAGGATCGCGAAGAGATCTTGCGCGGCCGCGACGCCGCGTTGCGTCAACGCCTGCACCGTCGTGAGGCGCTTGAGCGAAGGCAGGATCAGCAGCATCGCCGTGATCAGCGACATGAACGTGCCCGGCGTCACGTGGCGCAGCATGGCCGGACGCGTGGCCAGGAAGATGATCGCGGCGAGCGCGCAGGCGGCGACGAACTGCACGAGCGACGTCGAAAGTGCGTTCGTCGCCGCGACTTTGAGATTGAGCCGCCGGTTGTTCTCGCTCGCCTCGGCGAAACGCGCGCGCTCCGACGCGGCACCTTGGTAGACCTTGATTTCGCGCTGGCCGTTGACCGCTTCGTCGACGATGCCGGCGACCGAGCCGACCGACTCCTGAATGCGGTAGTTGATGCGCCGGTAGCGACGTCCGACGTACCAGACCACGAGCGCGATGAGCGGCGCGAGCACGAATAGGAGCAGCGTGAGCCGCGCGCTGTTGTAGACCATCACGCCGACGAGACCGAGCACGGTCAGGCTGTCGAGCACCATGACCTTGACGGCGTCGGTGCTCGCCTGCGCGACCTGCTCGACGGTGTAGGTCAGGCGTGCGATCGAATGGCCGCTCGATTGCCGGTCGAACCAGCTCGAGGGCAGCGTGAGGTAGCGGCCGAAGACTTCTTCGCGCAACTGGCGCACGACGCCGCGGCCGATGCGCGCCATGCCGAAGTCGCTCGCGAACGTGGCGGCGCCGCGCACCACGAACAGCACGACGATCGCGATCGGCATCCAGAAGATCATGCGCTCTTCCTGGCGGATGAAGAGGTCGTCGAGCATCGGCTGGATGAGCCGCGTGAACGCGGTCGCGACGGCGGCGTCGAAGATCATGCCGACGATCGCGAGCAGCGCGACCGCCCAGTGCTTCGCCGCGTAGCCGAGCAGGCGTCGGTACGTCGCCGACGCGCTGGTGCTCGCGGGCGGCGGCGGATTCGTCGCCGTCGAGCTCACTTGCCTTGCGGTTCCTTGTTGCGCACGGTGGCGAGCGACAGGTGGGTCATGCCGAGCTGGCCGAGCGCATCCATCGCCGTCACGACGGCTTGATACGGAGCCGCGGCATCGGCGCGCAGGATGACCGCACGCTCGCGATCGTCGCCGACCGCGTGCACGACCGCTTCCTTGATCGTGTCGACCGTGGGATTCAGCACTTCGTTGTTGTTCACGTAGTAATGGCTGTCGCTGCCGATCATGACGACGAGCGGATTCTGCTGCGCGTCCTGCAGGGTTTCGGAGGCTTGCGGCAGCGCCACTTTCATGGCCGAGTGCTGCACGAACGTCGTCGTCATGACGAAGAACATGAGCAAGGTCAGCATGACGTCGATGAGCGAGATCACGTTGATCTCGAAATCGTCCTGACGCGTGGCTCCGAGACGCACGTCAGCGCACCCCGCGTGCGCTGCGCGCGGGTGGTACGGGTGCCGCCGGAGGCGCGGCGGCCGGCGCCGCGGGCTGGTTCGGCGCGGCCGGCTGTTCGCTGTGCGCGGAGAGTTCGTCGATGAGCAGGATCGCCTGCTGCTCCATGTCCACGACGTAATCGGCGACGCGGCCGCGGAAATAGCGATGGAAGAAATATGCCGGGATCGCCACGCAGAGACCCGTCGCCGTGCACACGAGCGCCTGGCCGATGCCGCCCGCCATCTTCAAGGGATCGCCGACGCCGCTCACCATGACGGCGAAAAACATTTCGATGAGGCCGAACACCGTGCCGAGCAGTCCGAGCAGCGGCGAGATCAGCGCGATCGTACCGAGCGTATTGAGGAACCGCTCCAGCCGGTGCACGACGTGGCGGCCCGTGTCCTCGACCCGCTCCTTGATGATCTCGCGCGAACGCAGGCGCACGCTCAGAGCCGCAGCGAGGATCTCGCCGAGCGGCGAATTCGTGCGCAACGCTTCGATATGCTCGGGATCGAGCTTGCGCGTGCGCGCCCAGCTCCGCACCTGCTCGCCGAGCTCCGGCGGGACCACGGTCTTGCGCCGGAGCGACCAGAAGCGTTCCAGGATTATGGCCAGCGCCACTGCCGAGCACAGCAGGATGGGCACCATGGCCCAGCCACCGGCGATCAGGATCTCGAGCACGCGTGAAACTCCATCCGGGTAAATGCTCGTCCGATCATACCAGTATGACGTGGCGAGCGGCGCTGCCGGCCCGCTCGAAGCTCGACGGCCTGAACCACGAAGATCACGAAGAACACGAAGTTCAATCTTTCGGCTTCGGCCTAGCGCAACGCCTCCCGCAACCCGCCGAGCCGACGTACCGGCTTCGCGATCGCGGCCCGGATCGCGGCGGCCGTGCTCCAGATTTCGGCACGCCGCGCGGCGCGCGAGACGGCGGTATACAGCAGCTCCCGGCTCAGGATGCGATGTTCGGGATCGGGCGGCAGCACGGCGGCGACGTCGGCGTACTCGGAACCCTGGCTGCGATGGATCGTGATCGCCCAGGCGGTGTCGTGCGCCGGCAGCGTCCGCGGCGAATAGCTCGCAAGCGAGCCGGTACCGTCGCGCGCGGAGGTTTCGAACCAGACGCGCAAGCCGTCGCGACCGGCGAGCGCGACGCCGACATCGCCATTGCTGAGCCCGCGAGCATAGTCGTTGTGCACGATCAGCACCGGCCGGCCCGGATACCAGGTGCGGGTGGTGTCGACACCGTGGCGTTCGGCGAGCAGGCGCTCGATCGCGGCATTGAGACCGCGCGTGCCGAACGGTCCTTCACGCAGCGCGCAGAGAATCGTCGCGCGTCGCAGGGACGCGAGCGCAGCCTCGGGTTCGACGCCGGGACGCAGCAGCTCGGCGATCGTCTCGGCATGGGCCTCGCACCACGCCTCCACGCGCGCCGCGAGCGCTGCGGCGTCGGCACACTCGAACGAGCCGATGCCCTGCGCCGCTTCGGCCTTCGCGTTCTTGAGCCACCCCGCATCGCCGGCGCGGATCGCTTCGAGCGCTTGCTTGAGGCTGCTGCCGGCGCGCCACACGTGCCGCAGCGTGATGACCTGGCCTGCGAGCGGCGCGGGTTCCGGCGGCGCGGGATCGAGCGCCGCGACGCCCGCGAGGCGCGCACGCACATCGCCGGGCAGAAGATTCTCGCCCACGCTCGCGACGATGTCGCGAAGCACGGAGCCCGCTTCCACGGCGGCGAGCTGGTCCGGATCGCCGAGCAGGATCAGCATGGCGTGCGCCGGCAGCGCATCGACGAGCTGGCGCATGAGCGCGAGATCGACCATCGAGGCTTCGTCGACGACCACGATGTCGGCGGCGATCGGATTGTCGGCAGCGCGTGCGAACGCATTGTCCGAGGGCCGATAGCCGAGCAGGCGATGCACGGTCTGCGCAGCGCCGTGCGGCACCGCCTCGAGCAGCGGCCCGAATTTCGAGCCCTCCGCCAAGTGCGCGCGCAGCCGCCCGCGACCGTCGGCCACCGCACGCGCGAGCCGGCGCGCGGCCTTGCCGGTCGGTGCGGCCAGCGCGATCTGCGGCTGCTCCGGCAACCGGCAAGCGCGCGCGTGGGCGAGCACGAGCAGCAGCATGCGCAGGATCGTCTCCGTCTTGCCCGTGCCGGGGCCGCCCGTCAGCACGAACACGCGCGAACCCGGCGTCGCCGCCACGGCCACGCGCTGCCAGCGCGTGGCCTCGCTCGCATCGCTGCCGAAGAGCTCCGCGACGTCGGCGGCGAGACAGGCCGCATCGATGGGCAACATGCGCTCCGCCGCGCGTTGCCGCAGCGCGTCGGCGAGGCGCAACTCGTGGCGCCAATTGCGCCAAGTATAGAAGTATCCTTTTCCATCGAGCACGAACGGCGTCGGCACGCTGCCGTCGCCGACCCAGGCATGCGCGCGCAATGCGGCGAGCTCGAGCGGGATGAACGCGTCGCTCTCGGCCAGCGCGGCGCAGGCATGCCCTTCCCCCTCGGCCGCGCTCGCGGCGAACGCGGCGCGGGCGAGCAGGTCCGAACCCGTGCGCGCCCGCACCCAGGCGGCCAGGGCCGTGTCGAGAACGCGCGCGCCGGCGATCACGCGACGGCTCCCGTCGCACCCGCGAACGCATCGTCGAGCGCACGAATCAGCGCCGCCGGCCAGCGCCGGCGCCAAACGCCCGCGCCTTCGCGCAAACCGACGGCGCGCACGAACACGTACCAGCTGTCGCCCAAATCGCGTTCGGGCGTATAGCCGTCCAGACGCTCGCCGAGATAACGGTGCAGCGCCACCGTGTAGAGCAGCGCCTGCAGTGCGTAGCCGTGCGCGCGCATCGCGGCGTCGAGGCGCGGCCCGGCGTAATCGGCGACGCGCGCACCGAGCCGGTTCGTCTTGTAATCGAGCACGTGGTAGCGGCCATCGTGCGCGAAGATCAGGTCGACGTAGCCCGTCAGCATGCCGCGCAGCGTGCCGGAATCGAGGCCGGTAGGAATCGCCTCCCCGAGGCCATGGCGCTCGCAAAGCGCGCGCAGTCCGGCCAACGATGCGCCGTGCAGCGGGAGCTGGAACTCGAACTCCGCGGCGCGCCGACCCGGTTCGAGGTCGGCAAGACGCAGGCCCGCGCCGAGGTCTGCGGCGCGCACGCGATCGATGAGCCGCGCGGTCGATTCGACGCCCTCGCCGCGCAGTGCGCCGGCCGCATGCGTCGCGAGCTCCGCCGCGACGAGCCGCGCCTGGTCCGGCCATACGCGGCCAGGCGCCGCGTGCTCGAGAATCGCATGTACGGCATTGCCGAAGCGCGGCCCGCGCAATGCATCGAGCGCGATCAGGCGTGCGTCGTCGGGTTCTTCCGCCGATACGTCGCGCGCAGGCATTCCGGCGTCCACGGCGGCGAGTTCGTCGGCGGCGCCCGCATCGCCCGCCGCGTGCTCCGACTGCGCGCGCAACCGGCTGAAGCTCCACAGCGCTTCCTGCTGACGTCGCGCTGGCAGTGCGGGCGCAGGCGCGGGGGTGGCGTCGATTTCCGCCGGCGGCAGGTACGCCATGCCGCCGCCGCGGTACGGTCCCGCGACACCGATGCCGGGCAGCCGAGCGGCAAGCGCATCGAGCAAGGAAAACTTCGCGTCGGCGCCGAACGCTTCGGCCGCGCTGCGGATCAGCGCGTCGAGCGCCGCCTGGTTCCAGCGCTTGAGTCCCTCGGCAGGTTCACCGCGGTCGATCCAATAGACATGCAAGGCATGGCTGGCACGCGTGAGCGCGACGTAGAGCAGGCGCAGACGCTCCTGGAAATCCTCGTCGAAATGCCGCACGGAGTTGGCGGCGAATTCGGCCGACCCGAGGTCGATGCGTGCGCGCCCATCCGCGTCGTGGAAGCGCAGCACGCGCGGCGCATTCGCACCGCTGCGCTCGCGCGGGCGCCATGCGAGCGGCAGGAACACGACGGGGAATTCGCGTCCCTTCGCCACGTGCACGGTCAGCAATTGCACGCGCCGCGCGTCGCTCTCGACACGCAGCCGGCGTGCGTCGGTTTCCTCCATGGGCGCATCGTCCTCGCGCGCGGCCGCGCGTTCGGCGGCGAGCCAGGCGTGCACTCCTTCGAGCCCATGCTGTGCGGCTTCCTCGCTCGCCATGAGCTCGCCGAGATGACGCAGATCCGTGACCACGCGCTCGCCGTCGGGCAATCCGAGCAGCGCCGCGCCGCGCTCGGCGAGCAAGGCGCCGATCACCGCGAGCACGCCACGCTCGCGCGCGAGCTCACGCCACGCGGCGAAGCGCTCGAGCTCGCGCTCGAACGCGTCGGCATCCTCGCGCCAGCGCGCGAGCGCCGCGAACCCGGCGCCGAACAGGCGCGTGGTCAGCGCGCCGCGCACGGCGCGATCGTCGCCGGCGTTGAGCACCGCGTGAATCACGATCTCGAGTTCGCGCGCCGTCTCGGTGGCGAACACGCTGCCGCGCTCGCTGCCGACGCAGGGCACGCGGCGCTCACCGAGCAGCCGCCGCATCTTCGCGATGTCGTCGTTTCGCGGCAGCAGCACGGCGACGTCGCCGGGCGTCACGCGCCGATTCCCCAGCGTGCACGTGCCGTCGTTGAGCAGCGCGACGATCCGATCCGCACAATCGTCGAGCGCCGCGGCATCGAGCTCCGGCAGCCCCGCCGCGGCGTCGTCGGCGAAGCGATGGAACACGAGCGGCGTCGTGACGGGAACGTCGCCGCGGCAGTAAGGCTTTTCGTCGGCCCGGCCCGACGCGGCGACGCTGCGGTAACGGATCAGCGCGTTGCCGAAGCCGCCGCCGGCTCCTGCGTAGAGCGCATTGAGCGCGCCGACGAGGGCGGCGCTGCTGCGATGGTTCGTGGCCAACGAATACCGTGCCGATGCCTGCGCGCTCGCGGCGAGATAGGCCGCGATGTCGCCGCCGCGAAACGCGAAGATCGCCTGCTTCGGATCGCCGATCATGACAAGCGTGCCGCGCGGCATGCCGGAATGGTCGCGGTAGATGCGATCGAAGATCTCGAACTGGCGGCGGTCGGTGTCCTGGAATTCGTCGATGAGGGCAGCCGGGAACGCACGGAACAGCCTTTCGGCGAACGCGGCACCCGTGCGCGCGTCGACGAGGCTCGCATGCGTCTCGTCGATGAGCATCGCGTACGTTTGCGCATCGCGCCGACGCGCGCGGCGCGGCATTTCCTCGCGGCAGAACGCGAGCGCGGCGGCGAGCACGCGCCCCCGAGCGAACACACTGCGCCGCTCGATCAACGCGCGCAGCGCGAGCAGGTCGCCGAGGATCGGATGCGCATGCCGCGCCGCTTCGACATCGACGACTTGCTCCGCGAGTTTCGCGCCGAAATAGGCCTCGCGCAGCGGAGCGAACGCATCGAGCGAAGCGTCGCCCCCGCCGAGGGCGTCGGCCATCCTGCGGATTCGCTCGGGCATGGCGCGCACGCCCGTGCGATAGACGCTGCGATCCATGGCGAGCGCGCGCAGCGCGGCGACGCTGTCGTTCGTACGCATATGCGCGAGTGCCGCGTCGAGCTTGGCGAGACCGTCGCCGTGCACGACCTCGGCATCGAGCGCGATGAGCCGCTCGAGATCGCCGAGCAGGCCCTCGACGCCGCCCGGCAGCACGGTCTCGGCCTCGAGCTCGTCGACGCCGCCGGCGAGATAGCGGCGGCGCCAGAAATCCTCGACGCACTCGCGCAACAGGACGTGTTCGTCGACGAGGCGTCGCGTGCCGAAACCCGCGCCGCTGTCGAGCGGATGGTCGCGGCGGATGCGTTGGCACAGCGCATGGATCGTCGCGATCGGCGCGCGGTCGAAATCGGCACGCGCCAGGCGCACGCGGCGCAGCGCCATGTCGGACTCGGTGCCGAACCGGTCGCGCAGGTAGGCGGCGAGCGAATCGGGCGCGTAATCGAAGTGCGGATCGCCCGCGGCGATCGCGACGAGCAGACGTTCCGCCTCGATGAGCCGCTGCCGCAGGCGTTCGCGCAATTCCTGCGCCGCGGCCTCGGTGAACGTCGACACGAGGACCCGCTCGACGCCGAGTCCCTGCTCGAGCAGCAACCGGAGATACAACAAGCCGATGTTGTGCGTCTTGCCGGTGCCTGCGCTGGCCTCGATGAGCACGCGCCCTGCGAGCCGCGCGCTGGGCCAGTCGAGCGCGGGGAGGTCGGTCCCGGCGCTCATGCACCTGCTCCTGAGCGGCGGCGCGCTTCGGACGCATCGCGCAGCAAGACATCGGCGTGCGGGTCGAGCGTGCGCGCGACGCGCACGACGGCGGCGACGAAACCCGCGTGCGCCGGAGCTCCGGGATCGAGCGGATCGGCGCCGCGCTGCAAGAGCGCGGCGTAGCTCGGCTCGTAATCGCGCTCGCCCTTCGTTCCGAAGCCGCCTTCCCAAGCCGCGCGTGCGCGCGTCAGACGCCTTTCCGGCTCCGATGCGGCAAACGCCCAGGCGGTGCGCAGCGGGAAAATCACCGGCTGTGTTTGCGCTCGGCGGTAGATCGCGACGAGATTCCGCAAACCGTCGCGCAACTCCGCGAACGACTGCGCGAGCATGGGCGCGAGCAGCGGCGGCACGCGAACCGATGCGCCTTTTGCTGCAATTTCCACAAAGTGTGCCGCTACGGGCGCGACCTCCGCGAGCCGGCAGGCGGCGAGCTCGAGATAAAAAGGCACGAGCTCGCGGAACTCGGCCGCCCCCGTCGGCCGCGCATCGAACAGGCAGAGCGCGCCGTCCTCGCCGCGGAACGCACGCTCGAGCACGCCGCTCAGGCGCAACCCGCCGCCGAGTTCGAGATCGACCGCGCGCGGCGCGCGCGCGATGCGCTTGCCGAGCACGTCCCGCGCGGCGGCGAGCAGCGTCGAGGCGCGGTCACGCGCTTGCGCATACGCACGCCTACCGACCGCACCGGCGGCGAGCAAGCCCGATGCTTCGAGCCACGGCGGCGGCGACGCCGGGATCTCGGTACCGGCGATCAGCGCATCGAGCAATAGACGGCGCTCCACGCGCTCGCGCCGATCCAGACGCGTGTCGAGCGGTTCGCGATCCGGCAGGCTGTCGCCGTCCAACGCGGCGAGGCTCACGCCGGCCGCATCGCGCAACGCGCCCTTCGCCGGGTCGCGCCAGAAGCGCGTGAGCTCGGCGAGCGCGATTTCGGCAGACTCCGCACTATCGGGCTCCGCCGCCGCCATCTCGAGGAAAGGAGGCGGTCGTGCAACGTCGCGCGACGCGAACGCCGCGGCGTACGAGAACAGTCGCTCGTCGCGGCGCGGTGTGCCGTCGCGGCCGACATCGTTCTCGCGCAGGAAATAACGCGCATCGAAGGGCTGCAGCGGATGGCGGACGAACCACGGGCGCGGCAGCGCCGGCGCATCGGCGATGGCGTGTTGCTCGTCGAGGAACTTGAGCAGATCCGCCAACGGGGCGGCCGGGTTGCGCGCGGTGCCGTCGGTGACGTTTTCGCCGATGTAGCTGATATGCAGACGTCCGCGCGCGGCCATGATCGCTTCGAGGAACAGATAACGATCGTCGCTGCGCGTGTCGCGATCGCCGCGCCGCGGCTCCGCGATCATGCGGTTGAGGCCGCTCTCGCCGCCGGCGCGCGGGAATTCGCCCTCGTTCATGCCGATGAGGCACACCGCGCGAAACGGAATAGAGCGCTGCGGCACGAGCCCGCAGAACGTCACCGCGCCGAGCAGGTAGGGCTGGCGTTCGGAAATCTCGCCGAGCGCTCCGCGCACGGCCTCGCGCATGACGCTCCACGGCACCGTCGAGGCGGCGAGGTCCGCCGGCTGCGCGCGCAGCGGCGCGACCACGGCACGGCGCAGCGCATCGAGCGCCGTTTCCTCGACCGCGTCCGCAGGATCGGCCAGGAACAAGGCGTCGATGCGGGCGAGGAGCCATCCGGTCCAGTCGGCGAGCGTGCGCTCCCTGCCGAAGCCCGCGCGGATCGAGCGGAGCTCGCCGAGCAAGGCGTCGAGTTGTCCCACTGCTTCGGCGACGGCACCGGTCACGCCCGGCGCCGGCAGGATGCCATCGACGAACGTTGCGCCTTCATCGCCCGCGACCATTCCCGCGAACAGACGATCGAGCCCGAATTCCCACGTATTCGCGACGACCGGCGCCGCACCGGCCTGCTCGCGCATCGCGGCGTCGAGCCCCCATGCGACACGGGCGCGGCGCAGCGCCGCTTCGAGCGAAGTGCGCGCGTCGGCGTCGAGGCGGAAGCGGCGCGCGACAGCCGGCACGTCGAGGAAATCGAGCACTTCGCTGACGGCGAAGCGGCTTTCTGCAAGATCGAGGACGCCACCGAACGCGCCGAGCAGCGGATGCGAACGCGCAAGCGCGACGTCGGCGAGATGCCAGGGAATCTGCGTCGCGTCGGCCGCGTGCCGAGCCGCCTCGCCGAAGACCGCGGGCAGGTACGGTGCGTAGCTCGCGATGTCGGGCGCCATGACGACGATCTCGCGATAGGACAGCGTCGGGTCCGCGGCGAGGAAGCCGAGCAGCGCATCCCTCAACACCTCGAGTTCGCGCAGGCGCGTATGGCAGGCATGTATGCGCAGGCTCGCGTCGCTGCGCAGCGCAAGGAGCTCCCGCTCGAGGGCCGTATCGTCCGCGGCATCCGGCATGTTTTCCACATGTGTACGCAGCGCCGCGCCGACCAAGCCCGGCTCGGCCACGCGAATGCTTTCCTGCAGCGCAGCGAGCAGCGTCTGCGGCGCGCACAGGGGTTCGGCTTCTTCGCGCTCATCGAGACCCGTCTCGGTCTCGAACTCCTCGAGGGCGATGCAGAAATCCTGGGCGATGCGCCCGAGGCCGGCGAGCAGCGGATGGCCGATTTCGAAATACGCCTGCGCATCGGCAGCGGCCTTGAGCTGCTGCCGCTCGGATGCGAAATAGACCCAGTGCTCGCGGCACGGATCCGGGAAGTATACGTGTACACTTTGCCGCCGCGCGAATGCGGCGAGTGCGGCAAGCACGTCGGGAGCGAGGTGACTGGGACCGAAGAGGTGCAGCGGCGGCGCTGCGGCGGCCGCCCCAGCGGCGAGCGCCTCGACGAGCATGCGGCTGCGCTGCGCGCGATGCGGCAAGCCGACCGCCGCCTGCACGCTGCGCCACAATTCGGCCTGCCAATCGCCGCGCGCGCCGCGTTCCCACGCCAGCACCCAATCGGCGCGATAGATCAGGTATTGCTCGAACACGCCGGCCATGTGCTCGGCGAACTGGAACCGCCGCCGCTCGCGCTCCGGACCCGACAGGAAACGTTCGATCTCCGGCGCATCGAGCGTGGTCAGCGCCGCGTAGACGCGCCAGCGCAGCGACTCGCGCCGGTAAGCGCCGCCGACGAGGTCGCCCTCGCCCAAGGCCAGAGCCGCGGCGCGGTCGAGCCACTGCCAGGGCAGGATCATCTCGAAATTCGCCGCGATGCCGCGGCCGTCCGCGCGGCGCCGCGCGAACACGTCGAGCAACCAGCGCTTGAGGCCGGGGTGCGCGACGACGACGGTCTGCGGCGCGAGCGGATCGGCCGGGCGCGCCGCGTCGAGACGGCTGGCGAGCTCGGCCGCAAGCCGTTCCGTACGGCTGTGGCGATGGACGACGAGGCCGTGGTCGGGAGAAGACATCGAGGAACGGATCGACATGGAGCACGATGATTATGCAGGAGCGTCGCACGGGAAGAGAATGCGCGCCTAGCGCACGCTTGAAACGGCCCGCTCGCGCAACCACGTCGAGACGCAGTTAGTGAGACGCCGCTCGGTTCCCATGGCGCGAACGCGACGGTCGATTTCCCGATGCTGCTGTTCGACGACAATACGCCACACACCGTGCTCGACGGCGAGCTCGGCACGGTCCGTTACTTTCCCGAGTGTGTGCCGCGGGAGACGGCGCAACGCTGGTTCGACGTGCTGCTCGCCGCCGTACCGTGGAGCGCACAGCGCCGCCGGATGTACGATCGCGATGTCGACGTGCCTCGACTCACCGCCGGCTACGACCTCGACGCCGCATCGCCGCCCGCGCCGATTCTCGATGCGCGGGCCATCGCTGAACGTCTCGCCGCGCATCGTTTCAACAGCGTCGGCCTCAACCTTTACCGCGACGGCAACGATAGCGTCGCGCCGCACAACGATAAGCTCCACGAACTCGTCGCGGGAGCGCCGATCGCGCTCTTTTCGCTCGGCGCGACGCGCCGCTTTGCGCTGCGCACGAAGGCCGCGCCGCGCCGCCATCTCGATTTCGATCTCGCTCCGGGCAGCCTGCTCGTGATGAGCTACGCGACGCAGCTCCACCTCGACCATGGCGTGCCGAAGACGCGCGTGCCGGTCGACAAGCGCATGAGTTTGGTGTTTCGGGAGCGTCCCTAGCGCGTCGCAGGCTCCGCGGAACCGCGGCGGCTGCGTCACGCGCGCGAGCAGGAACACGCGTGCGCACTTGCACCCGAACACCAGCGCCGACAAGCGAGGTTCGGTCGATTCCGCCCAATCCTGTCCGAAAGCGCGGAACTCGTCACACTTCGGCGGGTCTCCGGAGCGGCCTTGTGCGGTTCTCAAACCGCCTGGCGTTATTCATGCAACGTAAAAAATGTGGCGTTTCTGCTGAAATGAGTCTTATGGTCGCAAAATCCCCGCCCACCGCGGGTCATGTGGAAGGCGTAACGGGGCGGTCTCGCTACCCGGTTCCCGAAGACGGAGAAGCATGGTCGCTGGTCGCCATCGCCGGCCCGCTCATGGGTCAGCGGTTCGAAGTGCACCACGGCCCGCTCGTCATCGGCCGCAGCCAGCGCTGCGATCTCGTCTTCCACGGTGAGGGGCTCTCGCGGCGCCACTGCACGATGTGGGTCATGAACGGATGTTTGTGGATCCGCGATCTGGCCTCCACGAACGGAACGTTCGTGAACGGGGCGCGAATCGCGACGGAGAAGCTCAAGGCCGGAGATCAGATACAGCTCGGCGAAATCGTCGTGCGCGTTCTGCGCCGCGGTTCGACCGAAGACAAATACCACGCCGCCATGCATCGGCAAGCGTGGTCGGACGAGCTGACGGGTCTGGGAAACCGGCGCCGCTTCCAGGCGTTGCTCGAGGAGGCCGTTGCACGCGCGCAGAAGAATCTCGAACCGTTTGCGCTGGTGCTGCTCGATCTCGACAATTTCAAAGAGATCAACGACTGCCACGGCCACGACATGGGCGATTTGGTCCTGAAAGCCTGTGCCGATCAGTTGCGCTGCATCACGCGTGCTCCCGACAGCGTCGCCCGCATCGGCGGTGAAGAATTCGCCGTGATCGTGCCCGGCGCCGACCGCGAGAACGCGACGAAATATGCGGAACGCTGCCGCCTGACGCTTGCCGCGATGTCGTTCCCGCAGATCGGCGATTCGTTCCGCGTGACCGCCAGCTTCGGCGTCGCCGCATGGCATCGCCGCTTCAAAGACTCGGCGGACCTCGTGAAGATCGCCGACAAGTACCTGTACGCCGCCAAGCGGGCCGGCAAGAACTGCATCGTCGACGACTTGCCCGCACGCTAGGGAATCTCGGAACAATCGGTTTCGATCTTTTGCGCAGCGTTCACGTCGCGTAAAAAAAGCTGCGCCGGATTTCTCCGGCGCAGCGGACCGCGCATGAAACTCAATCGACGTGGAAGTCTTGCAGCGTCACCGGAGTTTTCGGCATCACGGTCAACGAGAACGCCTTCGTCGTGGTCACGTTGGCCGTGTCCTTCACTTGGATCGTGAAGTTGAACGGACTGCCCGTCGTATCGGGCGGCGTACCGGTCATTGCGCCCGTTGCGGCGTTGAGGCTCGCCCAGGACGGGAAGGTGCCGGCGACGACCTGCCAGTTCACGTACGGCGGCGTACCGCCCGCCGCGCCGAACGTCTGGTTGTACATGGTGTTGACGGTTGCCGCGGGGAGCGGCGACGTCGTCGTGATCGTCAGCGGCGGCGGCGCCACTTGCAGCGAGAACACCTTGGTCGCGGTCACCATCGCGCTGTCGGTCACCTGCACCGTGAACGAGAACGGGCTGCCCGTCGTGTTCGGCGGCGTGCCGGTCGTCGCGCCAGTCGCCGCATTGAGATTGGCCCACGGTGGGAACGTGCCCGCCGTGATCGCCCAATTCGTGTACGGCGGCGTGCCACCCGTCGCGGCGAACGTCTGGTTGTACATCGTATTGACGGTGGCCTGCGGCAACGGCGACAGGGTCGTGATCGACAGCGGCGGCGGCACGACGGTCAGCGTGAATTGCTTCGTCGCGGTGACCATCGCGCTGTCGGTCACCTGCACAGTGAATGTGAACGGACTGCCCGTCGTATTGGGCGGCGTGCCGGTCATCGCACCGGTCGCCGCATTGAGATTGGCCC
>DASRGX010000131.1:0-5146 GCA_035650835.1 Rudaea sp. | reverse complement strand
CGAGTGCGATTTCGCGTTCGCCGTAGGTCGCCTCGGGCAAAATGCCGAGCGGCGGCCCGTCGGCCGGCACCTCCTCGAATTCGCCTCCGCCGTGCAGCAGCGCCGGCGGGAACCCCGCGCTCGCGAGCCGCACGCTGCCCTGCGCGCGGTCGTACTGGCCCACCACGGCGCAGACGAAGCGGCCGTTCTGCATGGTCTTGCAGAGCTCCGCGTTGACCATCGCGAGCCATTGCGCCGGTGCAGGCGCGCTCTTGCCGGACCAGCGCATCAGGCTCGCCACCTGCACCATGAGGAAGGCGGCGTCGAGCCCCTTGCCGGAGACGTCGCCGATCAGGAACGCAATGCGGCCGTCGGGCAGGTCGAAATAGTCGTAGAAATCGCCCGAAATCTCGTGCGCCGGCAGATTGACGCCGATCACGGGGAATTCGTCGCGGCGGCGCTTGGGCAACAGCGATTTTTGGATCTTGCGCGCCAGGTCGAGCTCGCGCTTGATGCGCTGCTGCTCGACGAGCCCCTGCGCGAGCTGCGCATTGCCGATCGCGAGCGCCGCGGGCGCCGCGATGAGGCGCAGGATCTCGGCATCGCCGGCTTCGAACAAGCCGCCGCCACGCCGGTTGATGACTTCGAGCGCACCGATCGCGCCCTGCGCCGTCGACAGCGGCGCGCAGAGGATCGAGCGCGTGACGAAGCCCGTTTCGGCGTCGACGCGCGAGTTCACGCGCGCGTCGCCCTGCGCCTCGCGCACCACTTGGGTGGCGTTTTCGGCGACGGCGCGGCCGACGACGCCCTGCCCCACTTCGACCTTGAGGCCCGTGATGTCGACGGGCCCCACGCAGATCCGGCATTCCAGCACGCCGCTCGCCGCGTCGAGCAGAAACAGCGACGCCGCTTCGGCTTGCATGAAATCGGCGATGCGCGTGACGGCGCGCTCGAGCGTCTCGCGCAGATCGAGCGTGAGCGCCAACGCCTGGCTCAAGTCCGCCAGGAACCCGAGCGCACGCCGCTCGTCGGCCCCGGCCGCCAGCGGCGACGCCGAGGGCAGCGCATTCACGGCTGCCGGCTCTCTTCGCGGTGCTCGTCCGCTCGCGGCTCGCGGCGCACGCGCTTGCGCCGCAAACCCCAGAGCGTGAGCGCCGGCCCGGACAGCGCGTACAGCACTGCGATCGCGAACAGTACGCGCGCGGGGTTGATCGCGAGCGCCACGACGATGAGCACCGCCACCGGAATCCAGAAGAACGGCACCTTGTCGGAGAGCGGCCAGGCCTTGAAGCTGAAGTAGCGGAAGCGGCTCACCATGAGCAGGCCCGCGGCGACGGCGACGAACGGCGTGAGGAACTGGACGTTCTCGCCGGTGTGGCCGAGATCGATCGTCACCCATACGTACGACATGACGAGACCCGCGCCGGCCGGAATGGCGAGACCCTGGAAATACCGCTTGTCGGCGACGCCGACCTGCGTATTGAAACGCGCCAGCCGCAGCGCGCCGCAGGCGGCGAACAGGAACGCCGCGGCCCAGCCGAGTTTGCCCCATGCCGGGCCGTAGGCGGTGAGCGAGCGCAGCGACCACAAATACAGCACGAGGGCCGGCGCGACGCCGAAGCTCACGAGGTCGGACAGCGAGTCGTACTGCACGCCGAACGCGCTCTGGGTGTTGGTCAGGCGCGCGACGCGGCCGTCGAGCCCGTCGAAGACCCCGGCCACGAAGACCGCGATCACCGCGGTCGTGTACTCGCCGCCGACCGCAGCCACGATGGCGTAGAAGCCGAACAGCATCGCGCCCGTGGTCAACAGGTTCGGCAGGAGGTAGATGCCGCGCGGGCGCGGCCTCGGGTTGGCGGGATCCTGGTCCATAGGCAGCGAAAACCTCAAGCGCTATGTCGAAGTGTACCCCAAGCCACGCAAAACTACGGGAATTTTGCGCGAAATAGCTTGTGTCCCGACGCGACTAGTGCTATCCAATCGTATCGAATCAGGGGCACGCCGTTGAATGCGCGCCAGATACCGGCGCTGGAGCAGATCGATGAACCACAAATTGTTGTTGCTCGCCCCTCTGTGGCTCGCCGCCGCGTCGGCGGGCGCCGAGCAGGTATACAAGTGGACGGACGCTTCGGGCGTGGTCCATTACACCGACGCCCCGCCGCCCAAGGATACGCAGAACGTGCAGACCGTACGCGTGACGGGCGGCGACCGTCCGCACCCAGTGGCGACCGACGAGGGCACGGCGGGAGGCGAGAAGGCCGGAGCCGACGCGAATGCCAACGGCAGCGGCAGCGGCAATCTCACGATGGACGACAACGACCAGAACCGCCGCAAAGCCTGCGAAGCCGCCAAACAGAACCTCGATCTGCTGCAAAACGCCGGTCCCGTGGCCATTGCCGGCGCGGACGGCAAACCGAAACAGCTCGACGACGCGGGCCGCAAAGCGCAGATCGCCCAGGCCAATGCCGAGATCATGCTCTATTGCAAATGACCCGCCGCACGGGCGCGCGCTGACGGTCCTGCTTGCGCTCGTCGCCGCCACCGGCGCGGCCGCTGCATGGTGGTATTTCGCGCCCGAATCGCTGCCGGGAGCCCTACGCGGCGCCTTGCCCGTATCGCCGAAAGCGGTACCCGTGCTCTACAAGTGGCACGACGCGAAGGGCGGCCTGCACGTGACCGACACGCCGCCGACGGACCGCCCCTATGAAGCCGTGCGGTACGACCCGAACGTCAACGTGGTGCCGAGCGTGGTGCCGCCCGACGCAGCGCACTAAGGTCGGAAGCCGAACCTCGCCGAGACGATCGCGCTGCGTCCGGGCAGTCGATACGCCTGGCCGTCTCCGAGCTCGCTGATCGCCACCGGGTCGCGCCGGTTGCTCAGGTTGTAGCCGTCGAGCCGCAATTCCCAGCGGGCGAAGCGGTAGCCGACACCGGCATCGACGATCACATAGCTGCCTACGGGCGTCTGGTTTTCCTGATCGAGGAACCGCCGGCCGACGTAGTTGCAGACGATCGACGCCTCCGGCCCGCGATCCGGGAAGTACAACAGGCCGAGCGCCGCCAGGTTCTGGGGCGAGGCTTCGAGACGGTTGCCGGCATAGTTCGCCACGGTGCCGTCGTCGAGCAGTACCGGCCGGTCCGTGTAGCGCGCATCGTGGTATGCGTAGGTGGCGCGCACGCGCAGATCGTCGGTCATGCGCCAATCGGCTTCGAGTTCGGCGCCTTTGAAGCGTTCCCGGCCGCCGTTGGCGAGGCTCGGCAGGCCGCCGACGTTCTCCGGGATCACAAGATTGCGGAAATCGAGACGGAAGTACGACAACTCCCAATCGATGCGACCGTCGGCGAGTTGGCCTTTCAGTCCGGCTTCCCAGCTGTCGGCAGTCTCGGGCTTGAGGATGTCGCCCTCGGCCTCGGGCCCGAAGTCGATCGCCGCCGGCTTGTAGGTGTTTCGGTAGTCGGCGAATGCGACGACCCGCTCCTCGCCGCGCTCCCAGAGCGCATAGCTCGCACCGAGCACGCCCGAGAGCTTCGATTTGCTGCGCTCGTCGCCGTTCGTCGCGGGCGGCGTTCCGGCCGGAGCGTGGCGGTCGATCTCCACGCCGGCGCTGTGCTCTTCGGTGCGGTTCAGGCGCAGTCCCGCGACGATGTCCCACCGGTCGGCCGGTTTCCAATCCGATTGCGCATAGAGCCCGGCGAAGCTGCGGCGGTCCTTGAGCGACGTCGATTCGTCGATCGGTAAACTGTGCGAGTCGGGAGCGTTCGCGCCGTTCGGCAGCACGGCGTACTCGAAGTTGTCGCTGTTCTGACGGCCGTTGCCGTAGAGCCAGTCGACGCCGGCGGTCCAGGTGAGGTCCTTGTCCGCGTGCACGGCGAGGTAGCTGTCGAAATAGGCGTCGGTGAGCTTCACCGATTGACGGAAGCCGTCCGCATTGTGCGTCACGCCGTCCGTGGCGAAATCGTCGCGCAGGAAACCTTCCGTGTTGTGGCCGTCCGAGTGGTCCGCCGACAGGGTGGTCACCCAGTCGCCGATCTCAAGCGTGCGATCGAGCCCGACGTTGATCTGCAGCCGGTTCTGGTCCTTGCGCGCATCGCTGGGATGCACGTTGGCGTCGAGCGGGAAGCGCGGCGACAACATGCCGTCCTCGACGGGATGCGGGCTGTACGGGTCTTGGCGCAACACCGTGCCGTCGATATCGACGTGCAGCTTGCCGAGCGCGGTATCGCCGGCGCTGCGATAGAGCACGTTGCCGCGGTCGACGCCGGAACGGTCCTGGCTGAAGTTCTGCGTCGACGCATCCGCGCTCAGCGACTGCTTGAACGCGCCCCAGTCGGTCAGGTTGGTGCTCAGCGAGGCGCTGCCCGTGCTGCGGGTGCCCGCGCCGAGCGTCGCGAGCGACGGCGTCGCGCCGGCTGCGTAGTGGATCACTTGGATCACCCCGACGAAGGACGTCGCTCCATACATGACCGGTGCGGCGCCGCGCAGCACTTCGATGCGTTCGACATCGGTCAGATCGAGCGTCGTCAACGCCGGATTGAACGCGCCTCCCGACGGCACTCCGTCGACGACGAGCAGGAACGCGTCGATTTCGCGCAAGCCCCAAAGCCCCGGCACGGAGCTCGCGGGACCCGCGTCGCCGCCCGGCGCGATATCGACGCCCGCCACGAGGCTCAAGGCCGTGCGCAGGTCGACGACGCCGCGGCGTCTCAGTTCCTCGCCGCTCACGACGGTGATCATCGCCGGCGTTTGTTCGACCGGTTCGGCCAGTTTCGACGTAGTGACTTCGATGGTCGGGAGCGTGTTGTCCGCCGCCGCCGCGTACGCGACATCCCCCGCCAGCGCCGCCAAGGCGCACAGCACAGCACGATTCATTGCGAGATCTCCCCGAAGACGCCGCGACTATAGGGCGCCCGCGAGCAACGCATAACGGGCGCGGGATGTAGCGACGCCTACGCCTCCGGACGGAGGCGGCTCGCACGACCACGTTTCGCAGAGGCGCATCGGCCCGCTACAATCCTCGATCTTTGCCCCCGAACCGCGGCGGACGCCTATGCGCCTTTCGAAATTCCATCTCGCCACCCTCAAGGAAGTGCCTGCCGACGCCGAGATCGCGAGCCACCGGCTCATGCTGCGCGCCGGCATGATCCGCAAGCTCGCCGCCGGCATCTA
>DASRGX010000130.1:0-3296 GCA_035650835.1 Rudaea sp. | reverse complement strand
TGAACCGGAGACCTTCGCGATGCACGGCAAACTTCCGCTCATCCTCCGCGGCGCGATCTACTGCGCGCTGTTCGGACTCGGCGCATGTTCGGCGCGCGCTGCCGGTCCGTCAGCCGAGCTCAAGGGTCATCGCTTCGAGATCGAAGTGGCACAGGACGACGCCTCGCGCGAGCGCGGCCTCATGTTCCGTGACAGCATGCCCGCGGATCACGGCATGCTGTTCGTGTTCGACGACACCGCGCCGCGCGAGTTCTGGATGAAGAATACGCGCATACCGCTCGACATCCTGTATTTCGATGCGAGCTATCGGCTCGTGAGCATGCAGCAGCGCGTGCCGCCGTGCCGCAGTCTCGGGTTCGACTGCCCGACGTATCCATCCAATGCCCCTGCGCGCTACGTGCTCGAACTCAACGCCGGCACGGCCGACAAGCTCGGCGTGAAGGAAGGCGACGTTCTCGCCGTCACGCGCTGAGCGCAACCGTTTCGCCCGGCGCAGCCACCGGCGGCGGAACCGCTTCCGCTGTCGCGCCCGCTTCATCGCGCAAGCGGTGCCAGCAGAACACGCCGCACTGGTAGGGCACCAACGGACCGGGCGGGCCACCGGCGCCGTAGAGCATGTCGTCGGTCATCGCTACGAACTGCTTCATCGTCGCACCTTCGGAAATCCTGCGACGCTATTGCACAATGGTCGAATGCCGGCGACGTGACAGCGTTCTGACAATTTGCAGGCAGTATCCAATGCGCAATTTGCCGCATTTTCAAGTAATATCGAGACTCGACGGCAACACCGCCGACAGGAGGGAAAGCGATGGAGAATCCCTGGCTTGGATTAGCAGCTGCCAAGGATGACGACATACCGCTGTTCTCCGCCGCCCTGCTCATCGCGCAGGATGAATATCCCGGCCTCGACCGCCTCGACTACGAAACCCGCCTGCACGACTACGCGCGCCGCCTGGACCGGCTGCTGCGCGACAGCAACACGGCGCCTGCGCAACTGCGCTGCCTGAATCAATTCGTGTTCGATGAGCTCGGCTTTAGCGGCAACGAGCAGGACTATTACGACCCACGCAACAGCTATCTCAACGAAGTGCTCGATCGTCGGCTCGGCAATCCGATCTCGCTCGCCGTGGTGCAGATCGAGCTCGCGCAGCGTCTGGGCGTGCCGCTCGAAGGCGTCTCGTTCCCGGGACATTTCCTGGTGCGTCTGCCCGTCGAAGAAGGCATCGTCGTGCTCGATCCTTTCCAGAAGGGCCGCTCGCTCGACGCCGCAGAACTCCGCCGTCGCGCGCGCAGCCATCTCGATACGCACGACATCGACGATGCGCGGCTCGCGCGCATGCTCGAGCCCGCCAGCCACCGCGCGATACTCATGCGCATGTTGCGCAACCTCAAGGCGGTGTATGCCGAGCGCGAGCAGTGGGACAAGGCCGTGCGTTGCAGCGATCGCCTGCTGACGCTCGACGTGCATCAGTCCGCGGAATATCGCGACCGCGGCAACTACTATCGCGCACTCGGCCATCTGCGAGCGGCGCGCGAGGATTTCCGTCACTATTTGGCGCTGTCGCCGCAGGCGGACGACGCCGAGACCGTTGCGCTCGCGCTTGCCGAGCTTGGGACCTCATTGCCGCGGCTTAACTGAGCGACGGGCTCAGAGAAAAGACCATACGTACTGAACCGTCCCTGGTGCGTTTCCCAGTTGGCTTCTGCGTCCTTCGCCTGCGCTGCGAACTGCCGGGCTGCTCGCTGCGCTCGGATCGTTGCTAGGCTCGCGCATCCAGCGCTCGCCAAGCAACCCCGCCGCTCGCTCCTGCTCGCGGCTCTCGGTTTCGCACGCGATGCGCTACTACGCATCGCGTCAGCGCGAAACCTCGACCATTTCGAAATCGGATTTGGTGACGCCGCAATCGGGACAGGTCCAGGTCTCGGGCACGTCTTCCCAGCGCGTGCCTGGGGCGATCCCGTCTGCCGGCCAGCCTTCGGCTTCGTTGTAGATGAAGCCGCAAACCACGCACATGAACGTGCGGAAGGGCGTCTCGACAGCAGCGGCGGCGGAGTTCATCGATCGAGCGAGAATGAATTTTCGGGGCGCGCATTCTACCTGAGCGCATCCGCTCGGTGCACGCGCTCAATCGCCGCAGCCGTCGGCGAAAATCCGGTCGTTGAACGCGACGCCATTGCGTAGATAGCTGCCGCGGCCTGTCGGCCACAACGTCCGGGCGTAGGGCGTTTGCGGCAAGTCGTAGGCAACCACGCCGCTCGCATTCGTCATGAGCACGACGGCAAGATTGCGGCTTCCCGGCAGCCAGCCGAGCGTCGGCGCGGCGAGTCCGCCGTTCCAGGTGTCACCGTTCGGCGCAGGCAAATCGACGGCCTGCAGCACGGCGCCGAGTTGATCGAGAATGTAGAGCTTGCCGGTCTCGGTCGTCGATTTCTGCGGCCACGTGGCGAAGATCACCTCGACCTTGCCGTCGTGGTAGAGGTCGGCCACCGCGGGCGGGCTCGCGAAGTGGATGCCCGCCCCGGGCACCGCGAACGGCCACGCGCCGTGCTCGGTCTTGTCGAGCCAGTACGCATGCACTTTGCCGTCGTAGCTCGAGTAGAGGATTTCGTCCTTGCCGTCGCCGTCGAGATCGGCCAGCACGGCGTTCGGTTGTGCGTCCTCGATGACGCCGAAATCGCCATGCGCCAAGATCGTTTCGCCCGCCTCGGGCGCGGGGATAGCCGTCCACTCGTAGCCGGACGCGACGAATCGCGAGCGGTCGCCGTTGAGCAGCCACGGCAGGTAGTAGAGATCGCCGTCGGGATCGCCGATGCCGCAATCGTATACATTTCCCACCACCGCGAGCTCGAGTGTTCCATCGCCGTTGACGTCGCCGATCGCCGGTGCGCTCGCGGCGAAGTTCGGCCGCAAGCCGAAGCCCGGGGTGCCGCAATCGGTATAGCCCTGCAAGTCGTCCGACTGCAGCACGTGGACGCCTACCTGCGCCCACACCTTGCCGGCGCCGTACATCGCATTGGCGGCGACGCCGCTGCCGTCGCGGTTCAAGCCGAGGATGTAGTGCACGTCCGTCGGCACGTAGATTTGCGGATGACCGCTGCGGTTCAGATCGGCGATCGCGATGTTGTCGTTGTACACGCCGGCCGCATAGCCCGGATCGCCGGCCTGCAGGCGCGGCCAACCGGCACGCACGCTGCCGTTCGGGGCGTACACGCCGACCTGCTGCGTGCTGCCGCTGCGGGCGGCGCCAACGACGATCTGCATGCTGCCGGTTCCATCGAGGTCGCCGAGCGCGAGT
>DASRGX010000129.1:0-3453 GCA_035650835.1 Rudaea sp. | reverse complement strand
CCTGTTGCTGTCGTTCGTGCTGTGGCTGCGCCGGCCGAAAAAGGTGAGCCTCCTGGGGCGGCGGCGCTGACTTTCCACAAAGGGAATTATCCCAAAATATACGTGTCGCTCAGGCGCCCTCGAACCGGTTTGCCTCGCGGTTCTTGCGCACGCGTTTGGGGTCCCACACGCGGCCGTTCATGGCGATGTAGACGCCGTCCGGCAGCGCCTGGATGGCGCCGACCGCGCAGCCGATGTTGAACACCGCATCGGACCCTTGGAATCGCGCCGGGTTGAGCGCGCCGGTCAGCACGATCACCTTGCCGGCGAGGCCCGCGAGCACGTTTGCGGTCTCGACCATCGTGTCGGTGCCGTGCGTCACGAGCACGTGCCGGTGCGGCTGCGCCTCGATCGTGCGCCGGATCAGATCGCGGTCGGCGTCGGTCAGGTGCAGGCTGTCCTTGCGCATCAGCGCGATCACGTCGAACTCGAACGCGACGCCCAGGTGGTCGAGAATCTCGCCGATCTGCGGCGCACCGATCTGAAACGTGGATTTGTCGTCGAAGTATATTTTGTCGATCGTGCCGCCGGTGGCGACGATGGTCAGATGCTGGAGCATGGAAGTGGGCCGGGATTGGGGATTCGAGATTCGGGAGAGCGGGATGCCGAATTGTAACGGCGACTACACGTTTCTTCCCAATCCCGAATCCCGGCTCCCAAATCCCCGCTCTCAGTAACTATCTCCAGCCAGCATAACCGCATCGTGCAGGCCGTTGGACTTGAGCCTGAGCAGCCCCTGGTCGGCGAAGCGCCGTGCGGCCGCCGCCGGACGCGGGTCGTTCTCGGCGCGCAGCGCCCATTCCGCATGGCGGGTGAGCAGCGCCAGGGCGAGCATGCGCGCGAGACCGAACGAGAGCTCGCGGCCGCCGGCCTCGACGCGCTCGCGTTCGCCCGCGGACGCCTTCTGCAGCCATTCGGTGACGCGCGTGGCGGCCTCGCGCGATGCGCGCGCGCAGGGCTCGAGCTCGGGCGCCTGCACCTGCGACAGGATCGCGCGCTGTGCGCTCAACAACGGCTGCAAGCCGCCCGTGGCGCGCAGGGCGCGCAGGAAGTCGAGCGCCTGCACGTTGCTCGTGCCTTCCCAGATCGGCCAGACCTGCGCGTCGCGCAGCAGTTGCGGCAACCCCGTGTCTTCGAGATAGCCGGCGCCGCCCAGGCATTCGCAGGCTTCCGAGGCGATCGCGACCGCGAGCTTGCCGGTCCAGAGCTTCGCGAGCGGCGTGAGCAGCCGCAGCAGGTTCTGCTGCGCCTCGTCGGCCTGGCCGGCTTGGGCGCGGCCGAGCAGTTCGGCCACGTAGAACGTGAAATGGAAGGCGGCCTCGAACTCGGCCTGCATGCCGGCGAGCGTGTCCTGGTGCAGCGGCTGCTCGGCGAGCGGCCGCCCGAAGACGACGCGCCGGTTCGCGTAGTCGCGCGCGAGCGCGATGGCGCGGCGCATCGTCGCGAGCGCGCCGACGGCATTCCAGGTACGCGTGATGTTGAGCATCGGCGCGATCTGGCGCACGCCGCGCCGCGGCTCGCCGACGAGCTCGGCCGGCGCGCCGTCGAGATGGATCTCGGCCGTCGGCAGCTCGCGCGTGCCGAGCTTGTCCTTGAGCCGGTCGACGACGATGTTGCGCCAACGTCCGTCGGGCTTGCGCGGTTCGAGATAGAACAGGGCGAGGCCGTCGGAGCCGGCCGGCGCGCCTGCGGGACGCGCGAGCGCGAGCGCCGTCTGCGCGTTGATCGCCGACGTGAACCACTTGCGTCCGTAGAGCCGCCAGCGCCCGTTCTCCTCGCGTGCGGTCGTTTCGGTGCCGGCGACGTCCGAGCCGCCCGCGTTCTCGGTCATCCACTGTCCGGAGATCCAGAATTCGGCCGGGTCGCGGCTCAGGTAGTGCGGCACGGCGCGATCGACGAGACGCTGGTTGCCCGACGCCTTGAGCGCGGTTGCGGCGCCGTCGGTCATCGCGAGCGGGCACGTGTAGAACTCGCTTCCACAATGGTACAAGTATACCATCGCGAACTGGTGCACGCGCGCGGCTGCGCCGTGCTTGGTCTCGTGGCCGGCGGCGACGAGACCGTGCCGCGCCGCGAGCGGCTGCGCCGCCTGCCATGCCGGCGTGAGCTCGATGCGGTCGACGCGTTCGCCCCAGGCGTTCCAGCACGTGAGCGTGGGCTCGCTGCGCGCGCGGGTGCGCGCCAGCGTCCACGCCGTGGCGGCGAATTCGCCGAGATCCGTGAGGTCGCCTTCGATCTCGCCGAGCATCGCCGGCGGCAGCACGCGGCGCAGGTACGAGCGCAATACGCGGTCGTCGAGGTACTGATTGCTCAGCACCGGGGGCGATTGCAGAAACGTCATACGGATGTCCGGGAGCGACGGCCCGAACTTACACGTACCGCCGAAATCCGACAAGCCGGTGTGCACGACGGGCGACGAGCGGTTTGCGCTGCGGCGGTCGTCCCGGTTCGGTGGCGCTCACCCGGGCTGCGCGGGCTTGGTTTTCGCGCGCCGGTACCCCCGCGCGTCCCAGCCGAGTACCGCGATGACCGCTGTCGCGAGCGCGATCTCGACCCCGGCGGCGGCGCGCACGCCGGAATCGCCGTACAGCGCGCTCACGCCATGGCTGAAATAAAACAGACACACGATGCCGCCGACGAGCACGCCGCGGCGCAGATTCGCCCGCGCGATCCAGAGGGCCGGCACGAGCGGAAGCGTCGCGAGCGCCAGCGTCGGCCAGAAGCGCGTCCCCGGAGCAGCGGCGAAACCCGCGTGCCAGGCGAGCTCGAAGGCCAGCAGCGCGACGAGCGCCGCGAGGCCGAAACGGAGCGTGCTCGAGCTCGCCGTGCTCATCGCGTGAGCTTGGCCGCCGTCGCGGCCACGCGCCGCCCGAGCGCGCGCGCGAGGTCGCGCTCGTGCTCGTCGATCGCGCGATCGCCGCTTGCGCCGGCGACGTGGCTCGCGCCGTACGGTGTACCGCCGCCCGCGGTCGCGTTGAGCCCGGGTTCCGTGTACGGAATCCCGACGATCAAGGCGCCGTGATGCAAGAGCGGCAGCATCATCGAGACCAGCGTCGTCTCCTGGCCGCCGTGCATGCTGGCCGTCGAGGTGAACGCCGCGGCCGGTTTGCCGACCAAGGTGCCCGACGCCCATTCGGCCGCCGTGGAATCGAGATAGTGCTTGAGCGGCGCCGCCATGTTGCCGAAGCGCGTCGGGCTGCCGAGGATCACGCCCGCGCAGTCGCGCAGATCCTCGAGCGTCGCATACGGAGCGCCGTCGTCGGGCACGGGCGGCTGCGCGATCTGCGTGACGGGAGCGACGGGCGGCACGCTGCGCACGCGTGCGCGCATGCCGGGTACTTCTTCGACGCCGCGCGCGACGAAGCGCGCGAGCTGGGCCACGCTGCCGTTGCGGCTGTAGTAGACGATCAGGAT
>DASRGX010000128.1:0-16628 GCA_035650835.1 Rudaea sp. | reverse complement strand
CGCGCTCCTCGGGTTTCTCGTAGAAGCCGAGCGCACCGCTGCCGCGCGGCAGCGTCGAGAGCAGTTCCATGCCCTGCACCACGCGACCGACTACCGTGATGTTGCGATCGAGCCAGCGCGGCGAACTCGCGATGACGACGTAGAGCTCCGTGCCGCCGCCCGAATCGGCATCGTTGTCGCGACCGACGCCTACCGTGCCGTAGCAATGCGTGAGCCACGCGCGGCTGCTTTTCGGGTCGCGCGCCGCCCAGAAATCGCCGGCGAAACCCGTCTGCGGCGCGTAGCCGTCGCGGTCCGGCAGCGGCGTGAACGCGAATTTGTCGGTGATCGGAACCGTGAATTCCGCTTTGAGCTGGCGCTGCGCATGAACGATGGGACGCGGATGATCCTTGTCGTCCGCCCGCGCATCGGCGTGCGGATCCCCCCATTGCACGACGTAGTTGTCCTGCGAGCGCAGGAACTCGAGGCCGTCGAAATATTTCTCGCGCGCGAGCGCTTCGATGTTGGCCACATGATGCGGCGCGAACGCCGGCGCGAGCTCGATGACGACTCGGCCGCGGGCGAAATCGAGATACAAGGTGTCGGCAGGATCGAGCGCGTGCCAGTCGGACGGCTTGGCGTGCGCGAGCACATCCGCCATGGTCGGCGGCGCACTCGTGCTCGCTTTCATGGACGTCGCCGGCGCCTGCGCGACGGCGGCCGTCGCACACAGCAGGGCGATCGCGATCGAAAGCGGCGGTAGGCATCGGGCAGGCATCTGGATCTCCGTCGACCCGACAGTGCGCGGGTGGGTGCGTTTATTGTCCGTGCATCTTCGCACTGCTTCAATGCGGGCAGCCAGCGACGGCCGCGCACAGAAGGAGACTGTCCATGCCCGTATTGCGTTTTCGCTTGACCGGAAGCCGCAACAGCGCCGATGCGGTGCTCGCCGAAATCAACGGCATCGACGGGCTCGAGCGCGTCGAGGAGGTCGACGACGAGATGGGCGATCTGCGTGACGACTCCACCTCGCTCGAGCTGCCCGACGATCTCGGCGCCGACGTGTTCCGCATCGAAGTAGAGGCGCCCCACGCGGCGACGCTCGCGCGGGTTCACGACACGATCGAAATCGCGGCGCGCGACAGCGAAGCCGCTGTGGAATTCGTCGAACGGTTCTGAGCGCCGTCAGAACAAGAATCGCGCGTTGAACTGGATCTGCCGATCGACTTCGCGCGGCGCGAGGCCCAGCGCGAGACGCTGATCGCGCGTGCTCTCCACGCGCAACGCTTCGCCGGTCAAGCGTAGCCAATCACAAGGACGCCAGTTGAGGGCGAACGTGAGTGCGTTGCCGTGTTCGCTGAGCGCCGGCGGCGCGGCGGGATCCTCGCGAGTATCGAAAATATCCAGACGCAAGGCGGGACGCCAGGCGCCGAGCTCCCATCCGGCGAGCGCGTAGGCGGCCGAAAAATGCGCCTCGCCGCGGAAGCCACTCGGCGCGATTTCCGTCGTCCCTGCCATGCCCTGCCCCATGAGCACCAGGTCGCCGAAGCGCGTTTGCGCCGCGACGCTCGTGAAGTGCGTACGCCATGCAAAAAGCTCGTCGTGCCCGTCGAACACGTGATAGCGACTCGGATCGGCCCGGTTGTCGTAATACAGCACCGTCGCGCGGCTGCCGCTCTGCGTGCGCCAGGTCACGTCGCCGTAGAAGCCGAGCCGGTGGTCGATCTCGACGAAGGGATCGTAGCGACGCGGCGGCTCCGTGCCGACGAGATAAGCGTAGACATCCGGCTCGCGCAACCGGTTGCCGACGCCTTCGACGAGATCGGTGAAGGCCCAGCCGCGCGCGAACAAAATCTCGCCGGCAGGGTCGTTCGCCGTGAACAAGGCGCCCGCAGCTTCGAGCGTGCTGAAGTCGCCGCGGTGCTCGACGCGTAGCTCGGCGCCGAAGACGCGCAATTCTTCGCCGACCCAAGTGTTGATCGCCGACGGCGTGAGCGTCCACAAACTCGTCCAACCGACGCCTTCGTTTTCGAGCGAGATCGGCGGAAAGAATTCGCCTAGCTTGAGCGACCAACGCCACGCATCGATCGATACGGGCCGATAGCGCGCGTACGCTTCGATGAGCCCGGCGCGCGTGCGGTCCTGCGGCTCGTAGCGCAGATCCGCGACGAGCAGCAGCGGCGCTGCGGCTTGCCAGGTCGCACGCAATGCCGCGCCGCCGAAATGCAAGCCGTCGTTGCCGCCGTAGCGCGTCTTGGCGAGGCCGCCGCGCGTCCAGGTTGCATCGTCCGAGGCGGCGACTCCGCGCAGATCGGCGAAGCCGTGGAACTCGATATCGTCGGCCGCCGCGGCGCGCCAGACGAGCGTGCAGACGAAGGCGCATGCGATGCGTAGTCCGCGATAGCCTTCACTGCTGCTCGCTGTGCGCCAGGAACGCATCGAAGGCCTCCGCAGGCATCGGGCGGGCGATGAAAAATCCCTGGGCGTGATCGCAGCCGATTTCGCCGAGATAGTCAAGCGTGGCCTGATCGGTGACTCCCTCGGCCGTGACGCGATAGCCCAAGCGGTGGCCGAGCTCGACGATCGAGCTCACGATCGCGCGGTCTTGGGCGCCTTCGGCGAGCTTGAGCAGGAAGCTCTTGTCGATCTTGAGCTCGCGCACGGGCAAGCGGCGCAGATACGAGAACGACGACTGGCCGACGCCGAAATCGTCGATCGCGAGATCGATGCCTTGGTCGGCGAGCCGGCGCAGCACGCGCACGGCGGCTTCGGGCTTGCCCATGACCGAGCTTTCCGTGATTTCGAGCAGGATGCGTTCGGGCGCCACCCCGTGCGCGGCGAGCAGTTCGCCGACGCGCGCGGGCAACTCGGCATCGTCGAGATCGCGCGCCGACAGATTGAGCGCGAGCCGCACCGCGAGACCGGCCGCCGCCCAGGCTTGCGCGCGCGCGATTCCGGCCGCGAGGACCCAGCGCGTGAGCCGGCGCATGTTGCCGGTTTCCTCGGCGAGCGGGATGAACGCATCGGGCGCTATCGCTCCCGCGCGCGGATGCACCCAGCGCGCGAGACCCTCGGCGCCGTCGATGCGACGCGTTGCGAGATTGAGCTTCGGCTGGTAATGCAGTTCGAGGCGGTCGTGCTCGAGCGCTTCGCGCAGATCGCCCATGAGCGACAGACGCTCGGGCCGATGCGGATCGGCGGTCGGATCGTAGACGACGACGGGCTCCTCGGAACCCAATGCGGCGAACAGCGCGACCTCCGCGCGCTGCAGGAGCGCGCTCGCTTCCATGCCGTGCGCGGGATGCAGCGCGACGCCGACCGCCGGCGCGACATCGATGGCCAAATCGGCTTCGCGATACGGCTCGGCCAGCGCATCGAGGATGCGGAACGCGAGCGCGATCGCCTCGGGCTGCCTGGCGTCGCGCAGCCAGACGAGAAATTCCGTGTCCGTCGCGCGCGCGACGAGCGCGGCGTCGGCGGGCTTGCGGATGCGGCCGCCGGCATCGCGCATCAAACGATCGCTGATCGCATGGCCGAGCGTCTTCACGATCTCGGGCAGGCGCCCGAGGCCGACCATGAGCAGCGCCCCCGCCGGGCGGCCCCGCGCACCGAGTTCCTGCTGGATCGCGGTCTCGGCCGTGACGCGGTTCGGCAAACCGGTGATTGCGTCGTGCCCGCTTTGGAAGCGGATGCGTTCCTCGCGCTCGGCGATCGCGCGCGCCATGCCGGCGAGCGTGTCGGCGAGCTCGCCGATTTCGCCGCGCCGCGCGAGCGGAGGCGGCTCGCTGTAGTCGCCAGCGCCGATGCGCCGCGCCATCGCGGCGAGCGCCTCGACCGGCCGCGACACGCCGCGCGCGATGACGAGCGCGGCGATCATGCCGAACACCAGGCCGAGCGCGAGCAGGATCGCCCACGCCGTGCCGACCGAGCGGTAAGGCCGCAACGCGTCGTCGAGCGAGTAGCCCAGCACGGCTTCGATCGGCGCACTCGCCTTGGAGGAATTGAGCGACATCGCCATGGCGACGTACTCGCGTCCGCCCACGCGAAAGAGCTCCGGCGCCGGCGGCAAGCCGCGTGCGGCGATGAGCGGCTGCGCGAGCGCGATAGGATCCCGTCCGTGCGCGAGCACGCGCCACTGCCCGTCGGAGCCCTGCGCCGCGAGCTCGATCGAGGTGGGCAGCGTCGATTGTTCCTGCAGGTGCGCGAGAAATGCGTCGTCGACGGGGATCGCCGCAGCGATCAACCCGATGAGCGCGGGCGCCGACACCGGCACCACCACCATCCAGTACGCATGGCCGTCCCAGGCCACGACGGCCGCCGCGGGTTTCTCGAACGCGGCGCCGGTCAAATCGTCGTACGGGAATTTCGCGAGCGGCGGCGCGCCTTCGGCGGTATCCGCTTCGATCGAGCCGTCGAGCCCGACGAGCAGCATGCGCGTGGCGCCGACGCGGTTGCCGTGATTGCGCAACGCCGACAGCACCGTGTCGCGATCGCGCTGGGCGATCGCCGAGCGCAAGGCGAAATCGAGCGTCAACACCTGCACGTTGTCGGCGACGCGTTGCGCGACGTCGTCCAACTGGCGTGCGAAGGCGCGACCGGCGCCGACGAGCTGCTGCTCGCCCTGGCCGATGAGCTCGCGCCGCGTGACTTCGTAGACGAGCACGCCCATGACGATCTGCAGGATCGCGAGCGACGCGACCAGGAACGAAACGAGGCGGACGCGGAAACTCATTGCCTCAGTAGTTCGCGCGTTCCCGATCCGGGCGGGTGCGCGGATCGGGCAGCAGGTTCAGCGTGAAAGCGAGCGGCGCCGGATTTCCCTCGCCGACGTGCAGCGTACGCACGGGCTCGGCTTCGCCGGGCTTCTGCTGCGGATGCCAGACGTGCACGGTGTAGTCGCCGGGCCCGAGGCCGACGATCGTCGCGCGGCCGTCGGCACCCGAACGTGCGATCCACGGCGCGTCGGAAATGTAGAGGTAGGTGATCATGCGATCGTGGATGTTGCAGCCGACCGCCACCGAACCCGGATGGTCGAGCCGCACCGGTGCCGACGTTTCGCCGGGCGTCACGACGAATTCGAATTGCCGCGCGGGTGCGAACGAATAGACGTGATGCCGCGTCTGGTCGCTGTTGTGGAACACGACGCTGTCGCCGGGGCGGAAGATCTCGACGTAGGGAATGAACTGCTCGTTCTTTTGATCGATCGTGCGGGTCTCGGGCGTGGACCGCTGGGCCGGCGGCGTCGTTCCGTTCGCCGGCACCACGCTGACCACCGCGTCGGCGACGGGCGCGTGCCGCGCATCGGCGATGCTCACGGCGAGATCCGCCGCCGCGAGCGGTCCGGCGGAGATCAGCGCCACGGCGATCGCTACGACTCGCTGAAACATCACCGCCCCGCTCCCTCGCTGCCGATCCGACTCAGTCTATCGCGACGCCGCGTCCGATCGGAATCGGCCGGCTTCCTGCAGACCGTGCTCGCCGGCTACACATTTCGCGCGCTACTTATCGCGACCGAGCTCGCTGGCGAGCACGCCCAGGCGGACGAGCCGCGAGAACGCCGCGCCGTCGCGCTGGATTGTCAGCGTGACATGTTTGCCCATGTGCGCGCGCAACTGGCGCTCGAACTCCGCGCGACTCGCCACCGGCGCGCCGTCGAACTTGAGCACGATGTCCCCTTCGCGCAGGTTGGCCTCCGCGGCCGGAGAACCGCCGATCACGGCGCCGATGCGCACGCCGCTTGCGCCGACAGCCGCGCGTTCTTCGGCGGTCAGATCGCGGAAGCTCGCGCCGAACGGCAGGCGGAAACGCACGTAATACGCGGCGTGGAGCGACGGCGCGGCGTCGGCCGGACTCGTCTCGTAGAACATGGCCTTGTCCGCGCCGACCTCGACGGCCTTGCGCTTGAGCCATGCCCGCGCATCGGCGTCGACGCTCGCGTAGTAGCCGTCGCCGATGCGCACATAGCCCTTGTCGGAGAGGACCCTTTCGTCGCCCGCGGACGACTGGCTGTCGACGATTTCGGGCTCCGCCGGCGGCGGTGCGGCGCGCAGCTCGGCGACGATGTCCGCGCCGCGCCCGGCGACGGCCTCGTAACGGCCGGGAGCGCCGTGCGCGGCCGGCGCGGCGGGCCCGCCCGTTCCGGGCAGCGTGGCGACATGAGCGCAACCGCCGGCAAGCGCGGCGAGGAAAACCAGACTGACGACGCGACTCCTTGCGTTCATACGTGCTCCTTCGACGCAGTTGCTCCTGTCATCGCGCCGGCTGCGGCGCCGGCCGCTTCGGCACGCGGTCGGCATCGAGCAGGCGTTCGATGCGCGCGAATACTTCGGCGCGCGAAAAAGGTTTCTTCATGAAGTCGTCGGCACCGATGCGCTGCGCGTAGAACTGCTCGGTGGCCTGTTCGTTGCCGCTGATCATGATGATGGGAATGTCGCGCGTGGCGACTTCGCGCCGCAGCATTCGCAATGCCGCAAAACCGTTCATGCCGGGCAGCACGATATCGAGGAAGATGATGTCCGGCCGCTCGGCGATCGCGATCTCGACGCCCTTTTCGGCGTCGCCGGCTTCGAGCGTGAGGTAGCCGTTTTGCTGCAAGAACTTGCGCAGCATGGCCACGATCGTGGGCGAGTCGTCGATGATCAGGATGCGTGTGCCCTCGCGCGCGTTCACCCGCGGCTTCACGCGTCGTTCCTGCTCCGCTCCGAAGATGCGCTTGAACAGACCGAATGTGGCCACGAGCCGGATTCCGCTGTAGGGACGTCCGTTAAGTGTGTGCGCTGGCGGTCGATATGACAACCCCCGCGGCGCTAGACTTCGGCTTCCGCCGCTTCAAGGAGCGATGCCGCAATGTCCACATTTGCCAAAGATACCGTCGCCACGATCGTGCCGAGCCTGCGCTATCGCGACGCGCCGGCCGCCATCGACTGGCTGTGCCGCGCCTTCGGCTTCGAGCGTCACGCGGTCTACGCCGACGGCGCCGTCGTCCATCACGCGCAGCTCACGTTCGGCAACGGTATGATCATGCTGGGCTCCGTCGATCACGCAAGCCCGTGGAGCAGCCGCATCGCACAGCCCGACGAGATCGGCGGACGGGAAACGCAGTGTTGCTGCGTGATCGTCGCCGATCCCGACGCGCACTACGCTCGCGCGAAAGCGGCGGGAGCCGTGATCGTCGACGAGCTCGAAGCCAAGGATTACGGCGGCAAAGGCTATAGCTGCCGCGACCCCGAAGGGCATCTCTGGTGGTTCGGCGACTACGATCCCTGGAAAGCCTGAGCGCGTCCACGACAACGGAACGGATATGAGCCAAGCACAAGCCCGCGTCGGCATCGGCGGTTGGAACTACGCACCGTGGCGCAACAATTTCTATCCGGCGAAACTGCCGCAGCGTCGCGAGCTCGAGTTCGCGAGCCGGCAGTTGAGCGCCATCGAGATCAACAGCACCTACTACGGCGCGCAGAAACCCGCCACGTACGCCAAGTGGCGCAGCGAAACGCCGGAAGGCTTCGTGTTCTCGCTCAAGGCGCCGCGCTACACGACCGAAGGACGGCATCTCGCCGACGGCGGCAAGACCATCGAGGGCTTCGTCTTCGGCGGCATCGCCGAGCTCGGCGACCGCCTCGGGCCGGTCTCGTGGCAGTTCACGCCGTCGCGCCGTTTCGAGCGCGACGATTTCGCCCGTTTCCTCGATCTTCTGCCACGCGAGCTCGACGGACGCCCGCTGCGCCACGTGCTCGAGGTGCGCAATCCGAGTTTTCTCTGCGACGAGTACCTCGCGCTCGCCCGGCAGCATGGATTGCCGACGGTGTTCACCGACTCGCCCGATTACCCGTCGTTCGCCGACGTGACCGGCGACTTCGTCTACGCGCGGCTCATGCGCAGCCAGTCGGCGCAGCCGACGGGTTACGCGCCTGCAGAGCTCGATGCCTGGGCGGAGCGCATACGCGTCTGGCTCGGCGGAGGTGCGCCGGCCGATCTGCCCTACGTGCAGGCGCCGCCTGCGCCCGGCCGGCCGCGCGACGTGTTCGTCTATTTCATCAGTGCCGCCAAGGAACGCAACCCGGCCGCGGCAAAGGCGCTCATCGAGCGGCTCGCCGGCTGAGGACACCGGCCGAACGGTTGCTCGGCGTCAGGCGCCCGTGGCGACCGGACGATTCGGATCGGCGATCCAGCCGCTCCACGAAGGCGCATAGACGCGCGCTCCGGCAAGTCCGGCGTGCTCCATTGCGAGCAGATTGTGGCAGGCCGTGACGCCCGAGCCGCACATGTGCACGACGTCGTCCGGCGTGCCTGCGCCGAGCAGGCGTTCGAAGTCGGCGCGCAGCTCCGCCGCGGGCTTGAAACGGCCGTCGGTTCCGAGGTTGTCCGAAAACGGCCGGTTGCGCGCGCCGGGCACGTGGCCGGCGACGCGGTCGATCGGTTCGGTCTCGCCGCGATAGCGCGCCGCACCGCGTGCGTCGACGACAAGACATTGTGGATTTTGCAACAATTGTTGCAACGCGGCCGTGCCGACGATGGCGTTGTCGTCGAAGCGCACGGACACGTCGGTCGGCTCGCGGCGCGGCACGTCGGTCTCGAGCGGCAGGCCGGCTGCTTTCCACGCGGCGAAGCCGCCGTCGAGCACGGCGACGTCGCGTTCGCCGACGAGACGCAGCATCCACCAAAGTCGCGCCGCGGCGAGCGCGCCGCCCGCATCGTCGTAGGCGATCACGGTCGTACCGGGCCGCCAGCCGAAGCGCCCGAGCACGCGCGAGAAAGCCGCCGCGTCCGGCAAAGGGTGGCGGCCGAGACCCGTCTTCGCGAGATCCGACAAGTCGCGATTCAAGTCCGCATAGACCGCGCCCGGCACGTGGCCCGCAGCGTAGTCGCGCGCTCCTCGCTCGGGATCGGGAAGCTCGAAACGGCAATCGACGACGAGCGCGCCCGCGCGCGCGAGCCGCTCCGCTTCCACCGCCGATACGATCGTTCTGGTCGTCATGTCGCGGCCTCCAGTCGCCGTACGAGACTCAGCAGCATCGCTGCCGTCGCCCCCCAGATGTTGCGGCCGCCGTACGGGAATTCGAGGATGTCGCGCGGGCGGCCGCCGTACGAAACCCGCCGCCGGCGCAGGTTTACGGGATCGAGGAAGAACGCGAGCGGCACTTCGAACGTATCGGCCACTTCGCGTGGATCGGGCAGCGCGACGTAGCCGGCGTCGATCTCGGCGACGACGGGCGTGACCGAAAAACCGCTCACGGTCTCGAAACAGTCGAGATAGCCGAACGGCTGCACGAGATGCGTGGCGATGCCGACCTCCTCGTGCGTCTCGCGCAAGGCGGCCGCGACGGCGCTCGCATCGTCGGGCTCGATGGCGCCTCCCGGGAAGCTGATCTGCCCCGCGTGCTTGGCCAGTTGCTCTGTGCGCTGCGTGAGCAGGATCGAGAGGCCCTGCGGGCGTTCCACGATGCCGACGAGCACCGCGGCGAGCTTGAGCGGCACCTCGCCGAGCAGGTCGGCGATCTCGGCGTGATTCCAGCCCGGCGAGGACGGCGGGTCGTCGAGCCCGCGCACGGCGCGACGCACGCGTTCGGCGAGCGGCAGGGCGAGCGCGTTCATCGCGCCGCGGCTCGTTCGGCCCGCTGCGGCAGTACGTCGTCCATGAGGCGGCGCCGTTCGGCGTCCGTATAGGACATCCAGCCCGCGATTTCCTCGATGCTGCGGTGGCATCCTTCACAGAAACCGCCCGCATCGAGCGTGCACACTCCGATGCAAGGGCTGAGGACCGGCGTCGGCGAATCTCGGAAAGACATGAGCTTTTGAACAGTTTTCCTAGTAATATTGAAATATTGGCCCAGAAACTTCGCTCAGAACTTCAAGTCCTATGCTCGCGCTCGCGACCAAGGTGGTAGCCGACTACGGCAAGGTTCTGGCCCGGGTACAGCCCGGTCTTCACGGCCTGCCCGAATCGCTGCTGCCGCATTCGCGCAGCCAGATCCGCAACGCGATCTTCATGCTGCTGGAAAATCTGGAGCCGGAGCACACGGCTCTCAAGGAGAGCCTGGCGCGCGGCTACGTCTATCTCGCCCAGTTCATCCCCGATGCGGAGGCCGCCGTGCTCGCCCAGACGCCGGTATCGCCGGATGCGGGCGGGTCGGCGAACGAACCCGCGATGCGGCTCATCAACCGCATCAAGGTCGATATGGAGCGTGCCCTCGAAGAACTGCACGCTTCGGGCAGCCTGCGCGGCCCGGAGGGCTGAACGCTGAAACGCAAACGCCGCGACATGCGCGGCGTTTGCGGGCGGTTCGAAACGCTCCGGTCACTTGACGTCGACGAGCTTGATCTCGAACACGAGCGCCTCGTTGGGGCCGATGCGCGGCGGCTGGCCGCGCTCGCCGTACGCGAGTTCCGGCGGCACGAACACCTGCCAATGATCGCCCTGGCGCATGAGGGGCAGCACTTCCTGCCAGCCCTTGATGACGTCGCCTACCTTGAAGTGCACGGGCTCGCCGCGCGCGAAGGAGCTGTCGAACTCGAGACCGTTGGACAGCGAGCCGCGGTAATGCACGGTCACCTCGCTCTGCGCCGTCGGATGCTTGGTGCCGGTACCGTCTTCGATGACGCGGTACTGCACGCCCGAAGGCAGCACGACGATGCCCTTCTTCGTCTTGTTGTCGGCCATGAACTTCTGGCTCTTGGCCTTGTTGTCGGCGGCGAGCTTGTCGAACTCCGACTTGGCCTGCGTGTACATCTGGTACTGCATGCGGCCGAGCAGGTCGTGCATGGTCTCTTCGGAGACGGTCGGCTTGCGCTTGGCGTAGCCGTCCTGCATCGCGCGGATCACGGCGTTGATGTCGATGTCGAGCTTGCGCTCGAGGAAGTCGGCGCCGATCTGATAGCCGATCGCGTACGAGAGATTCGGCTTGTCGGCCGGGGTCAGCGGCGGCGGCGGGGTCTGCGACTGGGCTTGCGAAGACGCCGAAGCCGAACCCGTGCTCGAACCCGCCGTGCTGGAACCGCCGGTCGGGTTCTGTGCGAACGCGACGCTCGCGCCGAGCATCGTCGCGGCAAAAAGGGACCAACGCAAAATCATGCAAACCTCCAAAAAACCGAATGAGTGAACGCCTGGGGACGATGCCGCGCACGAAGCGGGAACGCGAAAAGCGCGACATCTTACCTGAGCGCCAACGCCGCGGCCACTCCCGCCCGGCCTGCGGATTCGCGTGATTTGCGCGTTTACGCCCAACGAACGCCGTCTTTACGTTTCCCCGCGACGCGGGTGCCAATGAAACCGGAACGAGGCTGAATCGACGCTGGCCGGCTGCTATGATCCCGCGCCCTTTTTCTCCTGCGCGAGACAGCCATGGCCTTCCGCAACCTGATCCTCGACCAGCGCGGCGGCATCTGCCGCATCACGATCCATCGTCCCGACAAGCTCAACGCGCTCAACCGCGAAACGATCGGCGAACTCGCGCTCGCGTTCGAGCAGGCGCGACAAGACGATGGCGTGCGCGTCGTCGTCGTCGCCGGGAGCGGCGAGAAGGCCTTCATCGCCGGCGCCGATATCGGCGAACTCGCCGGACTTTCGCCGCTCGAGGCCCAGCGCTTCTCGCGCGCGGGCCAGGAATTGATGCTCGACATCGAGCGCCTCGGCAAGCCCGTCATCGCGCGCATCCAAGGCTTCGCGCTCGGCGGCGGCATGGAACTCGCAATGAGCTGCCACCTGCGCATCGCGAGCGAAAACGCCCGCTTCGGGCAGCCCGAGATCAACCTCGGCGTGATCCCCGGCTTCGGCGGCACGCAACGCCTGCTGCGCCTGTGCGGGCGCGGTGCCGCGCTCGAGCTTTGCCTATTGGGACACCAGATCGACGCCGCACGCGCCTATGCGCTCGGAGCGGTCACACGCGTCGTGGCCGCGGAGAAGCTCGACGGGGAAGTCGACGCGCTGGCCACGCAACTCGCCAATTCCGCGCCGCATGCGTTGGCGGGCATCCTCGACGCGATCGTCACGGGCGGCGAATGCGGCATCGATGCCGGCCTCGACTACGAAACGCAGGCGTTCGCACTCTGCTGCTCGAGCGCGGACATGCGCGAAGGCACGCGCGCGTTCCTCGAACGGCGCAAACCCGCGTTCACCGGGAATTGAACCTCGCCATTCGGTACGAATGCTTCACCCGCCCGCGGGGAAGAAGGCGGCACCTCAATCGTGCCCGCCGCGGTATTTCTTCTCGCCGGCCGTCACGCGCAGACCGAGCCTGTTCTGCGCGGTCGGCAGCGGGCACGTCGCATACGGCGTGAACGCGCACGGCGGGTTGTAGGCCTTGTTGAAATCGATGATCACCTTGCCGTCCTTGGGCGGCTCGGTGTAGACGAAGCGCGCCGCGCCGTAGGTTTCCTTGCCGCTCGTCTTGTCCGCGAAGACGAGGAAGAGTTCCGTGTCGCCCGGATTCTCGATCACCGGCTCCACGCGATAGGACTTGCCGTCGCGCTCGAACACGGCCGCACCGGGCACGACGACCTTGTCGATCTGCCCGAGCACGTTCGGTTCCTCGACTTCGCGCGGCGGGTCGTAGGCTTCCCACTTCGCTTCGATGCGCCAGCTCGGATCGATGTCGAAATAATCGATGCCGGCGAAATGGAGGCGCGTAGGCGCGTTGGCGTCCTTGACGCGCAGGCCGTACTTGCCGTTGCGCTCGATGAGATAGAAGCTCGTCGTGCCGAAGGCGACCGTCGTCGGCTTGTCGTGGGAGTCGTCGAGGAGCTCGGCGTTCGCCTTCTTCGCGCCGTCGATGGTCGCCTGCGCTTGCGTGTCGAGCGCGATCGAGGCCTTGCCGCGCGCGAGCGTGACGACGCCGAGATGCGCAGGAGCCGTGGCGATCACGACGTCGTTGTCCGGCGCCGAGCCGATCTTGTTCGCGCCCTCCTTGAGCCACGGCAAGCCAACGAGGCTCAGCCAGCCCGTGGGTGCGGTCAAACGCTTGACGCGCTGCGCGCGCCAGGACTCGATCTGCTGCTTGTAGCCCGACACAGCGTCGACGCCGGCGCCGACGGCTCCCACCCCGGTGACGACGACCGCGCCCAGCAACATTCCGGCAATTTGCAGCATTATCCACTCCTATATTCGTATAAAATTTATCGTCCGCGCAGGAACATGCGGTCGAGTTCCGCGATCGGCAGCTGCACCCAGGTGGGCCGGCCGTGGTTGCATTGGCCCGAACGCTCGGTGGCTTCCATTTCGCGCAGAAGTGCGTTCATTTCGGGCAAAGTCAAGCGCCGGTTCGCACGCACGGAGCCGTGACACGCCATCGTCGCGAGGATCTCGTTCTGCGTTTCCTCGATACGGCGCGTGCTGCCGTGCACCACGAAGTCGCCCAGCACGTCGCGCACGAGCGTGCCGACGTCGGCGCCTTCGAGCAGGCCGGGGTAGCGCTTGACCGTGACGCTCTGCGGCCCGCTGCGCACGAGATCGAAACCGAGCGTGGCGAGATGCTCGGCGTACTCTTCGGCCGCCGCGGCTTCGCGTTCGCTGACCGCGAGTGCGAGCGGCACGAGCAGCAACTGCGCGCGGATGCCCTCGCTGTCGTGGCACTCTTTGAGTCTTTCGTAGGTGATGCGCTCGTGCGCCGCATGCATGTCGACGAGCACGAGCCCTTGCGCGTTCTCCGCCAGCACGTAGATTCCGGCGAGCTGCGCGAGCGCATAACCGAGCGGCGGCACGTCCGCCTCGGCCGCCGGCGGCGGATTCGTGCGCACCGCCGGAGCCTCCACGACTGCGGAAGGCGTGGCACCGAGCAGCGCCGCGTAGTCGTCGCGCGGTTCGCGCAGCGCGAGCCCGGCGCTGCGATTCCATGCATAGGCGTACGCGGGACTCGGCGCAGGCGGCGTCGCGGCCAGCGGCGGTGCATCGCCGGCGCGCGTCCGCGCAAGCGCTTCGTCGAGCGTGCGATAGAGAAAATCGTGGACGAGCCGGCTCTCGCGGAAACGCACTTCCGTCTTGGCCGGGTGCACGTTGACGTCGACCGTCTCCGGCGGAATTTCGAGGAACAGCACGTAGGCCGGATGGCGCCCGTGGAACAGTACATCGGCGTAGGCCTGGCGCACCGCATGCGCGACGATGCGGTCGCGCACGAGGCGTCCGTTCACGTAGAAATATTGCTGATCGGGCTGCGCGCGCGACGCGGTCGGCGCGCCGACCCAGCCTGAAAGCCGCAAGCCCGCACCGGCGTGGTCGATGCGCAGGCTTTGCGCAGCGAATTCCTCGCCCAGGATCTCGCCGATGCGCCCGAGCAGCGCGGAAGCATCGCGCGCGGGCCGCAGCAGCCGCACGGGTTTACCGTTGTGGCTCAGGCGGAATTCGACGCCCGGCTGCGCGAGCGCGATCGCTTTCAGGAGTTCGTCGATGTGGCCGAATTCGGTGCGCTCGGCACGCAGGAATTTCCTCCGCGCGGGCACATTGTGGAAAATGTCGCGTACTTCGACGCTGGTGCCCTGCGGATGCTGCGCGGGCGCCGGCGCCGCTGCGCGCCCGGCGTCGATCTCGATGCGCCACGCGCGCTCGCTGCCCGCCTCGCGCGAGACGAGCGCGAAGCGCGATATCGACGCGATCGACGGCAGCGCCTCGCCGCGGAAGCCGAGCGTGCGCACGCGTTCGAGATCCTCGAGCGTGGCGATCTTGCTCGTCGCGTGCGGCAGCACGGCGAGCGGCAGATCCGCCGCACCGATCCCGCCGCCGTCGTCGCGCACGCGGATCAGGCGTGTGCCGCCGTCCTCGACGTCGATCTCGATGCGCGCAGCACCCGCGTCGAGGCTGTTTTCGACGAGTTCCTTGACCACCGACGCCGGCCGCTCGACGACCTCGCCGGCAGCGATCTGGTTGACGAGTTCCTGGGGAAGCTGGCGTATGCGCGACATGGGCGTCGCGCATCATAGCGGAGCGGACGCCGGCTGTGCGACGCGGGACCCTAGGACTTCGGCGCGTGCGCGAGGATGGCCTTGTCGGGATCGTCGTCCGCGAACACCGCGGTCTCGGCCGGCGCCGTCTTGCGCGTTGCGGGGCGCTCCTTCGTGTTGGACGCGAACCACGTGCCGGGCGGCGGTGCGCTGCGGAAATATCCGCGGATGCCGTCGAGGATCGCGCCCGCGAGCTTCTCGCGCTGCGCCGGGCTGTTGAGGCGCCGCTCCTCGGCCGGGTTCGTGATGAACGCCGTCTCGACGAGGATCGACGGCACATCGGGCGAGCGCAGGACGACGAAGTTCGCTTTTTCCACATATCCACGATGCGTCGGCCCGAGCTTCGCGAGCGACTTCAGCACCTGTTCGGCGACCGCGCCGCTCGCCTCGAGCGTGGCGCTTTGCGACAGGTCGAGGAGCACCGCGGCGAGCGTATTGTCCTTGTCGTCCAGCTTGACGCCGCCGACGAGGTCGGCGCGGTTCTCGTCCTCCGCGAGCCAGCGCGCCGCTTCGCTCGTCGCGCCGCGCGTGGACAGCATCCAGACCGACGACCCGCGCGCATCGCCGCTCGCATACGCGTCGGCGTGGATCGACACGAAGAGATCCGCCTTGGCCTCGCGCGCCTTCTGGTAGCGTTCCTTGAGCGGGATGAAATAGTCGCCGTCGCGCGTCAAGACGGCGCTCATGCCGGGCTGCTTGTCGACGATGCGCTTGAGCTCGCGCGCGACCGCGAGCGTGATGTCCTTCTCGTGCGTGCCGGCGCTGCCGGTGGCACCGGGATCGACGCCGCCGTGGCCGGCATCGATCGCGATGACGACGTCGCGCGGCTTGGCTTCGATCGCGGCCATGCTCTTGACGATCTCGCGGCCGGACTTCGTGCGCGGCGCGAGGTCCACCACGAGGCGGTAACCCGCGCGATCGCCGGGCGGCAGCAGGAAGCTCTTCGGCTGCGCGGCTGCGGCAAGATCGAGCACGACCCGCACGTCGCCCTTGCCTTGCTTGCCGGTACGCAAGGACTTGACGAGGCCCTTGCCGCCCGGCGCAGCGAAGCCCGAACCGAAGCTCGCATTGCGGATGTCGAGCACGATGCGATCGGGATTGCCGATCTCGAACAGCTTGTAGTCGAGCGTGCCGGAGACGTCGAGGACGAGCCGTGTCGCGTCTTGTGCGGCCGTCACGTGCGCAGCGTCGATTTGAACGGCGCAGGCAGGCAACGCGGCCATGGCCAGCATGCCGCCGAGCAGTCGTCGCCCGAATTTTTGCGCCACACCCCTCATGTGGCAGCATTCAACCGAAAAAGCCGCTCGATTTCAAGTATTTTTCTATAAAAATCGTCGTTTTATACCAATTTGCTTGAGCCAAGATCAGGAATTGGCACTAAGCCGTTGTCTGAACGCGCGGCAAACGGTCGAGCCCGGCAGCATCCAGCCAGCGCTCGCCTTCGGCCGAACCTGCTTCGATGACGAGGTCGCGGCCGCGTTGCGCATGGGCGAGACGCACGACGAGATCGGGTTCCGGCAGCGCTCCGGCGCCACGTTCGGGCCACTCGACGACGAGCAGATAGCGTCCGGCCGCGAGATCGCGCAGGCCGAGCCATTCGAGCTCGTCGGCGCCGGCGATGCGGTACAGATCGAGATGGTGAATCGACAAATCGCCGACCGCGTACGACTCGATGAGACTGTAGGTCGGACTCTTCACGCGCGCGCCGACGCCGATCGCAC
>DASRGX010000127.1:0-23728 GCA_035650835.1 Rudaea sp. | reverse complement strand
CATCGAGCCGAACGCGAAGTCGACCTGGTCGGAGCGCAACAGCGCCAAGCCGTCCTTGCCCGTCACGTTGGAAAGCTGCAGGCGCACGTCGGCATGCCGTTCGCGGTATTCGCGCACGAGCGGCGGCAGCAGGTACTGGATCGTCGACGCGCCCGCGGCAATGTTGACCTCGCCGGCGTCCATGCCGCGGCGCAGGGCGCGGAACTGCTGGTCGAGATTCTCGATGCCTTCGACGAGCGGCCGCACGAGGTCGTAGAGCATCTGGCCTTCGCGTGTGAGCACGAGACGCGGACGCGTGCGCTCGAGCAGACGCACGCCGAGCTCCTTCTCGAGCGCTGACAGTTGGAGGCTGACCGAGGAGGCCGACAGGAACAGCGCATCCGCGGCGCGCGCGACCGTGCCGAATTTCACGACATGGCTGAATGCACGCAACTGCTTGAGGCGGTTGCCTTTGTAGTAGAGCCTCTCGACGGGCTCGCGCTCGCGCCGTTTGGGTCGATCGACGCCGTGGCGGCGCCGTCCGCCGCGCGGTTCAGCCTGGGTTGGGGCCATGCTCGAGCTCGCATTCCCCGTCAATTCAATTGTTTGACGAGGTATTTGGAATTTTCAAATTTGACGCTTGAAACATTCGGTTTGTCAAATGCAAACGGTCGTTCTAGCCTGCTGCTCTGCAACAAGACTGCGACACGAACTCCAGGAGCTGCCCCCATGAAAGCCACATTGCCCACCGCTGAACAGATCAAGCTCGATTGGCAGAACAATCCGCGCTGGAACGGCGTTACGCGGCCATACAAGGCCGAGGACGTCGCGCGCCTGCGCGGTACCGTGCCGATCGAGCACTCGCTGGCTCGCATCGGGGCCGAAAAGCTTTGGCGTTACCTGCAAACCGAGGATTTCGTGAATGCGCTCGGCGCGCTGACCGGCAACCAAGCCATGCAGCAGGTCAAGGCGGGCCTCAAGGCGATCTACCTTTCGGGCTGGCAAGTCGCCGCCGACGCCAATCTCGCCGGCGAGATGTATCCGGACCAATCGCTGTACCCGGCCAATTCGGTGCCACAGGTCGTCAAACGCATCAACAGCACGTTACTGCGTGCCGATCAGCTCCATCATGCCGAAGGCGACGACAGCATCGATTTCCTGCAGCCGATCGTGGCCGACGCCGAAGCGGGCTTCGGCGGCGTGCTCAACGCGTTCGAGCTCATGAAGGCCATGATCGAAGCCGGCGCCGCCGGCGTGCACTTCGAGGATCAGCTCGCGAGCGTAAAAAAGTGCGGCCACATGGGCGGCAAGGTGCTGGTGCCGACGCGCGAGGCGATCGACAAGCTCGTCGCCGCCCGTCTCGCGGCCGACGTCATGGGCGTGCCGACGATCCTCGTCGCGCGCACGGACGCCGAAGCCGCGGATCTCCTGACCTCCGACATCGACCCGAACGACCAGCCGTTCGCGACCGGCGAGCGCACGAGCGAAGGCTTCTACCGCACGCGCAACGGCCTCGATCAGGCCATCAGCCGCGGCCTCGCCTATGCACCGTACGCGGATCTCGTCTGGTGCGAAACCGGCAAGCCCGATCTCGCCTTCGCACGCAAATTCGCCGAGGCGATTCACAAGAAATATCCCGGCAAGCTGCTGGCCTACAACTGTTCGCCGAGCTTCAACTGGAAGAAGAATCTCGACGACGCGACGATCGCGCGGTTCCAGAAGGAAATCGCGAGCTACGGCTACAAGTTCCAGTTCATCACGCTCGCGGGCTTCCACGCGCTCAACTACTCGATGTTCAATCTCGCGCACGGTTACGCGCGCCGCCAGATGAGCGCGTTCGTCGAGCTGCAGGAGGCCGAGTTCGCCGCGGCCGATCGCGGCTTCACGGCGGTCAAGCACCAGCGCGAGGTCGGAACCGGCTACTTCGACACGGTCACGCAGACGATCCAAGGCAGCCAGGCGTCCACGATCGCGCTGAAGGGCTCGACCGAGGAAGAGCAGTTCCGTCCTGTCGCTCACGCGACGGCAGCCTGAACTGCGCAAAGCCGCCGGAACGGTTTCGGCGGCGATATGCGGTCCATCCCGCCTGCCCGGCGGGATGCCGCTCGGGGGCGCGTTCCGCTATCATCCGCAGAATCAAGCGGATTCAGGGGCCCCAGCACCGTGTCCACTTTGTCGTCCAGCTTGCCGCTGAAAGGCGGTTTCGATGCGTTCGCCGCGCCTTCGAAACCTGCGGCGACGCACTTCCCGCGCCAGCTCTCCGACGCGGAATTCGTCGTGCTGCGCAGCGCCGGTCCGATCAAACAGGTGCCCTCGGGCGAGCTCTTGTTCCACAAGGGCGAAATCGGCCGCAGCATGTACGTGATCGAGACGGGCGCCGTGCGCATCGAGTTCGGCGACGGCTTGCCGCATACGCTGCTCGGTCCGCGCGAATACTTCGGCGAGCTCGCCCTGTTCATCGGCAACCATTCGCGCGTGGCCTCGGCGGTCGCGCACACGGCGTGCAATCTGCGCGTCATCGAATTCCCGGCGTTCAACCAGCTCCTCGAAACGGAACCGGCGATCCTCGCCCGCTTCATGCGCCGCTCGTTCGCGTATCTGGTGGCGAGCGAGCAGCAGCTCATCGGACACTTGAAGCGCCGCAACGAGGACCTGCTCGCCACGCTCGATTCGTTGCGCCAGACGCAGAGCCAACTCTCGACCGCCAACCGTCTCGTGCGCACCGACGAGCTGACCGGCCTCACCAACCGGCGCGGGCTCTATCAGTTCCTCGAAAGCTTGGGCGAACATCGCGTCGAAGGCGCCGAGCTCGGACTGCTGCTCATCGATCTCGACCGCTTCAAGCGCATCAACGATCAGTGCGGCCATCTCGCCGGCGACGAGGTGCTGCGAGCGGTCTCCGAAGAAGTCGCACGCGCCGCCTCGAGCTGCGACCTGCCGTGCCGTCTCGGCGGCGACGAATTCGCGCTGATCGCGCAGGTGCATAGCGTGAGCGAACTCGAATCTCGCGCCGAACGCATCGTCGGCGCGGTGCGCAGCCTGACCTTGCCGATGCTGCACGAGGACATCGCGCTGTCGGTCAGCATCGGCGGCGCGATGCGCCGCGACGAAGCGGAATGGTCCGTCTGGTACACGCTGGCCGATGCCGCGCTGTACCTCGCCAAAGGTCAGGGCGGCGGTACATGGCAATTGCGCGGTAGCTGATACTCGCGCGTGGCGCAATCGCGCCGAACGGCGCAGAATGCAGGGCTCGGGGGAAGGGTCGGTTGTCGTGCGGAGATGATGAACGCCATCGAGAGCGGGCCGTCGCACCCTGAGGAACAGCTCAAACCGTCGCCGCCGCTACTACGCGCGGTGGTGGCCTGCGATCTCGTCGAAAGCACTGCGCTCACCGAAGAGCTCGGCGACCGCGGGACGGCCGATGTCATCCATCTGCTCGACCGTCAGGCGCGCGACCTTTTGCGCGTACACGGCGGCCAGGAAATCGACAAGACCGACGGCTTCCTGCTGCTGTTCGAGCGGCCCATCAAAGCCGTGGCTTTCGCGCTCGACTACCAGCGCCTGCTGCGTGGGCTCAGCGAAGAACGCTTCCTTCCGCTCAAGGCGCGCATCGGCATCCACGTCGGCGACGTCGTGTTGTGGCGCAATTCGGCGGAGGACATCGCGCGCGGCGCGAAGCCGGTCGAGGTGGAAGGGCTCGTCAAGCCGCTCGCTGCGCGCCTCATGTCGCTCGCATTGCCGGGGCAGATCCTGCTCTCCGGCGTCGCCCACGCGCTTGCACTGCGCGCGACCGACGAGCTGCCCGAGGAGCGCGTGCTCCAATGGCGCACCTACGGGCGCTACCGCTTCAAGGGTGTGGCCGATCCGATCGATGTGTTCGAAGTCGGCGAAAGCGGCGTCGCGCCGTTCAGCATGCCGACGCACAGCGGCAAGGCACAACGCGAACGCCCTTGGTGGCGCCGGCCCGGCATGCTCGTCGTCGAAGCCGCCCTGCTGCTCGCAGCGATCGCGATTCCCGCCTATCTCTCGCTGCGCAGCCCTTCCGCAATCGCGTTCGGCGAACGCGATTGGGTCGTGGTCGGCGATCTCAACAACCAGACCGGCGAATCCATCCTCAACGATTCGCTGCAGACCGCGTTCCGCATCGGTCTCGAACAGTCGCGCTACGTCAACGTGCTCTCCGACTTGAAAGTGCGCGACACGCTCGCACTCATGCAGCGCGACCCGGAAAAGACCCGCATCGATCGCGCGGTCGGCAGCGAAGTGGCCGTCCGCAACGGCGCCCGCGCGCTGATCCTGCCCACCGTGGCCGAAATCGGCGGTCACGTCCGCGTGACGGTGGAGGTCATCGATCCGAGCAATCAAACGACGGTGTATTCGGAGACCTCGGAAGGGGCGGGCTACAACTCATTGTTGCCCTCGTTGGATCAGGTGAACCAGCGTTTGCGGATAAGCCTCGGCGAAGCCCTTAGCATGGTGCAAGCCAACAACGTCCCGTTGCCCCAGGTTACAACTTCAAATTTGGACGCACTGCGCGCTTACGCACTCGGCATACAGGCGTTGGCTCACGGGCATCCCGCTGATGCGCTCGAATTGTTCGAACATGCAGTAAAGCTCGACCCAGATTTCGCGCTGGCATATATCGGTATGTTGCGCGTATATGTTGGAAACAACGACGATGCATCTGCTCTGCGCAACGCAGAAAAAGCCGCATCGCTCAAGGAGCGTCTCCCTGCCCGGGATCGCCTTTATTTGGATGCCTGGCTCGCCCGCTTCGGTCCGCCGAGCCCGATGCTGGACAAGTGGCGCCTCCTTGGCAAAATGTATCCGGACTACTATGCGGCTCATTACAACTATGCTTTCTTTGCATGGCATCTCGAAAACCGTGCCGCTGATGCGATAACCGCTATACAACCGGCGCTTTCAGAACATGATCCACTTCGAGGGGTGGCGTACTACACCCTTGGCTATTTGGAAGCCGCCAACGAAATGTTCGATCCTGCACTGAAAAGCTTCCGAGAAGCGGCTGCTTTGGGCGATTCCGAACAAGGGCAGTACCACGCGGCTACATACGCCGCACAACGTCGCTTCAGTGATGCGATGCGTCTCTTGGATAGCGCCAAGCCGAGTGGCTTGGCGACTACCGATATCTTTCTGCGACAGATGCTGATCGCGATCCACGTCGATCGCGGCGAGTGGGCGCAAGCCCGCGATGTCGCCTCGATAGCAGCCAAGGAAGCGGATAAAGCTGGAGCCCTGTATGGCCGCGCGTTCCGCGCAGGAAAATTGAGTTTGGAAGATTACTGGGCGGCGGACAATTCTTATCGCGAGGAGCTGCACAAATTCGTCGATAGTGCAAGCGAGGCGATGCAGCAGCATTCGCTAACGAATCATGACGACAATATCTTCTCAGTATTGTTCGGCGCCTATTTGGCGATCCGGGCGGGGGAACAAGCTTTGGCTCGAGATGCGATTGAGTCCGCAGCGCCGCAAGCAAAAGGCAGCGGCTTCCCTAATCTCGAGCACATGTTGGTCATCGTCCAAGCGGAACAGATGCGAGTCGAAGGTCATGCCGATCAGGCCAGCAGATTGCTCGAAGCAAGCATCGACGGGACGGAACTCTATCTAACGCATGCGGCGCTCGCGGATGCGTACATCGCGGCAGGTCAAAGCGATAAGGCGATTGGCGAAGCTCGGTGGCTTCTCGAGCATCGCGGCCGAGCCTACCTGGAGTGGAATAGTTTCCAGCTACTGCAGACCCGAAATATCATCGAGTCCAATATCGCTTACCTGCGCATGGCCGAGGCGGACCATGCGCTTGGCAAGGACGAGGACGCGCGCAAACAAATGGCGTCGTTCGCCGCGATTTGGCACACTGCAGCGCTGCCGGCGCGCATTGCGAGCCGAGCAGCAAAGGTCAGGGTCAACTAGCCTCGAGGGCAAAAACGGTCTGGCTGGTTTTTCCCAGCAAATTCCCCCGAATCTGCTCACGTGCCTTGCGCATGTGCTCTTTAGAAGCGAGCCGCTTTGGTTTTACGCAACCGCCGCACTCGACATCGGCAGGCGCACCCAATGTCTGTAACGCTGCCTTGGGATCCTTCTCAAAATGACCACGGAAAGCATCGTCGCTGCCGAGTTTGTCCAACAGCTTGTCGACCACGTCCGGCGCCAGCTTCGAACCAGCCATATTTCCCCCTGGGTTGTGAGTAGAGCGGCAACCGCCGCTGAAGGACGATAACGCCAGTCCTTGGTCGGTGTCTATTGCCGCATTTTAAGAATTGCCGCGTCGTGCCAGCTTCCGCTCCGCGGAGCCGCTGCTTGTAAGTCATTTATCGGCGTTGTAGGGTCCTGCTTTTTTCCACCGCCCTATGCGCATCCGCCGCTGCTCCACCCTGCTCATCGAGCCGCGCGAGCGGTTCGAGTTCGATTTCGATTCGCTGCTCGAAGGCGGAGACGGCATGACGGTCGATCGGCGATGGGTAGCCTTGGCCCCGCATCTCGGCGGCGAGCTGACGCTGACGAGCGAGGAGTTGGCGCCGCTCGGATCGATCGCCGTCGCGGATTGGCTCGAGTTCGACGACGCCTGCAAGCGCTTCGAACCGGCACTGCTTCGGTCACTGTTGGACAAGGGTTTGCTGATCGCCGACACGCCGGAGCACGCGGGTATTCGCGCGCGCGACGAGGCGCTGCGCGCGACGCGCTGGCACGCGCATTCGGCCGTCGCCCATGCGTTCGGCCGCTGGCAAGGCGTCGATTCGGGTGTGCTCGTCAAGAGCGAGGGCACGGCGCGGGTCAGCGATCTCGTGGCCAAGCTCGGCGATCCGCCGCCGCATTTCCATGCGCGCGGCGAACCGTCGACGCGCATCGCGCTCGCAAAGCCGCCCGCCAGCGGTGTCGACGCCTTGCTGCGCCGGCGCACGGTATGTCGCAACTACGATCTGACGCGCAAACTTCCTTTTTCCACTTTTTCGCATCTCATGCAGCGCGTGTTCGGCGCGCTGGCCGTGCACACGGTCACGCCGGGAGCGGCGATCGTCAAGAAAACGAGCCCCTCGGCCGGTGGGCTGCATCCGACCGAGGCCTATCTGCTGCTGCAGGGCGTCGAAGGCGTGGCGACGGGGCTCTACCACTATCACGTGGGCGATCACGCGCTCGAACCGATGCAGATGCTCGAAGCCGACGCGGCGCTCGCGCTTGCGAATACGTTCCTCGCGCAACAGGACTGGTTCGCGAATGCGCATGCGATCGTCGTGCTCGCGCCGCGCTTCGCGCGCAGCTTCTGGAAATACCGCGACCACGCCAAGGTCTATCGCGCCGTGACGCTCGACGTCGGACATTTGTCGCAGACGCTGCAAATTTCCGCGACGGAATTCGGGCTGGGCGCGTTCGTGACGGCGGCGATCAACGAAGTCGACATCGAGCGGACGCTCGGGCTCGATGCGATGCAGGAATGCCCGCTCGCGATCTGCGGCTTCGGCTGGCGCGCCGCGGACCGCGTGCATACGGAATTCGATCCGCTGCACGCGGTCTGGCCGCAATAGGCGCTACGCGAGGCGCAGCGGCAGGCTGCGCAGGCGTTTGCCTGTAGCTGCGAACACCGCGTTCGCTACGGCCGGAGCTATCGGCGGCGTGCCGGGCTCGCCGCAGCCGCCCATTTTGTCGGTGCTCGGCACGATGTATACCTCGACTTTCGGCATCTCGCTCAAGCGCAGCACGGGATAATTGTGGAAATTGCTCTGCGCGACGGCGCCGTCCTTGAGCGTGAGCTCGCCGTGCAGCGCCGCCGAAAGTCCGTAGACGATGCCCGATTGCATCTGCGCTTCGACCGTGAGCGGGTTCACGACGGGGCCGCAGTCGATCGCGCAGACGACGCGATGCACTTTGATGGCCTTGCCTTCGAGCGAAACTTCGGCGATCTGCGCCACGTAGCTGCCGAACGATTGGTGCACCGCGAGGCCCGCGGCGTGACCCTTCGGCAGCGGTTTGCCCCAGCCGAATTTCTCGGCGGCCAGATCGAGCGCGCGCCGCTCGCGCGCATCCTTCGGCAATAGCGCACGGCGGTATTCGAGCGGATCGCGCTTGGCCGCATGCGCAAGCTCGTCGACGAAGCTCTCGACCGCGAACGCCGTATGCGAATGGCCGACCGAACGCCACCAGAGCACGGTCACCGGGCTTTTCGGCGAATGCAATTCGACGCGATGCGCCGGAATCTTCTCGAGATACGGCGAATCGGCCGCGCCTTCGACCGACGTGGCGTCGACGCCGTCCTTGACCATCATCGGCTCGAACGGCGTGCCGGCGAGGATCGACTGGCCGACCAGCGTGTGCGTCCAGGCGGCGGGCGCGCCGTCCTTGCCGAGCGCTGCGCGCATGCGCGACACCCACATCGGCCGGTAGTAGCCGCCGTGGATATCGTCTTCGCGCGTCCAGACGACTTTCACCGTCTTGCCCGACGCTTTCGCGACCTGCACCGCTTCGCTCACGAAATCGGAAGTCGGCGTCGCGCGCCGGCCGAAGCCGCCGCCGAGGAACGTGGTGTGGATGCGCACCTGTTCGGGCTTGAGGCCGAGGATTTTCGCAGCGCTCGCCTGATCCATGGTCTGGAATTGCGTGCCCGTGTAGATGTCGCAACCGTCCTTGCCGATTTCGACCGTGCAATTGAGCGGCTCCATCGGTGCGTGCGCGAGGAACGGCACCTCGTATTCGGCCTCGATCGCGTGCGCGCCGCTGATAGCCGCATCGGCATCGCCCGCCGTCTTCGCGACGGCACCGGGCGTGCGCGCGAGCTTGCGGTAGTCCGCACGCAACGTCTCGGTGCTGACGCCGCTCGCAGCGGCGGTATCCCATTCGAGCACGAGCGCATCGCGGCCCTTTTTCGCCGCCCAGAAATGCGTGCCGAGAACGGCCACGCCGCTCGGCACGTCGACGACGTCAACGACGCCCGGTACCGCCTTGGCTTTGCTGGCGTCGCTCGACTTGGGCTTGGCGCCGAATGCCGGCGCGCGCGCGACGACGGCGACGAGCATGCCGGGCCGCTTCACGTCGATGCCGAATTCGGCGGTGCCCGACACCTTGGCGCGGCTGTCGAGGCGCCGTGTCGGGCGGCCGATCAGTGCGAAGCTGCCGGCATCCTTGAGCGTGACGTCCGCGGGCGGCGGCAGCTTGGCAGCGGCATCGGCGAGCTCGCCATAGCCTGCGCGCTGACTGCCGCAGACGACGTGGCCCTTCTCGGTGCGGCAGTCGCCTGGCGACATTTTCCACTTTTGCGCAGCCGCGGCGACGAGCAGCGCACGCGCCATCGCGCCGGCGCGACGCAACTGATCGTACGATTCCCAGGTGCTCGTCGAGCCGCCCGTCATCTGCATGCCGAACACGGTATGCGCGTAGGCCGGCGCCGCCGGCGCGTGCTCAACGCGCACGTTCGCCCAGTCGCAATCGAGCTCCTCGGCGACGACCATCGGCAGCGAGGTCCACACACCCTGGCCCATTTCCGCGTGCTTGAGCAGGATCGTCACGCTGCCGTCGGCGGCGATGCGCACGAACGCATCGGGCGAAATCGGAGCGGCCGCAGGCTTGCCTTCCTCGGCAAGCGCGCGGCGCGCCGCCCGCGGCAGGCAGAACGCGACGACGAGCCCGCCCGCGATCGCGGACGACGTCTTGAGGAAATCACGCCGCGCAAGACGCGGTGCGGCGATTTCTCGTTCACGCCACATGGCCGTTCTCCCCGGTCGGAGCGAGTGCGAGCAGCTCGGAAGCGCGATGGATCGCTGCGCGGATGCGTTGATACGTGCCGCATCGGCAGAGATTGCCGGACATGGCGGCGTCGATGTCGGCGTCGGTGGGCTTGGGCTTTTGCGCGAGCAACGCCGCCGCGGCCATGACCTGTCCCGACTGGCAGTAGCCGCATTGCACGACGTCGGTTTCGATCCAGGCGCGCTGTACCGCGTGGCTCGCGTCGGCACTCAAGCCTTCGATCGTCGTGATCTTCTTGCCCGCGAGCGCCACGGCCGGCGTCACGCAGGAGCGCACCGCCGCGCCGTCCACATGCACCGTGCAAGCGCCGCATTGGGCCATGCCGCAGCCGAATTTGGTGCCGGTCAGTCCGATCACATCGCGCAGAACCCAGAGCAGCGGCATGTCGGCCGGCACGTCGACGTCGTGCTGCTGCCCGTTGATATCGAGCTTCATGGACGCTCCCGTCGCGGGTGGGTGCTTGAGCGTACTCTTCCGCGCGGCAGGTCGCTACCGCACCGTTGCGTCAGGCCAGCCAGTCGCGCGGACGCAGATAATCGGCCAGCCGCGCTTCGGCGGAGCCGGGTTCCGGCGTGTAGCCGTACTCGAACCGTACGCGCGGCGGCAGCGACATCAAGATCGACTCGGTGCGGCCGCCCGACTGCAGACCGAACAGCGTGCCGCGGTCGTACACCAGATTGAACTCGACGTAGCGGCCGCGCCGATAGAGCTGGAATTCGCGCTCCCGCTCGGAGAATTGTGTACTTTTACGTTTTTCCACAATGGGAAGATAGGCATCGAGGAAACGTTCGCCGACGGCGCGCTGGAACGCGAAGCAGCGCTCGAAGTCGCAGCCGTTCAGATCGTCGAAGAACAGGCCGCCGACGCCGCGCGTTTCGTTGCGGTGCTTGAGAAAGAAGTACTCGTCGCACCAGCGCTTGTAGCGCGCATACACATCGTCGCCGAACGGCGCGCAAAGGTCGCGCGCCACGCCGTGCCAATGCGCGACGTCCTCGTCGAACGGATAGTACGGCGTGAGATCGAAGCCGCCGCCGAACCACCAGACCGGTTCGGCGCCGTCGCGCCGCGCTTCGAAATAGCGCACGTTCATATGCGTCGTCGGCACGTACGGATTGCGCGGATGCAGCACGAGCGAGACGCCGAGCGCGGTCCATGCGCGACCGGCGAGTTCCGGCCGGTGGGCCGTCGCCGCCGGCGGCATGCGTTCGCCGTGCACGCAGGAATAATTCACGCCGCCTTGCTCGAACACCGCGCCGTCGCGCAGCACGCGCGTGCGTCCGCCGCCGCCTTCGACGCGCTGCCACGCGTCTTCGCGGAAACGCGCGAGCCCGTCGGCGACCTCGAGGGCGGCGCAAACGCGGTCCTGCAGCGCGGTCAGGAAGGTTTCGACTCGGCGGATGGCGGTATCGCTCATCGCTACATGGTAGCAAGCCGCACGAATTGCGATGGGCGCAGCGGGCCGCCTATACTGCGCCGCCGTTCGATATCGTTCATGCGCTTGCCGTCCCGCATTCCGCCTCTGGCCGTTTCCGCGTACACCGTCACCTGCGCCGCCGGCTGCGGTACGCAGGCGTTCGCCCGTGCGCTCGGCGCGCGCACGGGCGGTCTCGTGCGCAACGATCTCGGACCCGAACCGCTGGCGTGCTGGATCGGTCGCGTCGCCGAAGTCGACGATGTGCGCTGGCCAGCGGGGTTCGAAATCTGGGATTCGCGCAATCATCGCCTGGCTTGGCTCGGGCTCGCCCAAGACGGTTTCCGCGAACGCGTCGCGGCCGCGGCGGAACGCTACGGCAAGGCGCGCATAGCGCTCGTCCTCGGCACCTCGACGTCGAGCATCGGCGAGTCGGAGCGCGCCTACCGCGAGCTCGACGCCGATGGCCGCATGAACGCTGAGCAGCGCGCCCGCCGCGTGCACGAGCCGCATGCGCTCGGCGCGTTCGTAGCGCGCACGCTCGACGTCGCGGGTCCCTGCCTCAGCATCGCCACGGCGTGCTCGTCCAGCGCGAAGGTCTTCGCCAGCGCCGAACGCCTGCTGCGCGCCGGACTCGCCGATGCGGCCGTGGTCGGCGGCGTCGACAGTTTGTGCGGCAGCGTGATCTACGGCTTCAATTCGCTCGAACTCGTGTCGCCCGAGCAGTGCCGGCCGTTCGATGCCGATCGGCGCGGCCTGTCGCTTGGCGAGGCAGCCGGGTTCGCGCTGCTCGAACGCGCCGAAGCCGACGCCGACGCGCCGCGGCTCGTCGGCTACGGCGAGTCGAGCGACGCGCATCACATGTCCGCGCCGCATCCGCACGGACTCGGCGCCGAGCGCGCGCTCGCCGATGCGCTGGCGCGCGCCGGCCTCCGGCCTGCCGATGTGGACTACATCAACCTGCACGGCACGGCGAGCCGGCAGAACGACGAAATCGAAGCGGCGCTCGTCGCACGCACGTTTCCGGCGACGACGCTCGCAAGTTCGACGAAGGGTTGGACCGGACATGCGCTCGGCGCGGCCGGCATCGTCGAAGCCGTAGCCGCGCTGCTCGCCATCGCCCACGGCGAGGTTCCCGGCACGCTCAACGCCGAACGCCTGGACCCGGCCTGCGGTCCGCAAATCCTCATCGAGAACCGCCGGCGCGAGGTGCGCGTCGCGCTCTCGAATTCGTTCGGTTTCGGCGGCAACAATTGCTGTCTCGCCTTTGCGGCGGCCGGCGCATGAACGCGATCGAACTTGCGATCGAGGGCATCGGCATCTGGGGCGGCGGCATGCGCGACTGGCCGAGCGGCCGCGAGATCCTCCTGCACGGCGCGCCTCCCGGCGATGCGTTCGCGAAACCTGCGCCGAGCCTGTTGCCGCCCACCGAGCGCCGGCGCGCCCCGGAGACCGTGCTGCTCGCGATCGAGGCCGCGCAGCAGGCATGCGTCATGGCGAAGCGCGAACCGCGCACGCTGCCGAACGTGTTCGCGTCGGGCTACGGCGAGCTGGCCATCAGCGACTACCTTTGCGCCACGCTGGCGCGAGCGCCGCTCGAGGTTTCGCCGACGCGGTTCCATAATTCGGTGCACAACGCCGCGGCCGGCTATTGGACGATCGCGACCGGCTGCATGGAAAGCTCGACGGCAGTGAGTGCCGGCGCCGCGACGTTCGGCGCCGGCCTGCTCGAAGCGGCGGTGCGGGTCGCGGTCGACGGTCGCGCGACACTGTTCGTCGCGTACGATGCCGCCGCCGCCGGACCGCTCGTGGACGTCGTGCCGAGCCGCGCGCCGTTCGCCGTGGGCCTGGTGCTCGCGCCGCCGTCGCCGCAAGCGATCGCGCGCCTCACGGCGCGCACCGGCAGGGCGGACCTTGCGCCGGAAGCCGACGTGCTGCACCCTTTTCTCCGTGACAACCCGGCGGCGCGCAGCCTAGCTCTGCTGCGTGCGCTGGCGAGCGGCAAGGCCGCGAGCCTGCGCGTCCCCGCCGGGACGGAGTTCGACTTGCACCTGGAGATCATGCCTTGACCGATACACGGACGACTTCCTCCGCCGCGAACGCTTTCGTCGTGATTCCGGCGCTCAACGAGGAACGCGCCATCCGCGCCGTGGTGCAAGGCGCGCTCGCCCGTTGTCCGCACGTCATCGTCGTGGACGACGGCTCGAACGACCGCACGAGCGAGGTCATTGCGGACCTGCCGATCGAGCGCCTGCGCCATGAACATCCGCTCGGCAAGGCCACCGCGCTCAAGGACGGCTTCCGCCATGCGCTCGAGCGCGGCTGCGACGGCGTGCTCACGATGGATGGCGACGGCCAACACGCGGCCGCCGACCTGCCGCGCCTGCTCGCCGCAGCCGCGCAGTACCCAAACCACATCGTGATCGGCGCGCGCCTCTTGAGCCGCGACGCCGCGCCGGGCAAGAACCGTTTCGGCAATCAGCAAGCCGATTGGTGGGTGTCGTGGGCCTGCGGCCAGCGCGTCGTCGACAGCCAGAGCGGCCAGCGTTTTTACCCGCGCTCGGTGCTCGAAATCGCGCTCACGCTGCCGAACAACGGTTTCGTGTTCGAGAGCGAAATCCTCATCGAGGCGGCGCGCCGCGGCATCCGCACGGTGTCGGTGCCGATCGAGTCACGTTACGAGGAAGACCGCCGCGCGAGCCATTTCCGCCCGTGGCGCGACGTCAGCCGCATCACGGCGATGATCGCCTGGCGACTGATCCGCGGCGGCTTGATGCCCCTCAATTACTGGCGCGCCCGCACGGTGCCGCCGATCATCGTCGATCCGGCGAGCTGATTCGAACCCGTGGGCGACGTTCGCGTTTAGACGTCCAGACGCCTTGCCTGTTGCACTGACCGGCGCGATCAGCGCGTGAGAAAGCCGACGATGAAATCGGCAATGCGCCGATACGGCGGACGCATGAGTTTCATGCTCGTCCAGCGCGCCTGGTACAAGACGGGTTTCTGCTTGCTGAACGTGAGAAAACCCTCGCGCCCGTGATAGTGGCCGATCCCGGAGGGTCCGACGCCGCCGAACGGCAGTTCGATCTGCGCGAAGTGCAGCACCGTGTCGTTGACGCTCACGCCGCCCGCGAGCGTGCGCTCGAGCACGCGCTCGGTGCGCACCTTGTCGCGGTCGAAGTGATAGAGCGCGAGCGGCCGCGGCCGCGCATTGACGTAGTCGATCGCCGCATCGACCGATTCGACGGCGACGAGCGGCAAGATCGGTCCGAAGATTTCCTCCTGCATGACCGCGAGCTCCTCGCGCGCATCGATCACGAGCGTCGGCGGCAGGACGCGCTGCGCCGCGTCACCCTCCGCGAGTTCCACCACCGTTGCGCCAGCCGCGCGCGCCTCGTCGAGATAGCCGGCCAGGCGCCGGAATTGTCCGGCGTTCACGATGCTCGAATAATCTTCGTTCGTGGCGAGGCTGCGATAGCGCCGTTCGACGTAGTCCTTCATGGCTTCGACGAACGCGGGAATCGCAGCGCGCGGCAGCAGCACGTAGTCGGGCGCGATGCAGGTCTGGCCTGCATTGAGGAATTTCCCCGCGGCGATGCGGTCGACGGCCGTGCCGATCGGATACCCGGGCGCAACGATCGCTGGCGACTTGCCGCCGAGTTCGAGCGTGACGGGCGTCAAGTGGTGCGCCGCCGCCGCCATGACCTTGCGTCCCACCGCCGTCGAGCCCGTGAAAAAGAGATGATCGAACGGCAGCGCGGCGAATTCGGCCGCGACATCGGGGCCGCCGAGCACCGTCGCCACGCGCGTGTCGTCGAACACCTCGCCGAGTAAAGCCGCGAGCAGCTCCGACGTGCGCGGCGTGTGCTCGGAGGGTTTGAGCATCACATGATTGCCGGCGGCCAGCGCCGTCGCGAGCGGCATGAGCGCGAGGTTGACCGGGTAGTTCCACGGCGAAATCACGCCAACTACGCCGAGCGGCTGATAACGCACCTCGGTGCGCGCCGGGAAGAAGAGCCAGTCCGCAGCGCCGCGCTTCGGCCGCATCCATGTGCGCAGGTGTCCACGCAGATAGTCGATCTCGTTGAGCACGGTCATGCCGTCCGAGAGCAGCGATTCGTGGCGCGAGCGGCGCCCGAAATCGGCGCTCATCGCGGCGACGAAATCCGGCAGGCGCCGCTTGAACGCGGCGCGCAGCCGGGCGAGGTCGTCGATGCGCTGCGCGTAATCGGGCGTGCGTTGCCGATGTGCTTCGCGCAAGCGCGAGAGCCGTTCGCTCAGTCCGTTCGTTGCAGGGGTGTCCATGGGCGCGGCGTCACCTTATGGTGTCGTAAGGCCGTTCGCTCGTGGCGAACGGCGCTAGAGAACCTAGTGTAGCGCCGTGCCCGCCGCCACACGGGTGCCGGTGCGACCGGCCTGGGGGGCGCAGCGGCCACGATGGTAGGATGCGCGCTCCGTCGAGCACGCCTATGAACCTCCGGCCCTATCGCGACCAGCATCCCCGCCTCGGCGCAGGCGTTTACGTCGATCCCGCGGCCGTCGTGATCGGCGATGTCGAGATCGGCGACGACGCGTCGCTCTGGCCGTTCGCCGTCGCGCGTGGCGACGTCAACCGCATCCGCATCGGCGCGCGCACGAACGTGCAGGACGGCGCCGTGCTGCACGTGACGCATGACGGTCCGTACACGCCCGGCGGCTTTCCGCTCGTGATCGGCGCCGACGTCACGATCGGCCACGGGGCGATCCTGCACGCCTGCGTCGTCGAAGACGCCTGCCTGATCGGCATGCATGCCGTCGTGCTCGACGGCGTGCGCGTCGCCGCGAATTCGATGGTGGGCGCGGGCGCGGTCGTGACGCCGGGCAAGGTGGTCGGCAGCGGCGAACTCTGGCTCGGCAATCCCGCGCGCTGCGTGCGCAAACTCGGCGATCGCGAGATCGAGCAGCTGCGCTACTCGGCGGCGCATTACGTGCGGCTCAAGAACGAATATCTGGCGGCGCGCTAGCGGCTTCGAGTGCGGCGAGCGTCGCGAGCGCTTCGTCGCGCGTCTGCCCGCACATCGCCTGCTGCGGCCGCAGGCGCCGGCAGACCTCGGGGCGCTCCGGCAGGCCGAACAGGCGGCAGCGGTTCGCCTCGTCCAATTGTATACAACGCACGCCGGCCGGCTTGCCATGCGGCATGCCGGGAATCGGCGACGAGATCGAAGGCGCGATGCAGCAGGCGCCGCAGCCGACGCGGCACTCCATGGCTCAATCCGTCGCGCGCAATGGCAGCTCGGCGCGCAGCTCTGCATAGAGTGCGTCGGTATCGGGGCGCACGCCGTGCCAGATCGCGAACGCTTCGGCGGCTTGTTCGAGCAGCATGCCGAGACCATCGAGCGCGTGGCCCGCACCCGCCGCGCGCGCCCAGCCGAGAAACGCGATCGCCGCGGCGCCATACGAAAGGTGGTAGCACAAGGCCCGCGGCGCGACGAGCGAGAACGGCAGCCGCAGATCCGTTTGCGCATGCCCTGCGGACGTGGCGTCGACGACGAGCTCGAAGCTGCCGCAATCGGCCAAATCGTTCCAATAGCGCGTATGCACGCGCAGCGGATCGCCGATCGCGTCGGCGAGCGCGTCGGCGCGTTCGGGCGCGCGGTTGACGATGACGAGATCCTCGACACCCGCATCGAGCAGCGCAAACGCCGCCGCGCGCGCGGCGCCGCCGGCGCCGAGCAGAAGCGCGCGACGTCCACGCAGGTCGAGCCGGTGGCGTTCGGTGATGTCGCGCACGAGCCCTGGGCCGTCGGTGTTGTCGCCGGACCAATGGGTGTCGAGGCGGCGCGTCAAGGTGTTCGCCGCGCCGACGCGGCGCGCGAAATCGGACAGCTCGGCGCATTGCGCGGCGGCGAGTTCCTTGAGCGGCAGCGTGACATTGGCGCCGCGGCCTCCCTCGCTGCCGAAACGCGCGAGGCGCACGACGAAATCGCCGGGCGGCGCGTCGATGGCGACATAGTGCAAAGGTATACGTTGCTCCGCGGCGAAGCGCGCGTGGATGCGCGGCGACAGCGAATGCGCGATCGGATGTCCGAAGACGGCGAACTGCGGAACGTCGCTCATGCGGGTCTCCGATTCACGTTCAGCGCTCGCGCAGCCACTGCGCCGCTTGCAGGGCGAAGTACGTCAGGATCGCGTCGGCGCCGGCGCGTTTTATCGCGGTCAGCGCTTCGAGCACGCAGCTGCGTTCGTCGAGCCAGCCGTTGAGCGCCGCCGCTTTGAGCATCGCGTACTCGCCGCTTACCTGGTACGCGAACGTCGGCGCGCCGAAGCGCCGCTTCACGCGCCGCACCACGTCGAGGTACGGCAGGGCGGGCTTCACCATGACCATGTCCGCGCCCTCGGCGAGATCGAGCGCGACTTCGCGCAGCGCCTCGTCGGCGTTGGCCGGGTCCATCTGGTAGGTATATTTGTTGCCTTTTCCCAAATTTGCCGCGGAGCCGACCGCATCGCGGAACGGACCGTAGAAGCCGGAGGCGTACTTCGCCGAATAGGCGAGGATGCGCGTGTGCACGTGGCCGGCGTGCTCGAGCGCGCGCCGGATCGCGCCGATGCGGCCGTCCATCATGTCCGACGGCGCGACGACGTCGGCACCGGCGTCTGCGTGCGAAAGCGCCTGCTTGACGAGCGCCTCGACCGTGGCGTCGTTGACGACGTAGCCGGCATCGTCGATGAGCCCGTCCTGGCCGTGCGTCGTGAACGGATCGAGCGCGACGTCGGTGATCACGCCTAGCTCGGGCAGTGCGCTCTTGAGCGCGCGCACCGCGCGCTGGGCGAGACCGTCGGGATTCCAGGCTTCGCGCGCGTCGAGCGACTTGGCCTCGGCCGGCGTCACGGGGAACAGCGCGAGCGCCGGGATGCCGAGCTCCGCGGCCTGCGCGGCGAGCATGAGCAGTTCGTCGACCGACACGCGCTCCACGCCGGGCATCGAGGCGACGGGCTCGCATGTCCGCGCGCCCTCGCGGACGAAAACGGGCAGGATCAGGTCGGCGGGCGTCAGCGTCGTCTCGCGCATGAGCGCGCGCGAGAACGCGTCGCGCCGCATGCGGCGCATACGCGTCATGGGGTAGGGCATCGAGGGCTCCGGGCAGAATTCATCGTCGGTATTTTACGCCCAAGGAGGCCGCCCCGCGGCCCGCATCGCGACTTGCAAAGCGCCGCCGTTGCTGGTCTGATTGCGCCCTCGTTCGTGGGGTGAACGCTGGCGGCCGACGACCGGCCGCGATGGGGGAGCGACGGCCCACGAAGGCGATGCGCGGAGCTCGGGCTGCGCGCACGGTCGTCGCCGGCTGGGTCAAGGAAACGCCGCTTTGGACGGAATTCTCCTCGTCGAACGCTCCGCCACGTTGAGCCACCTGCTCAACCGCACGCTGGCCGCTGCGAACATGCGCGCGCGCAGCGAGTTGTCGAGCTATCTCGAAACGATCGATCACCTGCAACGCTCGGCCGAGCTCGACCAACGCTACGGTCTGCTGCTCGTCGGCGCACCGGCGCGCATGACGCGCGAGTTCGCCGCCCTGCTCGACTATCTGCGCGGCGACGGCAAAAACCTTCCGCTTTTGCTGATGGCGCACGAGAAAATCGCCGAGCTGACCGATTTCGCCGCCGCGCGTCCGCAGACGAGCCTCGTGCTCTGGGCGAATTTCGGACGCATACCCGGCGCGATCCGCGCGCTCGTGCCCGAGCCCGAAAGCAGCCCCGAGCCGACGCCGCCCGCCGGCAAGTCGTCGGCGAACGGTGGCATCCGCATCCTGTTCGTGGACGACTCCCAGAGCGTGCGCCTGGCGTACCAGCAACTGCTCGAACGCATCGGCTTCGAGGTCGACACCGCCGGGTCGCTCAATGAAGCGACCGAAAAGTCGAAGAACGGCAATTTCGACCTCGTCATCATCGATTACTTCCTGCCGGACGGCAACGGCGATGAGCTGTGCCGGCGTCTGTCGGGTCGACCCGGGGCGCCAGCGCTCGCGATCATCACGGGCATGTATCGCGAGGACGTCATCAAGCGCTGCCTCGACGCCGGTGCGACCGAGTGCATGTTCAAGAACGAAGCCAAGGAGCTTTTCCTGGCACGCGTGCGCACGCTGGCCCGGCAGATCCAGATGCAGAAATCGGTCGAAGCCGAACGCCAGCGCCTCGACGGCATCCTGGGTTCGGTCGGCGACGGAGTGTACGGCGTCGACGGGAACGGCATCGTCACGTTCATCAATCCGACCGGATTGCGCCTGCTCGGTCGCAGCGAAGAGAACGAGATCGTCGGTCACAGCGCGCACGCCACGATCCACTACGCCGCCGAGGACGGACGGCGCATCGAACCCGCGGAATCGGCGCTCAATAGCGCGTATGCGCAAGGGGCATCCCTGAGCGCGCACGAGACCGTGTTCTGGAGGAAATCCGGCGAGGGCATGCCGGTGGAGTGCACCGTGCTGCCGCTCGCGATCCAGCAGCGGCGCGAAGGTTCCGTCGTCGTGTTCCGCGACATCTCCGATCGCAAGAGCGCCGAGCGTCTGCGCTGGGAGCTCACGCACGACCGCCTGACCGGCCTCGCGAACGCGCGCCACTTCAACCACGTGCTGACGCAGGAGCTCAACCGCCGGCGCGATCAGGGCGGCTACGCGGCGGTGCTCTACATCGACATCGACCGCTACAACTACATCATCGACACGGCTGGCGTGACCGGCGCCGAACAGCTCCTGGTCGAAGTCGCGACGGCGATCAGCAAGCGCCTGCGCGACGGCGATTTGCTGGCGCGGCTGGAAGGCGATCGCTTGGCCCTGCTGCTCACGGGCGTGCAGCTCGAGAACCTGTTTCCCGTCGCCGACGGTTTCCGCGAGTTGCTGCACCAATGCAACTACGACTCGCACGGGCAGAAGCGCCACGCCAGCGCATCGATCGGCGTCGCGGTGATCAGCAAGGACACCCCCTCGAGCGAATACGCGCTCGAGCACGCGCGACTGGCTTGCAAAGGCGCCAAGCAGCGCGGCCGCGACCAGACCGAGATCTACGTCGGCGAGCACGATGCGCGCATCGCGCGCGAGATCGAGTCCGGCTGGACCGACCGCCTGCGCTCGGCGCTCGAGCAGGACCGCTTCATCTTCCTCGTGCAGCCGATCGTGCCGCTCGCGGCGCTGCCGACGAGCGAGAACGCCGTCGTCCAGCGGCAAGGCTGGCGCGTCAACGGCGCGGGCGCCCTTGGGCAGGAATACCTGTTCGAGCTCCTGATCCGCATGGTCGCCAAGGACGGGCAGCTCATCTCGCCGAGCGTGTTCGTGCCGCTCGCCGAGCGCGTGGGCATGATGCCGAAAGTCGATCTCTGGGTGCTGAGCCGGCTCCTGCGCCATCTCGCGACGCTGAAGAGCATCAAAGCGCCGATCGCGTTCAACATCAATCTCTCGAACATGACGCTCGCCGATCCGGAGTCGCTCGCGCTGATCGAGACGACGATCCGCGGTTCCGGCGTCGCCCCGCGTCAACTCGTGTTCGAGATCACCGAAACGAGCGAGCTCACGAGCCTGCATACGGCCCGCAAATTCATCTCCGCACTGAAGAAGCTCGGCTGCCGCTTCGCGCTCGACGATTTCGGTACGGGCTTCTCTTCGTTCACGCATCTGCGTCACTTGCCCGTCGATTTCGTCAAGATCGAAGGCAGTTTCGTCGAGGGCATGGCCGGCAGCGACCTCGACCGCAAGATGGTGGGCTCGATCACGCAGCTTGCGCAGTCGCTCAAACTCAAGGTCATCGGCGAACACGTCGACAGCTTCGCCACCTTGTCGGCATTGCGCGCCAGTGGCGCGGAATATGCACAAGGGAATTATCTGGGCGAGCCACGGCCGCTGCGTTCTGTCGACTTCGGCGCGCTGTTCCCGCATCTCTGAATCGTTGTGATGCGCTTGGCGCCGTAACTGCGAACTGGTTCAGCGACAGTTCGGTCCGAATTCAGGATACTCTGGCAAAATCGCCATAAATTCATGCTGCTGGTGTTCTTTCCTCGATTGATGTTTAATAGAGATAAATAACCTCTTGATAAAGAGGCAATAATATGGCAACCCCGAGCCTGCTGGTGTTGGTAGCTATCCTCGTCGTCCTGGCGGTGGTGTCCATCAGACGGATTCCCGAAGGCCATGCCTACACCTTGCGCCGCATCGGCGGCCATATGCGCACCGTCGGCTCCGGGACCCACATCGTGCTGCCGCTCGTCGAGCGCGTCTCGCACAAGATCAACCTGCTCGGCAACGTCGTCGAGGTGCCCGTCGAACGTACCGCCGGATCGGTGTTGCAGGGAAAAATCTACTTCCAGGTCATGGATGCCGAACGCGCCGACGCCGTGATCGACCGCGTAGCCGAACTCGTGCGCGAGCGCATCCCGGAGCTCGTGGAAGGCCAGGCCGAGGCCGATGTCACGGCGTGCTGCCAGGCGCTGAAGTCGGGTCTCAACCACGACTTCCGGGAGCGCGGGCTGCTCGTCACGCGCGTACAGCTCAGCCCCGAGGCTTGACGTTCGCGCGCTTCGCTGGATTTTGCCGCTGCACACAACGATACTTGCGGGTCCCGCGCTGCCGAACGCAGTGCGGCCTAGGATCCGCATGACCCAGTCTTCCGTCCACGCCAGCCGCCACACCCGCCTCGCCGCGGGCATGGCAGCGCTCGGCTTGCCGGCGGCGGACGCCACGATCGAGAAACTGCTCGACTACGTCGCGCTGCTCGAGCGTTGGAACGCGACCTACAATCTCACCGCCGTGCGCGATCCCGACGAAATGATCACGAAGCACGTGCTCGATTCGCTCGCGGTGGAGCGTTACGTCCAGGGCTCGACGCTCGTCGACGTCGGCAGCGGCGCCGGCCTTCCGGGGATTCCTCTCGCAGTTCTCGCACCGGCCCGCACCCACGTGCTCATCGACAGCAACGGCAAGAAGACGCGCTTCCTGCGCGAAGCCGTGCGCGCGCTCGCGCTTCCGAACGTACGCGTGGAACAATCCCGCGTCGAAGACGCCCGCGGCCAATACGACACCGTCACAGCGCGCGCGTTCGCTGCGCTCGGCGACATGCTGGAACTCGGCGGTCACCTGCTGGCGCCGAGCGGCGTATGGATCGCACTCAAGGGCCGGCTCGACCGTGACGAGATCGCCGAGCTGCCGGCGGGATTCCGCATCGGCGAGGTGCATGCGCTGTCCGTACCCGGACTCGATGCGCCGCGCCACGCAGTCCTCGTACGCCGCGAGCACGCCGCTGCCAGGGACGAGGCGGCCTGAGGTATCGAGATCATGACCCGCATCATCGCCATCGCCAATCAAAAAGGCGGCGTGGGCAAGACCACGACCGCCGTCAACCTCGCCGCCGCGCTCGCCGAGACGCGGCGACGCATCCTGCTCATCGACCTCGATCCACAAGGCAATGCGACCATGGCCTCGGGCCTGGACAAGCGCGGCATCAAGCCGAGCGGTTGCGAAGTGCTGCTCGACGAGGCGCCGATCGAAAGCGCGATCGTGACGACCAAGGCCGGTTTCGATCTGCTGCCCGGCAACCGCGACCTGACCGCAGCCGAGCTCAAGCTCATGGACGTGCTCGCGCGCGAATCGCGCCTCAAGGAGCATCTGGCCAAGCTCGGCGACCGCTATCAAACCGTCCTCATCGATTGCCCGCCCTCGTTGCATCTCCTGACCATCAACGCGCTGACGGCGGCACACGGCGTGCTGATCCCGATCCAGTGCGAATATTTCGCGCTCGAAGGTCTTTCGAGCCTGCTCGACACGGTCAAGGCGGTGCGTGCGCGCCTCAATCCGCACCTCGAAATCGAAGGCTTGCTGCGCACGATGTACGACGTTCGCAACAATCTCGGCAACGACGTCTCGGCGCAGCTCGTCAAGCATTTCGGCGACAAGCTGCTGCGCTCCGTCATCCCGCGCAACATCCGCCTCGCCGAAGCGCCGAGCCACGGCCTGCCGATCAATCTTTACGATCGCGAATCGCGCGGGGCCATCGCTTATCTCGGTTTGGCCGGCGAGATGCTGCGCCGCGAGCGCGCTCCTGCGCCCGTACACGTGAATTGAGGAACTGAGCATGGCAGCCAAACGGCGCGGCCTCGGCGCGCGCGATCTCGATGTCCTGCTCGGCGGACCGGAAGCCGATGCGCCGGATACCGAAGGCGAACTCCGCCTCATCGAAGCCGCGCGCATCCAGCCCGGCAAGTACCAGCCGCGCCAATCGATGGACGAGGAGCGGCTGCAGGAACTCGCCGATTCGATCAAGGCGCAGGGCTTGATCCAGCCGATCGTCGTGCGCGCCGTCGATGCGCAGCGTTTCGAGATCATCGCGGGCGAACGGCGCTGGCGCGCGGCGCAGCTCGCGGGCTTGCGCGAGATCCCGGCGCTCGTGCGCGACGTGCGCGACCAGGCCGTGGTCGCGATGGCGCTCATCGAGAACATCCAGCGCGAGGAGCTTGCCCCGCTCGAAGAGGCGCAGGCGCTCAAACGGCTCATCGAGGAGTTCAAGCTCACGCATCAGCAGACGGCCGAAGCGATCGGCCGGTCGCGGGCCGCCGTATCGAACCTGCTG
>DASRGX010000126.1:0-9735 GCA_035650835.1 Rudaea sp. | reverse complement strand
CTCGGCTACGCGTTCGCGATATCCGTGCCGACCGTGCTCGAGCGCTCGCTGTCGTTCTACATCCTCGAGAAGCTGCAGCAGCGGGGCGGCGGCATCCGGCTCGATGCATTCGAGTCCGTGTTCACGCAGGAATACGTCAAGGAGCATCGGCTCGTGGACGTGCGGCTCACGGAGCAAATGCAGTCGGGCACGATCCGCATCGAGAACGGCTGCGTGCTGTTGACGCCGAAGGGAGACGCTCTCGCGAGCGCGAGCCGCTGGTTCCGTGAGCATCTGCTGCCGACACAGCGCCTGCTGATGGGCACCTATTCGGACGATCTCACCGATCCCTTCCGCCATAGCGTTCCGGCTCCGGATTATCGTTGCCACGGCTGATGTCGCAAGCGCGAACCGACAACACGGGCGAGGCCGCCGCGACGGATCGCGTGCCGCCGCGGCGGCGCGACTGGACCGCCGTCGTGATCGCGCTCTTGTGTTTCGTCGTCTATATGGCGAACTGGCGTTCGATCGACGCAGGCGACACTTATCCGGCACGCTACCTGCCGTTTGCGTTTTGGCGCTCGCATTCCGTGACGATGGATTCGATCGCCGATATCGCGGCACAGGGCCAAATGCCGACTCCCGTGCGGAAACCGGGCGCGAAGGCGGCGTACGACTGGCAGCGCGCGTTCTGGATGATCCGCCTCGATGACGGCCACATCGTCTCGCGGTACCCGATCGTCGCGCCGCTCCTCGTTGCGCCGCTGTATCTGCCGGCCGTCACCTGCCTCGATGCCGAAGGATGGGAACCAGAGCGTTTCGATCGCGTCTCGCGGATCATGGAAAAAGTCTCCGCGTCGATCGTCGCGGCACTCTCGGCGGTGTTCCTTTATCTGGCGTTGCGGCGCAGGCTCGCGCCGCGACCGGCGTTCCTGCTCACGGTCGCCTATGCATTCGGCACCACCACGTGGACGATCAGCAGCCAGGCTTTGTGGCAGCACGGGCCGGGCGAGTTGCTCGTCGCGGCGGCGCTGCTGCTGCTCACGGGTCCGTGCACGCGCTGGCGTGCGTTGGCGACGGGCTGCGTGCTTTGCCTGCTCGCGTTCAATCGACCGCCCGACGTTTTCATCTCCGCAGCATTCGGCCTCTACGCATTGCGCTGGGCGCGGCGCGACTGGCCGGTCCTCGTCGCCGGCGGCTTGCTGCCTGGAATTCCGTTGTTGTTCTACAACGTCGGTGTCGTCGGCAACGTCGTCGGCGGCTATGCGCTCGCGGGCAGCCGCACGTTCTTCGAGCACAATGTGCTGACGGGCATCGCTGGTCTCCTGTTCAGCCCGGCCAAAGGCCTGTTGGTGTTTTCGCCGTTTCTCGCTTTCGTTCCGTTCTGCGTGCCGCGGATTCTGCGCGACGGGCGCACGCGCGCGCTCGGCATCGCCATCCTTTGCGCCGCGGCCCTGCAATTGCTGTTGTACGGCGTGGCGGATTGGCGGCAAGGCGTGTCGTGGGGTCCGCGCTGGCTGACCGATCTCTTGCCGCTCTTCATCTGGATATTGATTCCCGTCGTCAGCGATTTCGGCAAGATCGCGCGCGCCGTTTTCGCGCTCGCCGTCGGCGTCGCCGTCGTCATCGAAGCGATCGGCGCGTTCTATTACGTGGCCGCGAGCGACGTCATCTACGACACCACCGCCACCCCCGACGCGCCGATGCGGCCGCTGTGGAAATGGGCGAATGCGCCATTCTTCGTTGAGCTCGAACACGCGCACGCGCCGTTCGAGCTGAGCACGGAAGTGCGCGGCGTCGTCGATCTCCTGAAGACCGACTACGGCGCGGACGGCCGCGAAATTCGTATCGAAGGGTGGGCGGCCGCCGAAAAACGCACACCGGCCGAGGTCGTGCTCAGAATCGACGGCCATGTCGCGGCCAGGATCACGACGTTCGCGCCGCGGCCGGACGTCTCGGCCGCGCTCGGCGTCGAAGGTCCGAGCGGATGGCTCGCTACCATTCCGGCGCGCGGTATGGGCGCTGGCGAGCATGTGCTCGTGATGCTCGTGCGCGCGAACGAAGGCGGATTCCTCTCACTTGTCGCCGAACGAAAATTCACGATCCGCGTGCCCTCCGGAAGCGGTCTTGCGTACAGCTCGAGCCTCGCTGCGGATATTCTGGCCAATCGCCAGCACGCGTCCGGATATTGGCTGACCTCGTACACGAGCCTGCCGCGTTTCGAACAGCCGCATACAGAGCTCAATACTTACGTGCCGGCCGTCATCGTCGACGTGCTCGGTCCCGTGGCGGACGACGCCGGTCTCGGAACCCACATCGCGAATGCGAAACGGTTCCTGAGCTCGCAAATCGAATCCGACGGTCTCGTCCGCTATCACGGACTGCCCGACGCGCCGACGATCGGCACGCTCGGTTGCGTGATCACGCCCGATGCCGACGACACCGCGCTCGCATGGCGGCTCGCGGCGAACCCGCCTGCGGAGCGGATGGCGAATGCGTTGAGGACGCTCGGCGAGTTCCGCACGGCGGACGGTCTCTATCGAACCTGGCTCGCAACGCGCGACCGCTATCGGTGCATCGACCCGGGCTCCGATCCGGACCCGGCGGACATCGGCATCCAGCTGCATGTCCTCATGTGGCTCGCGCAAGTCGATCCGCCCGCGGCAACCGTGTTGTGCCGGGCCGTCGAGCATGCGATCGACGAAGATCGCGTCTGGGTCTACTACAAGCTCGCGCCGCTGATACCGGTGCTGCGCGAAGCCGACGCACGCGAACTCGGTTGTGCCGTGCACATCCCGCGGGTGCGCGAACAGACCGAGGTTCCGGAGCAGGCGTCGTGGATCGCGGGCGCGCGGATGCTCGACGGTTTGCGCGCCGGCGGCCCATCCGCACCCGATCCGCACGAGGTGCGCGCCTGGTTGCAAAACGTCGCTGCGGATGAGTTCGCCAGCGTGCGCCGCGCGCCGCCGCTTCTGTACCACAACGATCTGACCGCCTCGGTGCAGCGCTACTATTGGTCGGAGGAATTCGGCTACGCGCTCTGGTTGCGCGTATATTTCCAATCGGGTCAAGCGAAGGCGGGGAGCTCGGACTAGTGTCGGTGGTGCAGGAACGTGTGCCCGTCGCGCGCGGCGGAACGTGCGGAAAGCTCATGCTGTTGCTGTCGTGCATCCGCATCGACGAAGTGATGCTGCTGCAAGGCACGCCGATGCTCGGCGCCTTCTTCGCGATGGGGGACTTCACGATCGCGGCTGGCCTGCGCCTGTGCGTTTTCGCCGTCGCGAGCTGCCTGCTCGTCGCCCACGTCTTCGTGCTCAACGACTGGAGCGGCGCGAATACGGATCTCAAAGACCCGCATCGCGCCGCGCAGGTCTATGTCGCACGCGGCATCAGCAGCCGTGCGGTCGCAGCGCTGTGCATCGTGCTGCTCATGCTGAGCCTCGTGCTGCTCGCGCCGTTCGGTTATTTGCCGGTGGCGCTGGCGCTCGCGGTGGCTGCAGCGAGCGCGCTCTACTCGGCGCCGCGGTTGGCGCTGAAAGGCGTGCCGTTCGCGAGCTCCGCTCTACACGTGATCGGCGGTCTCGCCCATTTCCTGCTCGGCTACGCGATGTTCCACGCGCTCGATGCTCGCAGCGTCGGCGTGGGCAGCTTCTTCGCGTTGACCTTCGCCGCGGGACATCTCACGCACGAATCGCGCGATTGCGCCGGCGATGCGCTGAACGGCATCCGCACGAACGCCGTCCGGTTCGGCGTGCGCGTGACCTTCGTCGCGAGTTTCGCGCTGTTCACACTTGCCGACGCGTTGCTCGCGGCGCTGGCGCTCGCTGATGTCGTCCCGCGCGTGCTGGCGCTCGTCGCAGCGACCTATCCCCTTCATCTGTGGTGGACGCTGCAGACCTGGAAGGCGGGCTTGGTCTATGCGAACCTGCGGCGCTTGCAGCAGCGTTATCGCACGCTCTACGCGCTCATCGGCATCGCCATGATGCTGGCCACGCGCGTGGCCGTTTGACTTGCGCGGACCGCGAACCGGATAGTGGAGCGGGTGATGGGAATCGAACCCACGTTAGCAGCTTGGGAAGCTGCAGTTCTACCATTGAACTACACCCGCGTTGCGCGGGCGATACTCTACGTGGGCCGCCGCCGCGCGGCAACTGTGGTCCAGTTGGCAAACGCCGCGTGACCGGAATCAGGAAATCGCACCCTGGCCATCCGCACATTTGAGCGGAAGGCGGCCATTCAGCTTCCTTGCGCTTAGATAGCGGCGTAGAGTGCGCTTGGGGTTCGGTGTCCCGCCGATTCGGCGTTTTAGCCTTCATACTTCTTCTCTCACTGCGTGACGCAAAGGAGCGTTGCCATGTTCCGACCGATACGTTTCGCTGTCCTCCTGGCCGGCGCGACGCTGGCATTTTCCGTACTGGCGCAGCCGGCGCCTGACGAACCGCCTCCGCCGCCGGACGGCCAGGATCAGCCCGCGGCCGATCCGCCGTCGCGCGTTGCGCGCCTGTCGTTCGTCCGCGGCGATGTGAGCTTCGTGCCTGCAGGCGAAAACGACTGGGTCGAAGCGCAGCTCAATCGGCCCCTCGTCACGGGCGACAAGCTCTGGACCGACCGCGGCTCGCGCGCCGAGCTCGAAATCGGCGGTTCTGCGATGCGCATGGACCAGAACACGAGCTTCGATTTCCTGAACCTCGACGACAAGACCGCGCAGATCGAGCTGACGCAAGGCTCGCTCAACTTGCGCGTGCGCCGCCTCTACGACGAGCAGAGCTACGAGGTCGACACGCCGACGCTCGCGTTCGTCATCAACCGCGTGGGCGAATATCGCATCGACGTGCTGCCGAACGGGCAATCGACCGTGGTGACGGTACTGCACGGCGGCGGCGACGCGTACGGCGAGGGCGGCGCGCGTTTCCGCGTCGAGGAAGGCCAGGCGGTCACGTTCAACGATCCGCAGCTACAAAACTACGACGCCGCCGGCATTCCGCGTCCCGACGATTTCGACGATTTCGCGCTCCAGCGCGATCACCGCTGGGACGAGGCGCACTCGCGGCGCTACGTCTCCGAGGAAGTGATCGGCTATGAAGATCTCGACGACAACGGCGAATGGACCGAAGTGGCCGAATACGGCAACGTCTGGTATCCGACGACGGTCGCCGTGGGCTGGACGCCGTATCACTACGGCCATTGGGGCTGGGTGGGTGCCTATGGCTGGACGTGGATCGACGACGCGCCATGGGGCTTTGCTCCGTTCCACTACGGCCGGTGGGCCTATATCGGCGGCCGCTGGGGCTGGTGCCCGGGACCGGTCGCCGTGCGCCCGGTGTATGCGCCGGCGCTGGTGGCGTTCGTCGGCGGCGGGGTCGGTGTGAGCGTGAGCTTCGGCACGGGCCCCGTCGGCTGGTTCCCGCTCGGGCCCCGCGACGTGTACTTCCCGAGCTACCACGTCAGCGAGCGCTATTTCACGAGCATCAACATCAGCAACACGCGCGTTGTGAACACGACCGTGATCAACAACTACTACGGCGGCTACGCGCGCGGCAATCTCGACTACTCGCACATCGAATACGCCAATCGCGGCGTCGCCGGCGCCGTGGTCGCGGTGCCGCACGAAGCGTTCGTGGCCGCGCGACCGGTCGCGGCCAGCGCGATCGCAGTGAATCGCGAGACGTTCGCGAATGCGCGGGTGTCGCCCGTGGCCGCAGTCGCGCCGACGCGCGCCAGCGTTGCGGTCGGCCTCGCCGCCCGTGCGACGCCGCCGGCCGCCGTGGTCAATCGTCCGATCGTCGCAGCGAGCAAGCCGCCCGCGCCGATCTTGCCGTTCGCGCAACGCCAAGCGGCATTGCAGAAGAATCCGGGCCAGCCGCTCAGCGCGAATCAACTTCATGTGCCCGTGACCGGCACCACGGCGGCGAGTGCCGCGGCCGCCCACCCGAACTTGCGCGTCGTGACGAGCACCGGAACGCCCGCGCACACCGCCGCGCCAACGCTGCCCCATGCGACTGCAGGCAACGCCGCGGCGGTGAACCGCAACACGCTGCCGGCGGTGCAGAACGGTGCGCTCACGAACACAGGTACGGGCAAGCCGCCGGCGACGACCGTGCAGGGAACCTCGCGCCTCAATTCGTCGGGCTTTGCGCACGGGCAGTCGCCGGCCAATGCCACGACGCCGGCGTCGCACACCGGGACGAACGCGACCACCGGCGGCCAGACACAGGCCGTGCACGCCACCGCGCCGACGCAAACGTTGCAGCAACAGCGCGCGCCGGCGACGACGATGGGCGGCAACATGGCCGCGACCGGCGCGACGAATACGGGCAAGCCGTCGAACTCGAACGCCACGCAGACGATCCACAACGCGACGCCGACCACGACGCCGACCTACTCCAAGCCGACCTCATCGCCGTACACGAACACGAACAACGCGGCATCAGGACGCGACTCGGCCTACAGCGCGCGCGGGTCGGCGGGCAGCCAGCCGCTCAACAAGCCTGAGTACCACCAGACGACGACGCCGAATGCGGCCGCGCAAAACACGGTGCACTCGAACCCGCAAGTCCAGCAGCAGACCACCGTGCACCCCAACGCGCAGCAGTTCCAGCAGGTGCAGCAGCATCAGCAACAGCCGCAGTTCCAGCAACAACAGCAGGTTCAGCACCAGCAGCAGCCGCAGTTCCAGCAGCAGGTCCAGCACCAGCAGCCGCCGCCGGTACAGCAGCACGCGCCGCCGCAGACCCATAATCCGCCGCCGAACAACAGTCGTTCCGATCCGAAGAAGGACGACGACAAGCATCACTGAGCGTTTCCCTCGGAACCGTTCGAGCGCCCGGCCTGCCCGGGCGCTTTTTTTTTGTGCGGAAAGCGCCTCCCCGCCACGCGGCATGGGCTAAAATGTAAAGATGACGATGCGCATTCGGCTCAACGGCGTCGAGCGCGAGCTCGCAGGACCCGCCACGGTCGCGGACTTGCTCGAAGCGAACGGCTACGGCAACCGGGCCGTGGCCGTGGAAGTCAATCGCGAAATCGTGCCGAAAAGCCTGCGCACCCAGCACGTGCTCAACGACGGCGACCACGTCGAGATCGTCCACGCCTTGGGCGGCGGCTGATCGGTGCCGCGGGACGTGCGGCGGGAATGCGATGCGGATCTCAGTATACATGGATAAATTGAAGAAAATTACACAATGAACGCCCTGCCGCGCACCGAATCCCAACACGATCCGCTCGTGATCGCCGGCCGCGAGTACGGCTCGCGGCTCTTGACCGGCACGGGCAAGTTCAAGGATCTCGACGAAACGCGCCGCGCCACCGAAGCCGCCGGCGCCGAGATCGTCACCGTGGCGATCCGCCGCACGAACATCGGCCAGGACCGCAACGAACCCAACCTGCTCGACGTGCTGTCGCCCGCGAAGTACACGATCCTGCCGAACACGGCCGGCTGCTATACCGCGGACGACGCCGTGCGCACGTGCCGGCTCGCGCGCGAGCTGCTCGACGGGCGCAGCCTCGTCAAGCTCGAAGTGCTCGGCGACAAGAAAACGCTGTTTCCCGACGTCGTCGAGACGCTCGCCGCAGCCGAACGCCTGGTCGCCGAGAAGTTCGAGGTCATGGTGTACACGAGCGACGACCCGATCCTCGCGCGGCGGCTCGAGGAGATCGGCTGCGTCGCCGTGATGCCGCTCGCGGCCCCGATCGGCTCGGGGCTCGGCGTGCAGAACCGCTGGAACATCCTCGAGATCGTCGAAAACGCGAAGGTGCCCGTGCTCGTCGATGCAGGCGTCGGCACCGCATCGGACGCCGCCGTCGCGATGGAACTCGGCTGCGACGGCGTACTCATGAACACGGCGATTGCGGGAGCACGCGATCCCGTGCGCATGGCGCGCGCGATGAAGCACGCCGTGATCGCCGGACGCGAGGCGTTCCTCGCCGGCCGCATACCGCGCAAGCGCTATGCGTCGGCGTCGAGTCCGATCGACGGAACCATCGCATGATCGCGACGCACGCCACGGCGGAGCGCGAGCCCGCGATCGCGCAGGCGAGCGAGACGCCGCCGCGGCGGCAAATCCGCAGCTTCGTGCGCCGAGAAGGCCGCTTCACGCCCGCGCAGCAGCGCGCGTTCGGCGAGCACTGGCAGCGCTACGGCCTCGAAGCCGCAGCGCCTCCGGATTGGCAACGCATCTTCGGCCGCGAGGCGCCGCGCGTGCTCGAGATCGGCTTCGGCAACGGCGAGCAGCTGCTGCAATCGGCGCTCGCGGAACCCGAGCGCGATTTCATCGGCATCGAGGTGCATAGGCCGGGTGTCGGGCGGCTCATGAACGCGCTGGCCGCGCACAATGTGGAAAACGTGCGCTTGTACAACCACGATGCCGTCGAGGTGCTCGAACGGCTCGGCGCCGGCTCGATCGCCGAGATGCGCGTCTATTTTCCCGATCCGTGGCCGAAGAAGCGCCAGCAGAAGCGGCGGCTGATCCAGCCTGCGTTCACCGAGCTCGCGGCGAGGCGCGTCGCTGCGGGCGGACGGTTGCATCTGGCGACCGACTGGGAGGACTACGCGGCACAGATGCTCGCCACGCTCGATGCCTCGCCGCACTGGCGCAATCTGGCCGGCCGCGGGCGGTTCAGCGCGCGTCCGGCGACGCGCATCGAGACGCATTTCGAGAAGCGCGGGCTGCGATTGGGTCACGGCGTTTGGGACCTGCTGTATGAACGCACCTAGCCGCTAGACGGGCGGGCCGAAACCACAACAAACGACGCCCCGATGAACACCGGCCTGACCCTCACCCACGACATGCTGCTCGTTTTCGGGCTGCTGGCGTTCACCGTGCTCATGCTGGTGCTCGAGTGGATCCGCGGCGATCTGATCGCGCTCCTCATCATCGTGGTGGTCGGCATCACGCGCCTGATCCCGGTCGAGCAGCTGTTCGAAGGGTTCGCGGGCAACGCGGTGATCTCGCTGCTCGGCGTCATGATCATGGGCGCGGGCCTCGACCGTACCGGCGTCTTGAACAAGGCCGCTTCGTTCATCCTGCGCGTATCGCAAGGCGTGGAATCGCGTCTGCGCCTGCTCATCAACGCCATGGTGGGCGGCCTCTCGGCGATCATCCAGAGCCAGGCGCTGGCCACGCTGTTCCTGCCCGTCGTGAGCCGCGTCAGCGCGCGCACGGGCATCCCGCTCGCGCAGCTGCTGCTGCCGATGGCGTTCTCGATCCTTGCGGGCACGAACGTGCTCATGATCTCGAATTCGCCGCTCATCCTGCTCAACGACCTCATTCAGAGCGCGAACCGCAACCTGCCGCCCGGCGCGCAAACCGTCGAAGTGTTCTCGCTGTTCTCGATCGCGCCGGTCGGCATCGCGTTGCTCGTCGCCGGCCTCGCCTATTTCGCGCTGTTCTCGCATCGCGTGCTGCCACCGGCGGACGAGGAAAGCCCGAACGTGACGCCGGGCCGCACCGAAACCTACTTTGCGGAGACCTACGGCATCGCCGGCGAAGTCAGCGAGCTCACGGTCACGGCCGAGAGTCCGCTGGTCGGCATGAGCATCGCCGAGGCCGAGGCGCTGCGCGGCGCGCCGTTGATCCTCGCGATCAAGAACGGCGACGAAGTGCGCCTGGCGCCGCCCGCGGACACGATGATCTGGGTCGGTACCGTGCTCGGCGTGCTCGGCAAGCGCGAACCCACGGCCGAATTCGCAAACACCAACCTGCTGCGCGTGCAGACGCGCTTGCGCAATTTCCGCGACATGTTCGACCCGACGCGCGCGGG
>DASRGX010000125.1:0-7230 GCA_035650835.1 Rudaea sp. | reverse complement strand
CATGCCGGACGACCGCACAGGATGCTAAGTTTATCCCAAGCGCGGCCGGAGCGCCTCCGGCGAGATTGAGGCGAGCAATCGGAGATCAACGTGAGTGCAGCGATAGCCCAGGTCAGCGACGACCAATTCGAAGAACAAGTGCTGAAGTCGAGCGAACCCGTGCTCGTCGATTTCTGGGCGGAATGGTGCGGCCCCTGCAAGATGATCGCGCCGATCCTCGACGAGCTTGCACAGAGCTACGCCGGCAAGCTCAAGGTGGCCAAGATCAATATCGACCACAACCAGAAGACGCCGCGCAACTACAATGTACGCGGTATCCCGACGCTCATGATCTTCAAGGACGGCAAGGTCCAGGCTACGCAGATCGGTGCGGTCAGCAAGACGCAGCTCGCGCAGATGATCGACCGCGCGCTCTGAATTCGTGTCTCGTACGCGGCCGCGAGATGCGGCCGAGTTCCTGTCTCGTAACACGGCCGCGAGGCGCAGCCGGAGTTCCTGATTAATTACACGGCCGCGGGGCGCGGCCGTGTAAAAAAGCTAAATTTATCCATTGCCGCGCGGATGCTTTACGCCCGTGCGGCAGAGTGCTAACGTACGCCCCATCACCGGGGCGATCGCCTCGGCGCTCTTCCCCGTTCATCCAAACCCTCCGTAATTCAACGGCACCCCACGAGGTCCGTCCGTGTCCGATACCGAAAGCAAAGAAAACGGCGACGCCCGTTCGCCCGAGAACCGTCCCGAGCCGCGTCCGCGCCACCACCGCCAGCCTGCACCGCAGGCCCAGGCGCAGGACACCCCTGCCCCCGTCGCGGCCGAACCCGTCGCGGAGAGCGCACCGTCCCCCGAGCCGCCCGCCCAGAGCGCCGACGCGCCGAGCGCGGCCAATGAGAACCGGCCTCAGGAGCAGCAGCGCCATCAGGGTCGCCGCGATCGCGGTCCGCGCCCGCAGCGCGGCCATCGTCATCAGCAGCAACAACAGCAACAGCAGCAGCAACAACAAGCCGCGCAGAACGGCCAAGCCGACAGCGACGAGAACTACGAGAACCGCGGCGGCCCCAATGCCGGCATCGTCATCGATCTGAACGAGCTCAAGCGCAAACCCGCGCACGAGCTGCTGTCGATGGCCGAGAGCCTCGGCATCCAGGAAGGCGTGGCCCGCGCGCGCAAGCAGGACATCGTTTTTCTGATCCTCAAGGCGCACGCGCGCGGCGGCGGCGGGATTTACGGCGAAGGCGTGCTCGAAATCCTGCAGGACGGTTTCGGCTTCCTGCGCGGACCCGACGAGTCGTACCTCGCCGGACCCGACGATATCTACGTGTCGCCTTCGCAAATCCGCCGCTTCAACCTGCGCACGGGCGACTACATCACCGGCCGCATCCGTCCGCCGAAAGAAGGCGAACGCTACTTCGCGCTGCTCAAAGTCGACAACATCAACAGCGAGCCGCCCGAAGCGTCGAAGAACAAGGTGCTGTTCGAGAACCTCACGCCGCTGTTCCCGCGCAAGATGTTCCGCCTCGAGCGCGGCAACGGCTCGACCGAGGACATCACGGGTCGCATCCTCGATCTCGTCGCGCCGGTCGGGCGCGGCCAGCGCGGCATGATCGTCTCGCAGCCGAAGGCGGGCAAGACGATGATGCTGCAAAACGTCGCCCAGGCCATCGTGCACAACTATCCCGACGTGCACCTCATCATCCTGCTCATCGACGAGCGTCCCGAGGAAGTCACCGAAATGCAGCGCAGCGTGCGCGCCGAGGTGATTTCCTCGACGTTCGACGAGCCTGCCGTGCGCCACGTGCAGGTGGCCGAGATGGTCATCGAGCGCGCCAAGCGGCTCGTCGAGCACAAAAAGGATGTCGTCATCCTGCTCGATTCGATCACGCGCCTCGCACGCGCGTACAACACGGTGGTGCCCGCGTCGGGCAAGGTGCTCACGGGCGGCGTCGACGCGAATGCGCTGCAGCGGCCGAAGCGCTTCTTCGGCGCGGCGCGCAACGTCGAAGAAGGCGGCTCGCTGACGATCCTCGCCACCGCGCTCGTGGAAACGGGCTCGAAGATGGACGAAGTCATCTACGAAGAGTTCAAAGGCACCGGCAACATGGAAGTGCATCTCGACCGGCGCATCTCGGAGAAGCGCGTGTACCCGTCGATCAACATCAACCGCTCCGGCACGCGCCGCGAAGAGCTGCTGATCGAACCGGACATGCTGCAAAAGGTCTGGATCCTGCGCAAACTGCTGCACCCGATGGACGAACTCGCCGCGATGGAGTTCATGCTCGACAAGATGAAGAACACGAAATCGAACGACGAGTTCTTCAACGCGATGAAGCGCTGAGATTGCACAAGGGCCCGCGACCGCGGGCCCTTCGCGTTTCAGGCGCAATTCAGCGCGCACTGCTAAGGTGCCGCAGTCCTACCCACGTCGATCTGCCGATGATGCGCCTGGCCGCTGCCGCGTTTTGCTCGCTCGTTGCCGTTTGTCTCCATGCCGAGGCGCCGCCGGCCGCGGACCCCGCGCCGCAAGCCGCGACCCTCGATACCGTGCTCGTCACGGGCGAACAGCCCGGCCCGGGCCTCTGGAAAGTGACCAAGGGCGATCACGTGCTGTGGATCCTCGGCACCCAATATCCGCTGCCGCGGAAGATGACTTGGCGCGCCACCGAGGTCGAAGCGGCCATCGCGCAATCGCAGGAAGTCATCGCCGACGCCACGGCCAAGGTCGACATCGGCTTCTTTCGCATGCTCACGCTCGTTCCTGCGGTGCTCGGCGCGCGCAAGAATCCCGACCACGAGACGCTCGCACAGATTCTCCCGCCCGACCTCTACGCACGCTGGTCGGCGCTCAAGGCGAAGTACATCGGGCGCGACCGCGGCGTGGAAAACCTGCGGCCCATGGTCGCTGCGGACAAGCTCTACGACGAGGCGCTCGACAAGTCGGGCCTGGTTCGAAACGGCGCGATCTGGGACACCGTGCAGCATGCCGCGAAGAAGCATCGCGTGCACGTCACGGAGCCCGAAGTGACGATTCCGCTCGACGATCCCAAGCAGGCGATCCAGGATTTCAAGAGCACGACCGGCGATCGCGACGTCGCCTGCCTCGCCGCTACGATCACGCGCCTCGAAACCGATCTCGAGGCCATGCGCCAACGCGCCAACGCATGGGCCATCGGCGACATCCAAGCGCTGCAGCGCCTGCCCTATCCCGATCAGCGCTCCGCGTGCCTCGCGGCGCTCGAGTCGAACGAGCGTCTGCACGCGCAGATCGAAGCCGCCAAGGAACAGGTCGTGGACGCCTGGCTCGCGGCGGCCGAGAAGGCGCTCGCGAGCAACCTCAGCACGTTCGCGGTGCTGCCGATGGGCGAGCTGCTGGCGGCGGACGGACGCCTCGAACGGCTGCGCTCCCGGGGTTATGCGGTGGAAGCGCCCGAATGAGCGTCAGGCGCGTGCGCTCCGGTGCAGATTGGGCAAGAACACAGTGAGCAGGCCGAGCGCGGGCAGATACGCGCAAAGCGCGTAGACGAATTCGATGCTCGTCGCATCGGCGAGCCGGCCGAGCAGCGCCGCGCCGAGTCCGCCCATGCCGAAGGCGAAGCCGAAGAAAAGCCCGGCGATCGTGCCGACCTTGCCCGGCAGGAGTTCCTGCGCATAGACGAGGATCGCCGAGAACGCGGAAGAAAGAATCAGCCCGATCACGATCGTCAACACGCCTGTCCAGAACAGATCCGCGTGCGGCAGCGCGAGGCTGAACGGCAATACGCCGAGGATCGACACCCAGATCACGTATTTGCGGCCGATGCGGTCGCCGACCGGCCCGCCCACGAGCGTGCCGAGCGCGACCGCGCCCAAGAACATGAACAAGTGGACTTGTGCATTTTGTGCGGAAATCCCGAAGCGCTCCATGAGGTAGAACGTGAGATACGTGCTCAGGCTGCTCAGGTAGAAATACTTCGAGAAGATCAGCATGAGCAGCACACCCACCGCTAGCACGACCTTGGCCCGCGGCACGTCGTGGTTCGGCGCCGCGTGAGCGGCCTTGAGCCGCGCCGGTGCGTGCTCCCGGTACCACAACCCAACGCGTGAGAGCAGCGCGATGCCGATGAGCGCCGCGACCGAGAACCAGGCGATGCTTTCCTGCCCGAACGGCAGCACGACGAACGCCGCGAGCAGAGGCCCGAGCGCCGTGCCGAGATTGCCGCCGACCTGAAAGACCGACTGTGCGAACCCGTGGCGTCCGCCCGAAGCGAGCCGCGCGATGCGCGAGGATTCCGGATGGAACACGGACGAGCCGGTGCCGACGAGCGCCGCGGCGAGCAGGAGCCAGGGATAGGCCGCGCGCGACAGCAACAGCAGGCCGAGCAGCGTGAATCCCATGCCGAGCGCGAGCGAGTACGGCATCGGACGGCGGTCGGTGACCGCGCCGACCACAGGCTGCAGCAACGAAGCGGTCAAATTGAACGTGAGCGCGATGAGCCCGATTTCGGCGTAGTCGAGCGCGTAGCGCGCCTTGAGCATCGGGTAGATCGCCGACAGCAGCGATTGGATCAGGTCGTTGAGGAAATGGCAGAAGCTCACGGCCACGAGCACCGGCAGCACGGTGGCCGAGGCGGCATTGCGAATCGTCGCCGAAGTCGCGTTCACGGACGTCCTCTCGCACGGAAGTGCGCCGCGCATTTTAACGCGTGCGGCATGCGCGGATCAGGGCCGCCCTCCGCGGAAATTCAGGTACCGCGTTTTCCGAGCGCGCGAACGATGCAATACTGAGGCGCCGCCGCTGCCCCGGTGAAACGCGATGCGCATACTCGTAGTCGAAGACGACGCTCTCGTCGCGGATGCGCTGCGCCGCGGCCTCGCCCAAGCGGGCTTCGCGGTCGATCACCTGACGAGCGCCGAGCACGCGGAAGCCGCACTCGATCAGGAGCACTTCGATCTCGCTCTCGTCGACGTGGGTCTGCCGGGTGCCGACGGCTTGGAGCTCGTGCGTCGGCTGCGCGCGGCCGGCCGGCAGCTCCCCGTGCTGATCGTGACCGCGCGCGATGGCCTCGCTGATCGCGTCGACGCGCTCGACCTCGGCGCCGACGACTACCTCGTCAAACCGTTCGCCCTGCCCGAACTCGTCGCGCGCTGCCGCGCCTTGATCCGCCGCGCGACGTCCGTGGTCAGCGCAGCGATGTCGCTCGGCACGCTGCACCTCGATCTCGCTGGCCGCAACGCGCGGGTCGGCAGCCGCGCGGTCGACCTCACGCGCCGCGAATGGGCCGTGCTCGAGTGCCTGGCGCTGCACGCCGGCCAGGTGGTCGGCAAGGAACGCCTCGTGCAGGCGATCGCGAACTGGGACGACGAAATCACCGCCAACGCCGTGGAAGTATACATTTCGCGGCTGCGTTCCAAGCTCGGCGACGCGATCGGCATCCGCACGGTGCGCGGCCTCGGCTACCGTCTCGACGATGTCGTGGCTTGAATCCGCTTCGTCGATCCGCCGGCGCCTGCTGCTGATCCTGCTGGCGCCGCTCACGCTCCTGCTCGCGCTCGGCGTGCTCGTCGACTATCGCAACAGCGCCGACCTCGTGCGCAGCGCCTACGATCTTGCGCTGGCCAACGAAACGCAGGCCGTGACGGCTCACCTGCGCCCGGCGGCGGACGGCACGGTCCGCTCGGATCTGTCGCCGCAGGCCGTCGAAGTGCTGCGCGCCGACAACTACGATCAGGTGTTCTATCTCGTGACGGGCCCGGAGGGACGCTTCGTGGCCGGCGACGCCGGTCTGCCCGTGGCGCCCGCCGGAGCGGAAAACCCGGCGTTCCGCGACGCGACGTTCCACGACCGCGCGATCCGCGCCGCCACCTACCGCATGCGCGCGGGCAGCAGCGACGTGGCGGTGACCGTCGCGGAAACGCTGCACAAGCGCGAGTACGGCACGCGGCGCATCCTGAGCGGCGTGCTGCTCACCGACGTATTCCAGCTCTGCGCGACGCTCGTGCTGATCTGGTTCGGCGTACGCTACGGCCTGCGCCCGCTGCTCGCGCTGCGCGATCAGATCGCCGCGCGCTCGGCGCGCGAGCTCACGCCGCTCGACGAACGCAACGTACCGCTCGAAGTGGTTTCGCTGACGCAGGCATTGAACCGCCTGCTCGCCGCCGTCCGCGACACGGCCTACGCGCAACAGCGATTCCTCGCCGACGCGGCGCACCAATTGCGCACGCCGCTGGCGGGCGTCCAGGCACAGCTCGAGCTGCTCGCGAACGAAGCGGCGCCTGGCGAAACTCGCGCCCGGCTGATCAGCCTGCACGAGGCCTGCCGGCGGCTCGCGCACACGGCGAACCAGCTCCTGACACTGGCGCGCGCGGAGCCGTCAGCGAATTTCACCGGTGATTTCCAATCGCTCGACCTGCAGACGCTCGTCGAAGAGGCCGTCGCGGGCAATCTCGACCGGGCGCTGGCGCGCCAGATCGACCTCGGCGCGGAAAGCATGTCCGTCCGCGTCCCCTGCGTCGCGTGGCTGCTGCGCGAAATGCTCGCGAACCTCGTCGACAACGCGCTCGTCTACGCCGCGACGGGCGGCCGCGTCACGGTGCGCTGCGGCATTGTGGAAAATGCTGCGTCACCCACGGCGTTCCTCGAAGTCGAGGACGACGGCCCGGGCATTCCGGAAGCGGAACGCGGCCGCGTCACCGAACGCTTCTACCGTTCGGCGGCGAGCCGCGGCAACGGCTGCGGCCTCGGCTTGGCCATCGTCGAGGACATCGCGCGCCTGCACGGAGCCGTGCTGGAGATTTTCCCGGGCAGCGCGAACCCGGGCACGCGCGTGCGTGTCCGGTTTTCGCACGCCGGCGGGGCCGCTCCGCGATTGTCAGCTTGACGCAAGTATTAATGCGTAGACTCGCGCTTGCGATTCGGGGCACACCCCGTGCGTTCTACCCCGAACTACTCCCGGATCGCGTTACTAAACGGCCCGCTCCCCCAGGCGGGCCGTTTCTTTTTTCAGCGCGTCCAGTAGCCGGCCACGTAGTGCCAATGCGGGCCGTAGGCGACCCAATGCGCGGGCACCCAGCGCCAGCCGGGCCGCTCATGGATCCAATAGCCGTTCACCCACACGTGACGGTAGCCGTTCCAGCGCCAGTAGCCCGGCGACCAGACCCATCCCACGCGCGCGCGCGGGACGACTTCCACGCGAACCGGCGGCGGCGCGACGCCGATGATGACCTCCCCGGCTTGGCTCGGGGCCGGCGCCAGTGCGG
>DASRGX010000124.1:0-21647 GCA_035650835.1 Rudaea sp. | reverse complement strand
CAGCCGCGCGCGTGGTAGGTCATGTCGGTATAGACGCCATTTACGTCCTGGACACGCGTAACGCGGCCGTCCTTGTCGTAGCTCACGTACGTGGTGACTTGGCCGAGTGCGTTCGTGATCGACTTGAGATCGCCGAGGTAGTGGCAGGTGCCGCCGAGCGTCGCGCAGCCGGAGAGATCGGTCGTCTGATAGTACGCGTACGTCGTTACGTCGGACACGTCGGTGCGCGGACCATCGGTGCTCTTCAGCAATCCGACGAGCGGACACGTACCCGCCGTGACGTCCGCCTGCTCGCAATACGTGAACGCCCATTGGCGCACGCCCGTCGGTGCGTTCGACGACGAACCGCAGGTGTAGCTCAGCGCACCGCTGACGGCCGGATCGACGATGCAGCGGTACGTCGTCTGTCGCCGCGTGTTGTAGACCCAGTGCGTCTTCGTCTCCAGCGTGCCGCTGGCGTTGTAGATGCGGCGCTCGATCGGTTCGCGCAGCGCCGTGTCCCAATCGGTCTGCAGCGTGCGCAAGCCGACGGGCGTGCCGCTGCAGCCGCCCGTGACGCCTTCGACACGGCTCGTTTCGAGGCCGTGCGATTGGTCGTAGGTGTAGCAGGTCGACACGCCGTTGAAATCGGTCGTGCTGCTCGGGTTGTTGTAGCTGTCGTAGGTGCGCGTCGCGACGTTCGCAAAACCGATCGCCGGACCGCTAAGCGTGGATGCCAGCGAAACGCCGTTCACTATCGTAAACGCATGGTGCGTGACGCTGTTCTGCGGATCGGTGACGTCCGACGAACCGTCGCTGTTGTAGACGAGACTGAACTTGTCGACGCCTCCAGCATGCTGCGTGGCAATCGCGTTGCCGGAGGTGTCGTAATCGAACGTACCATAGCGTGCGCCGTTTTCATCGACGACGCCGGTGAGCGCCGCCGGGAACGCACCGCCTTGCGTGTGCGCGGATTCGTTGTAGAGATAGTTCCGCGCGGTCGGCGTACCGGGATACAAAACCGAAGCGAGATTGAAATTCGTGTCGATCGTGTAGCGATACACTTGTCCGGCCGGATCGGTGACCGTCGCCAGCATGCCGTTCGCGTTGTAGGTGAATTGGAGCTGCCGCTGCGCAGGATCGGTGACGGTGATCAAATATCCCGACGTCGGCGCAATCGACGATGGCGTGTTGCTCGTGCTGTAAGTCAGTGTCGTGACGAAACCGTTCTTGTCGGTGATCGAGAGCAGCTTGCCCGAACCGTCGTAGACTTCGGTCTCCAAGGTGTCCGCGCGCGAATACGTCCAACCCGTGGGGTTACCGTTGCCGTCGGTTTGTTCGACGAGTGTGTCTTGGATATCCGGATCGGATGTCCATATGTTATTCGACAATGTAAATGTCAGCGATCTGCCGTCTTCGTGGCGAAGAATAGTCCGCGTCGGCGTCGTCGTTGAATAATCCACGTTGCGTGAATACGTATGCCGCCAATTGGTACCGACTGCACCCGCTGCAGGTAGGTCGGTCGTGTACTCCCTTTTGAAGCGCAGCCATCGCCCGATAGTGAAATCCGTCTCGGCGAGATACATATCTCCTGTTCCCGCATTGATCGGGTCGCCAACGCAACTGCCGCAGGTTGGTTGGCCCTTGTTCTTCGCCAGCGAGAATGGTGGGTCAATGCAAAGCCAAGTGAAGTTATAGCCGGCTGGGGTATCGTTGGGAAAGTTTTCGTAATGAAATATGGTGTCGCCGCCCACACTGCCGTTGTTGTCCCACGGGGCGCTCCAATCGACATGGCATGTGTCGAGAAAAAGCAACTGCGGATCGCCGAGACCTATCAACCACGTTTCCTTCTGCTCGCATTGGGTACTCGCAGACTGGTATGACGCACAGCCTCCAGTACTTGCAAACGCCCGCGGAACGAATAACACCAGGAACACGAGTAGCAGACACACGCGAAAACAAGTAGTGGACATGAGTTGCCTCGATTCTAGGCGCGATCGACAGCTTGAGCGTAGCTTTACGCTATGACATGGTCCATTCGACCATATGACGAAAGTTGCAGAAATTGATCCGGGTACGGAGTGCGTATAGTCCAGGCACTAGTCTTGCATCGCGCCTGATCGTCGTTGCGCGACATGCCACAGCACGCCGCAAGGGTCGATCACGTGGGCGGTCCGCAATCCCCACGGCTGCATGGCCGGCGCCTTCGGCGCAGGCACGCCGAAGCTGCCCGGCAAATCCAAGGCTTCGATGTGCTTCCACCAGGCATCGAGATCGTCGACCATCAACTGCAGCATGAAATTGTCGGCCCATTCCTTTTGGTAATAGCGCTGGAGGATGAAGCCGCCGGAACCCGCATTGAAAATGGCGACCTCGCCGTCGAGCACTTTTTCGAAACCGAGTGTTTCGTAGAACCGCTTGGAAAGGTCGAAATCCTTGGTCGGCACAAACGGGCGAATCCGTTCTGTTCCGGTAGGAATGGTGCTCATCGTTGATTATTCCTCGTGCTGTCTGTTCTGTTGCCGAACCAGCAACTCGGTTCGGGCGAGCGTGACGCTTCTACACAATCGCGTCTTGGTTCGCAGAAAAAAGTGCGGTCAAAAACTCCTCCGCGAGTCTCAATCGCCCCCACCAACCGCGCTGCGTCCCGCTCAACACCCTCAACATCATCCCACGCCCGCCGGGCAAGCGACCCATCGGCGCAAAACAAAGATCGCGCATCCGCGCGAGCGAGTCCCGATCGGATTGGAACAATGGCGTGAGCCAGCGGCTCCAGAATTGGTAGATGCGCACGTGCGTGCGTCGTTCGCGTTCGTAGCGTTGGATCGCGGTATCGACGTTCGCTTCGCTGCGCAGCGCTTCGCGCAAGGCGTAGGCATCCATGAGCGCCATGTTGACGCCTTGGCCGAGTTGCGGGCTCATCGCGTGGGCGGCGTCGCCGACGAGCACGAGTCGTCCGCGATGCCAGCGATCGAGCACGGCGTCGCGGTAGCTCGCACGGGCGAGGCAGCTCATGTCGGCGATGCCGGCCAGGCGCTCGCGCGCTTGCGGCCACAGCGTGCCGATTTCTTCGGCGAGCGCGCCGCTGCCGCGCGCGGCACAGGCGTCGAAATCCTTCGTCGGCAGGCTCCAGAAAAAGCTCAAGCGCGGCGTCGCGTCGCCGGGACGCGTGCCGACGGGCAGGAGGCCGATCATCTTGCGCGCGGCGACGTAGCGCTGACGCAGCTCGTTCGCGTGCGCCCACTCGCCTTGCGGTACGAGACACCAGAAGGCGCCCCACGGGTACGGCCGGTCGAGCCGCGGCTTGCCGACCGCACTGCGCAGCGCCGAGGCGGCGCCATCGGCGGCGAGCACGAGATCGTAGGGGCCGTACTCGCGGCCTGTCTCGTCGCGGAGCCGGCGTCCCGATTCGTCGACGGCGACGATGCGCGTGCCGCAATGCACGCTCTTCGCACCGGACCAAGCGTCGGCAAGAATCGAAAACAAGGCACCGCGCTGCATGCCGAGGCCGAACAGGCGCGCATCGAGGCCCGAGTAACGCATGTCCATGACCGTGCGACCGCTCGGCGTGTCGCCGAAGAGACGCATGACGCGCACACCGTGGGCGAGCGCCGCGTCGAGCAGCCCCATGCGCCAGAGCACGCTCAGGCCGGTCGGCTGCAGCAGCAGGCCGGCGCCTACCGGTCCGAGCTCCGGCGCGCGCTCGAAGACCTCCACGCGATGGCCGTCCTGCGCGAGCAGGATCGCCGCCGCTTGTCCGGCCGTGCCGTAGCCGACGATCGCGATCGCGAGCGCGTCCGCCATGCGTTCCCCGATTTTCCGCCGCTATTGCGTACCCGCGAGCGGCCCCATGAACTGCCGATAATGCTTGAGCTCGGCGATCGAATCGCGCACGTCGCTCAAGGCCGTGTGCGCCGAGTCCTTGTTGAAGCCCTTGTGGATCTCGGGCGCCCAGCGCCGGGCGAGCTCCTTGAGCGTCGAAACGTCGAGATTGCGGTAATGGAAGAATTTCTCGAGACGTGGCATGAGCCGGTGCAGGAAGCGGCGATCTTGGCAGATCGAATTGCCGCACATCGGCGATTTTCCCGCGGGCGCCCAGCGCGCAAGGAAATCGACCGTGTGCGCCTCTGCCGTGGCCATGTCCACGGTCGACTCGACGACGCGCTGCCACAGCCCCGACTTGCGATGCTGATTGCGGTTCCACTCATCCATGGCCTCGAGCCGCTCGGGCGCATGGCGAATGGCGAATTCCGGTCCTTCTTCAAGGATATTCAATGACTTGTCGGTGACAACGGTCGCGATTTCGAGGATCGAATCGGTATCCGGATCGAGCCCCGTCATTTCGAGATCGATCCAGATCAGGTTGTCTTCGTGCGGTAACGGTGCGCTCATAGGATTCGGTCGCCGGATCGAAGCCCGAACCTTAACATTCCGGGCTCCGCCCGCACAGCCGCAGCAATTGCGCGCTCGCCACTGGCACGCTACCCTCACCGGTTAGGCAATCGGCTTCAGGGGAGCCTCGCCTTGGATCGTGTCCTGTTGGTGGAAACGTCGGCCACGCGCCGCCGCGCCATGCACTCGCTACTGGCCAGCAAGGGATTCGCGGTCAGCGAGTTGCACACCTACGACCAGGCTCTGCCCGTGCTCGAACGCTTGGGTACCACGCCGGCCGGCTTCCGCGGCGTCGTGATCGGCTGGCCCGAGCATCCCGACGGCAGCGCCGACGAAGTCTTCAGCCTTCTGCGCCGCGACGATTTCGAGCATTTCGCGGTGCTGCTGCTCGCCGATTCGAACGACGGCGCGGTCGTCAACTGGATGATGAAGCGGCCGAGCACCGGCTTGCTGCTGTGGAGCGACTACAGCGAATGCGCGGATGCGATGCTCAAGCTCATCAACCCGCCGTCGCTCGTGCTGCCCGATCTCGACCACGGCGGACAATCGCATCTGCGCGTGCTGTTCGTCGACGATTCGGCCACCGTGCGCGTCGCGTTCCGGCGCCTGCTCATGAAGCACGGCTATCTCGTCGAGACCGCCGAAGACGTCGAGGACGGCTGGCGCAAGGCACAGGAGACGACGTTCGATCTCGCCATCGTCGACTATTTCATGCCGGGTGCGAACGGCACCACGCTCGTCAAGCGCATGAAAGACGATCCGCGCACGAGCGGCGTGCTCTCGGCGATCATCACCGGCACCTATTCCGATCGCGTGATCAACGAATCGCTGTCCGCCGGTGCACTCGAATGCCTGTTCAAGAGCGAGGCGCGCGAGCTGTTCCTCGCACGCCTGGGCTCGCTCGCGCGCGCGGTGCAAGACCGCAAGTCGGTCGACGCCGAACGGCGCAGGCTGCAAAGTATACTGAGCTCGGTCGGCGACGGCGTGTACGGCGTCGACAGCCGCGGCACGATCCAGTTCGTGAATCCGGCGGCGCTCGACATGCTCGGCCACGGCGCGGCGGAAGACTTGATCGGCGAATCGGCTTTCGATGCGTTCCACCACAGCTACGAAGACGGCACCGCCGTGCCGCGCAGCGCTTGTTTTCTCTCGCAGTGCTACGCACAGGGCAGCCAGGTGCCGGGATGGCAGACCGTGTTCTGGAGCAAGGCGCGGCGGCCGGTGCCCGTCGAATGCACCGTGTATCCGATGCAGGTCGAAGGCCGGCGCGAAGGGTCGGTCGTCGCGTTCCGCGACATCTCGGCGCGGCGCATGCTCGAGGAAGAACTGCGTTGGCAGGCCGGCCACGACGCGCTCACCAAACTTCACAACCGCGCCTGGTTCGAGACGGAGCTCGAACAGGAGATCGCGCGCCTCAAGCGCACCGAGCACGTCTCGCTGCTGCTCTTCCTCGACCTCGATCGCTTCAAGTACATCAACGACACCGCGGGCCACACGGCGGGCGATCAGCTGCTCGTCGAGATCAGCCGCAGGCTTTCTTCGCGCCTGCGCGCAAGCGATCACATCGCCCGCATGGGCGGCGACGAATACGCGGTGATCCTGCGCAACATCAACAAGGCCGACATCGGGCAGATCGCCGACGAATTCCGCAAATCGCTGGGCTCGCTGCCGTTCAGCTACGGCGGCAAGAGCTATCGCGTTGGCGTCTCGATCGGCGTCGCGAGGCTCGACCAGAACACGCCGTCGCGCAGCGAGGCGATGGCCGCGGCGGACGTCGCGCTGCATCTGGCCAAGCGCAACGGACGCAACCAGGTGCACGTGTTCTCGCCCGACAGCGACCAGCGCGCGCGCATGGACAAGGAGCTCGGCTGGTCCTCGCGGCTCGAAGCCGCGCTCAAGAACTCGGGTTTCGTGCTGTGCTACCAGCCGATCCTGCCGCTCGCGCAGATCGAATTCGACGCGCTGCCCGACCAACCCGGTGCGCTGTGGACGCGCCACTTGCGCCGGCGCGGGCCGGCGCAGCGCGATTTCTACGAAGCGCTGATCCGGCTGCGCGCGCCGGACGGCAGCCTCGTGGCGCCGAACGCGTTCCTGCCTTCGGCCGAACGCTTCAGCATGATGGCCGACATCGATCGCTGGGTCATCCGCCAAGCCTTCCAAGTGCTGCGCGATCAGAACGCGCAAGACGCCCCGACCGGGCTCGCGATCAATCTGTCGACGCAATCGCTGACGCATGGCGACCTCAACCGCTACATCACCGACTGCCTCGTCGAATTCAACGTCGATCCGCGCGCCGTGATCTTCGAGATCACCGAGTCGGGCGCGCTGAACCACGTCGAAGCCGTGCGCCATCTGATCCAGGAATTGAAACCGTTCGGCTGCCGCTTCGCGCTCGACGATTTCGGCATCGGCTTCTCGTCGTTCGCGCACTTGAAGCATCTCGACGTCGATTTCCTCAAGATCGACGGTTCGTTCGTGCAGGACCTGCTCAACGATCCGGTCGATCTCGCCGTGGTCAGCGCGATCACGAACATCGCCCATTCGATCGGCAAGATCACGATCGCCGAACACGTCGACCGCCCGGAAATCCTGCGAACGCTGCACGCTTGCGGCGTCGACCAGGTGCAGGGCTATTACGTCGGACGGCCGCACCAGAGTTTGCGCGCCGCCAACGGACAGCTCGAAGTGCTGCGCGGCGGCGAGCCGCCCGAGGGGCTGAGGGCTGAGGGCTGAAGGCTAAGGTTGGAACGCTTCCGCCGCTTGCGAGGAAAGCTGGTGCCCAGGAGGAAGCTTGCGTTGGCCGCCTGAAGACCTGATGCGGAGTGAGTATGTATGGAAATCCGACAGAATGGCGACGTGCAGCACCTAATCGATAAGCCGGTTAACTTGCGCTGTCCTCATTGTTCGACACAAAGTGTTCTCATTCCGGTCGCTGTTCCTCGCTGGGAGTTGGTCCACCGCTTTGGGTTGGCCGAAACGGGCATCGTTTACCGCTGTAGCTCCTGCAATCGCGCTATCTTTCTTAGATTTAGAGTTCGTCACCTTGCGAACCCTGTTCAGCTTGACGACGAATTTGAGCAAGTCACTACTTCCGTTGAGCCATTCGAAACCCAATATCTCGCTGGCGCGGTGCTCAACGATTTTCGCGAAGCGCTAACTTGCTATGCGCATTCCTGCTGGAATGCATTCGCGTCGATGTGTCGCCGCTGTATCCAAAGTGTCTCGGAGTCCTTCGGAGCTGAGGGAACCACGAAGATTCAAGCGCAGCTTCGAGAGCTGAAAGAAATGGGAGTAGCAGACGACGAAACTTTCGAGCAGCTCCAAGCAATCATGATTTCTGGTCACGATGGCGCACATCCACATCTTCCACCACTTTCGCCCGCAAGGGCAGCAGTATTGCTTCAGCTCATGAAGGACGTTCTTTATCAGCTCTACGTGCGACCAGCAAAAATCCGCGAGGCAAGCGATCTCCGAAAAGATGCTATCGCGAGGCAATCTGGCGGTTAACTATCCCCGCAAGCGGGGAAGTATGAGCGTATCATCGCTCAATGTCCTCCCCCCTCACTCCTCAGCCCTCGTTCTACTGGCACGATTACGAAACTTTCGGCACCGATCCACGCCGCGATCGGCCGGCCCAGTTCGCGGGCTGGCGCACGACGCTCGAGCTCGAGCCGATCGGCGATCCGCTCTCGATCTACTGTCAGCCCGCGACGGACGTACTGCCGCAGCCGATTTCGTGCCTGATCACGGGCATCACGCCGCAGCGCGCCGAGCGCGAGGGTCTGCGCGAAGCCGAATTCGCGGCGCGGGTGCACGAAGAGCTCGCGCAGCCGGGCACCTGTGGCGTCGGTTTCAACTCCATCCGCTTCGACGACGAGTTCACGCGCAACCTGCTGTACCGCAATTTCTACGACCCTTACGAGCGCGAATGGAAGGACGGCAACTCGCGTTGGGACATCATCGATCTCGTGCGCATGTGCTATGCGCTGCGACCGCACGGCATCGCCTGGCCGCGACGTCCGCGCGACGACGGCAGCGGCGACGTGCCGAGCTTCCGGCTCGAGGATCTGGCCGCCGCCAATAACCTGGCGCACGGCCGCGCGCACGATGCCCTTTCGGACGTCGAGGCGACGATCGCGCTCGCGCGGCTCGTCAAGTGTGCGCAGCCGCGGCTCTGGGACTTCTATTTCGGTCTGCGCCAGAAGCAGCGTGTGCTCGATCTCCTGGACTGGACACGGCGCACGCCCGTGCTGCATGTCTCGTCGCGCTATCCGGCCGAGCGCGGCTGCCTCGCGATGGTCGTGCCGCTCGCCGTGCATCCGGATCAGCAGAACAAGGTCATTGTCTACGATCTCGACGTCGACCCCGCGCCATTCATCGCGCTCGAAGCCGACGAAATCGCCGATCGCGTGTTCACCGCGCGCGCCGACCTGCCCGAAGGCGTCGAGCGCATTCCGCTCAAGGCCGTGTCGATCAACCGATCGCCGGCGCTCGCGCCGCTCGCCGTGCTCAAGGATACCGACCTCGCCCGCATCGGCCTCGACACGGCGCGTTGCGAGCGCCATCTCGAACGGCTGCGCGGTGCGGCCGACATCGCGGAAAAAGTCCGCCGGGTGTTCGCGAGCCCGCGAGCCCGCGAGCGTGCCGACGCCGAGCTCTCGCTCTACGGCGGTTTCGCCTGCGATGCGGACAAGCGACTGTTCGCCGCGGTGCGCGGCACGCCGCCCGAGGAGCTCGGCCGCCGCGAGTTCGCCTTCCAGGACGCGCGCTGCGCGGATCTGCTGTTCCGCTACCGCGCGCGCAACTGGCCCGAGACGCTGAGCGACGCCGAGCGCGAACGCTGGATGGCGTTCCGCGAAGAACGCCTGACGACGCACACGCCGCTCACGGCGCTCACGCTCGCGGAGTACTTCGCCGCGATCGCCGCCGCGCGCGCCGCTCCGGACCTCATGCCGGCGCAATACGCGATCTTGGACCAGCTCGAGGCTTGGGGACAGTCGATCGCCGGGGAATTCGCTGCGGAAACCGTCACCTCATGAACAAAGTATATTTTTCCAAGAATACCTTCCGTTTCCTCGGCGCGCTCGCGCGCAACAACAACCGCCCGTGGTTCAAGGCGCACCAGGCCGATTACGAGCGCCACGTGCGCGAGCCGTTCCTTGCGCTGATCGCCGACATGGAGGCGCCGCTCGCGAAGATCAGCGCCCATTACCGCGCCGACGCGCGCCGCAACGGAGGCTCGCTGTTCCGCATCCATCGCGATACGCGCTTCGCGGGAGACAAGACGCCGTACAAGCCCTGGGCGGGCGCGCGTTTCTTCCACGAGCGGCGCCGCGAAACGCCGGCGCCGTCGTTCTATCTGCACATCGCGCCGAAGGATTGCTTCGCGGGCGGCGGCATCTGGCAGCCCGAACCGCCGACGCTCAAGCGCATCCGCGATTTCCTCGCCGACAATCCCGCCGCCTGGAAGCGCGCCACGCAGAGCAAGGCATTTCGCGGCCACTTTTCATTCTGGGGCGAATCCTTGAGCCGTCCGCCGCGCGGCTACGATCCGCAGCACGAGCTCATCGAAGATCTCAAGCGCCGCAATTTTGCCGCCGGCGAAGAATTCACCGAGGCGCTCGCCTGCTCGAGCGAACTGTTGCCGCACGTCGTCGGCACGTTCAAACGTTTGGCGCCGATGATCGACTACTTGTGCGCCGCGCTCGATCTCGAATTCTGAAGCCGCATTTGGGGGAATCGCTATGTATCGCATCTGCTGCGTTCTGACGTTCATCCTGCTCGCCGCGTGCAGCCGTGAGCAGATGCTGCAGAAGTTTTCCACTCCGCAAGATCAAGCGGAAGCCAAGCACTACGTCGAGCTTCTGCGCACGCGGCAATTCGGCGAGTTCCGCAAGGTGACCAATACGGCCATTCCGCGCGAAAACCTCTTCGCGGAGCTCGACGCGATGGCGAAGAGAATCCCCGAGGGCGAGCCGAAATCCATCAAACTCGTGGGCGCTGTGCGCTCGACCGACAACGGCGAAACGAGCGTTCGCACGACGCTCGAATACGAATTCGACGGCGGATGGATGTTGGCGGTCGTGAAGATCGAAGATCCGGAGGGCGCTCGGCGCCTCATCGGGTTCAACATCGTCCCCGAGAAGCAATCGCTCGAACAGGCGAACCGGTTCGACTTCCGCGGCAAGGGCTTTGCGCAGTACTTCGTGTTCTGCGCGGCGATTCTCGGCGTGACGATTACGGTGTGGGCGCTCGTGCTTTGCGCGCGGACGCGGAATTTGCACAGGAAATGGTTGTGGGTGCTTTTCATACTGTGCGGGTTCTGCGAGCTCGCCGTAAATTGGTCGACCGGCGACTGGTCGTTCTCGCCCGCGGCCGTGCAGCTCTTCAGCGCCTCGTTCGTCGCGCCGTTCTACGGCGCCGTCACGATTTCCACCTCGTTGCCGCTCGGTGCGATCCTGTTCTTGTGGCGGCGGCGCCGCGGCAGCCTTACACACGTCGAAGCGACGCCGAGCACCTGAATCACTGCTCGAATCCGCCGTAGAAAATCTCGCCGTAGAGGAACTGCGCCCCAGCGATATCGTCGGGCGTGAGCTGCCGCTTGATGTGGAACAAGCATTGCGGATCGACGCACATCACCTGGCAGGTACCGTCGTCGGTCACGTGCAGCAGGCCGATCGCGTGGCCGAGCTCGTGCAGTATGAGGCTGTCGACATCGTTCGGAGCGTACGTATTGTCGTACGCATCGTTCTCGTTGCCCGGCGCGAACTGGTAATACGCATTGGAATTGAACAGGATATTCCCCGCGCCCGTGCCGCCGTTCGGCGGCGGCGAGTAGCCGACCGCAGCGCCTTCGCTCCCGCCGGTGCCGAAGGCGAAAACGCCGATACGGATTTGGCCGGTGGCCGGCGGCACGGCCGCAGGATCGTCGATCGGAACGCCGCTGTCGCTCGCGAGCTTCACGAAGCGGATGCCGGTGACGGCCGACCAGCGCGCCATCATCGCGGTGATGTGCGATTCGAGCGTCGAGATCGGCGCCGGCGTGAAGCCCCCGCCCGGTGAATTCTCGATCTCGATGGAATCCGTGCTCGTGCCCGGGCACGCACTGCCGCAATAGACGCTCCCCGACGTTCCTGCCGGAATGAACGACCAGTACACCGTGCCGCCCGGCGTGCCGGCGTTGTTGTCGCCCCATTTGAGGTACAGCGTCTCGCTACCGCTCGTGTACGAGCTCACGTGGTAGGCGTGCGCGGCAGCGTTCGCCAAACCGAACGCCGTCGCCGCCGCGATGCGTATGAAACGATGGGCGCCCACTAGCGACTCCGCATGGACTCGATAGTCCGCGCCAGTTTACGCCCGCTCGGGCGTAAACTTAACGCGCCGCTTCTTGCAGACAGCCATGCACAGCGTTCCCCTCCAATTCGATGCGCCTTCCGATCGGGCCGAGTTCCGCCGGCCGACCCGCGAAGGCGTCGAGCTCTATCGCGCGCACATCGTGCGTCACGCGTTCGAGCCGCATACGCACGACGCCTACGGCATCGGCGCGATCGAGAGCGGCGCCGAGCGTTTCCGCTATGCGGGCAGCGAGCACGTCGCAACCGCCGGCTCGGTCGTGCTCATGCACCCGGATATGCTGCACACCGGTCGCGCCGCCTCCGAAAGCGGCTGGCGCTACCGCATGATCTACATCGAGGAAGACCGGCTGGGCGAGATCGCAGGCGGAACATGGCGGTTCCCGCACGCCGTGGTACACGGCGATCCGGCGCTCGCCCGCGGCGTTTCGACGCTGCTGCAAACGCTTTGGCAGGCGCAGGAACCGCTCGCTTTCGACAGCGCGTTGGCGGAACTCATCGCAGTATTGCACCCCTATGCGCTCGGCCCGCGCAGTGCGCGCACCGAAGCTCGCGCCCGTTTCGACCGCGTGATCGAATACATGCACGCGCATCTCGGCGAGCGCTTGCGGCTCGAGGATCTCGCGGCGGTCGCGCAGCTGAGCCCGTTTCATTTCCTGCGCAGCTTCCGTGCGCAACACCATGCGACGCCGCAGCAGGCGCTCATGGCGCTGCGCCTGGCCGCGGCCAAACGGCGTCTCGCGAGCGGCGAAGTGCCGGCGGAGGTCGCGGCCGCGACGGGTCTCGCCGATCAGGCGCATCTCACGCGTTCGTTCGCGCGCCGCTACGGTGTGACTCCGGCGCGCTACCAACGCCAGCTGCGCGGCTGAGAACCGCAATCCCGTACAAGACCGGCGCCGCGCGCCGATGCACACTGCGGCGAGCGAATCGGGAGCATGACGATGTGGAGCGGCGTGGCGTTTGCCCTGGCGGCGGGCGTGATGTGGGGTCTGGTGTTCGTCGGGCCGCTCATGCTGCCCGAATATCCGGCCGTGCTGCTCTCGTGCGGACGCTATCTCGCGTTCGGCCTCATCGCGCTGCCGCTCGCCTGGTTCGATCGGGATACGCTGGCGCGGCTCACGCGAGCCGATTGGATCGAGGCTCTCAAACTCGCCGCGGTCGGCAACCTGCTCTACTACCTTTGTCTCGCGAGCGCGATCCAGCAAGCCGGCGGCGCGCTGCCGACCGTGATCATCGGCACGCTGCCCGTCGTGATCGCGATCAGCGCCAACGTCCGCGACCGGCGCCGCGACGGGCGCTTGCCCTGGCGGCGGCTCGCCCTGCCGCTGCTCGCGATCGGCGCCGGCATCGCCTGCGTCAACGAGGCGGAGCTCGGCAGACTCGCTGCGCAAGGCGGCGCGGATCTCCCAGGCTACGGCTTCGGCGCCGCACTGGCGGCGTGCGCCGTCGCGTGCTGGACGTGGTATCCGCTGCGCAACGCCGACTGGCTGCGCGCGCACGCCGGACGCGAGGCGCGCACATGGGCGACGGCGCAAGGTCTCGCGACCTTGCCGCTCGCACTCGCGGGATACGCGCTTGCGGCATCCTGGCTCGCGCTGCGCGGCAGCACGCTGCCGCTCCCGCTCGGCCCGCGTCCATCGGCCTTCGTCGGACTCATGGCCGCGATCGGACTCTTCGCATCGTGGCTCGGCACGCTGTGCTGGAACCGGGCGAGCCAGCGTCTGCCGACCGCAGTCTCGGGCCAGCTGATCGTGTTCGAGACGGTGGCGGCGCTCGCCTATGTTTTCCTGTGGCAGCGCCGCTGGCCGGCGCCGCTGACGAGCGCTGGCATCGGTCTGTTGCTCGCCGGCGTCATGTTGGCCTTGCGCATCAAGCCGCAGCCGGTCGCCACCGAAGCGAGCTCATGCGCGCCGCCCGGATAGCGGATTTCATGGCCCGGCGCAACTGTCAAACATACGTTTGACTCGCATAAAACGAACGTTTAATCTCGCGCGGTCTCCGGCGCCGCCCTGGGAGGGATTCGCGCCGGCGGCACGGCCGGGAATCGTGCGATACAAGTATACAAAGTTGCGTTTTCCTGCGTACGGCTCCCATTTGACCGCTCCCGAGGGCATCGGCGGCGACATGGACGCCTTTCCCCGTCCGATCTCTCCGTGGCGGTCGCGTCGCGGCCCGCGTTTGCGGGTCCACGGGGAGGTATCTTCATGCTTCGATCGCTCGCAAGTTTCGCCTTGCTGTTCGCCGGCAGCACCGCGTTCGCCACCACGACCGGCGTTGCGTTCGTCCACGGCACGGGCCAACAGACCGACGCCTACGACGACTACTGGCAGCCGCCGATGGTCAACTCGGTGATCCAGGGCCTGTCGAACCGCGCCAACTATCTCGTCGTCAACTGCGACTTCACCCAGTACATGTGGACGAGCGGCGCCGCCGGTTGCCTCGCCACGCAGCTGTCCAATTTCATCGCCAGCAAGCACATCGACGATCTCGTCGTCATCACGCATTCCAACGGCGGCAACGTGATGCGCTGGATTCTTTCGAACCCGACCTACGACAGCCGTTATCCCGCGATCATCAAGTCGGTGCGCTGGGTGAACGCGATCGCGCCGTCGAGCGCCGGCACGCCGCTCGCGAACGCGGTCATCGCCGGCAACGTGTTCGAGTCGGCGGTCGGCTGGCTGCTCGGCTACCAGAACGACGCCGTGCGCCAGCAGCAGACGAGCTGGATGGCCTACTACAACGCCAACAACCTGTACGGCACCGCAGGTCGTCCCGCGCTGCCGAAAGGCTTCTGGGACATCGTCGGCACCGACGTGACCTATTCGCCGTTCAACTCCGATGCGTACTGCGGCGGCTACACGCTCAACGTGGGTCTCGAAGTGACCAAGGCATGGCTCGCGAGCTGCGCCGACGGCTTCATCGAGTGCACGAGCGCCGCGGCCGCAGGCAGCGTGTGGTTCTACGACCACAACGGCGTCGGCGGCCACACCCTGTCGCACAACCAGAGCCGGCGCGCCTGTTTCGGGCTCGACGTCGTGCTGCGCAACGATCTCTGAGCGGAGGTATAGAAATGAACAAATATCTTTCTGCACTCGCGCTCGCCGCCACATCCGTTTCCGCGGCCGCCGCGCAGCCGATCGCGCTGCTCGCTCCCGGCGCGCGCGACCAGGTACCCTCCGCGCTCGCGCCGGCGCCGAAGTCGCTCGCGACGAGCGGGCTCGACCGTGCGCCCGTGATGGTCTCGCACGCGCTCGATCCGTCCGCGTCGCTGGCCGCCGCACCGACCCCCTACGTCGCGCACAGCCGCGAGTTCTGGAGCGACGTCGGCGAGTCGGAGCTGCGCCGCGGCGTGAAGCTCGTCACCACGGCGCCCGGCGCGTTGATCCGGCTGAGTCCACAAGGCGGCGCCGGCGCCGCGCTCGATCCCGCCGGCGTGCTCGTCCGCGTGCACGGCCGTACGCTCGACGCGAACGGCGCCAGCACGGCCGTCGCCGATACGAAAGCCCTGCGCAGCGCCGGCATGGCCGTGCCTGCCGGTACGCTCGCGTTCCGGCTCGCCGCGGCGACGGGAAGTGGAGAAGTGGAAATTGCCGCACCGCACGCGCAAGGACGTTATCTCGTCCACGTCTTCGAGCCCGACAGCGCGATCGCGATGGATTTCGGCGCCGATCGCGACACCGTGCTCGGCGGCGGCACGATAGCGTTCCGCGCTGAGGCGGAGGGAAGCGCGCATCTCGCGCTCGCGTCCGGCCTCGTGACGGCGCCCGACGGCTACAGCGCCGATCTCGCCTTCACCGCCAACCCGGACGGCAGCTTCAGCGCCCGGTTCACGCCCGATGCCGCACACAGCCGCGGGCCCGCCCTGTGGGAAGCGCACGTCTTCACGGCAGTCGGCGGCGCGCAGCAGGTGCTGCGCGATGCGACGACCGCATTCGCCGTGACAGCGCCCACCGCGCGGTTCGGCGGCTCCGCCGAGCTCGCCCGCGACGGCGCGGGTTTGCATGTCGACCTCGCCGTCGACGCGTCCGCGGCGAGCCGCTACGAAGCAAGCGGTGTGCTTTACGGCACCGGTGCCGACGGCGCCTTGCATCCGGCGGCGCTCGCGCAGTCCGCGACCTGGCTCGGCGGTCCGGGGAAACTCGAGCTCGCGTTCGGCGCCGACACGTTCGCCGGCGGCTTGCATGCGCCGTTCGAGCTGCGCGATCTCAGGCTGGTCGATCAGGCCACGATGAGCGTCATCGAACGACGCGAGAGGGCGCTCGTGATCGGCGACTGAGCGCACCGGATCATCGCCTTCCCTCGATTCGGGGGAAGGCGATCAAGCGCCCGCGTCGCTTGCACCGAGCGGTTCGAGCCGCCGCGTCGACCATGCTTTCACCACGCGCCGGCCGAGGCGTATGAACGGCTTCTCGATGCACACCGTGGCGAGAATGCATACGGCAAACAGCGCCGCGCAAACGATGAGATCGACGAAGGGTGCCGCCAGCCCGCGGCCGGCGTACGCCGTTTCCATGTAATCGAAAAACCAATTGTGGAACAAATAAACCGCGTAGGTGAGCTCCGAAAGCAGGAATACGCCGGACCGTGCGCGCAGCGCGTCGCGGGCCGCGAAGGCGGCGAAAAAGACGGCGCAACCGACGAACACGTACGTATCGCGCGCGAGGTCGGGCTGATATTCGAGCATGAGAGCGTAGTACTGCACGAAGACGAGCGCGCCGAACGCGATGAGCACGCGCGCCGGGATTTCGCGGCGCTCGAACAAGTAGGCCATCGAGCCGAGCAGCAGGAACGGCGCGTAGATCGTGAGATAGCCCTTCGACCAGATTTCTGTCGCAGGAATCGGGGCTAACAAGCCGCAGCCCACGAGCGCGGCGATGAGGGCGATCGGCAACGCATTGCGGCGTGCGCCGAACATGTCGAAGGCGCGCAACATCGCCATGAATGCGTAGAACACGACCTCGATGCGCAAGGTCCAGTCCACGCCGGCGAGCGCGTACCGCGTGCCGAAGAAGTCGCCGACGAGCAGCAATTGTCGCAGCAAATCCGTGCCGTCCGGGAACCACCCGAGGAGCGTGTATTCGAGCAATACCGTGCCGACGAACAGCGGGTAAATCCGAAAGAAGCGCTTGACGACGAATTCGCCGGCGGTTTCCTTGCCGAGCACGTGGGCGATGACGTAGCCGGAAACGAGAAAGAACACCACGACGCCGGCGCCGCCGCGGTGCAGGAACGGCAAGACAAACGCGCAGACGAGCCGCGCCGGATACCATCCCGAAGGATCGCTCGCGAACGCGGAAAGCGCTGTGAAGTACTTGTGCCCGAGGAACACCGACACGAACGCGAACACGCGCAGGTAGTCGAGGAATGCGATGCGGCGGTCGTGGTTCATGCCGATTCGAACGGAAACGCGAGGACGTCGCGGATATCGTCGCTGCCGCTCATCGCCATGAGCAGACGCTCGACGCCGAGAGCGACGCCGGCGCAGCCCGGCAATCCGTGGGCGAGCGCGGCGAGCAGGCGTTCGTCGACGGGCAATTCGGGCAGGCCGCGCTCGCGCCGGCGCGCGTTGTCGCGCTCGAACCGCGTACGCTGCTCGGCGGCATCGGTGAGCTCGTGATAGCCGTTGGCGAGCTCGTGCACGCCGACATAGAGTTCGAAGCGCTCGGCCAGCGGCGGATCGCCGGCGCGGATCTTCGCGAGCGCGCATTGGCTCGCGGGGTAGTCGTACACGATCGTGATCCTATCCCGCGTAAAACCGGGTTGGATGCGGTGCGTAAGCAGCAGATCGAGCCAATCGTCGCGGCTCAAACCTTCGGGCTCGACGCGCACGCCGCCCAGCGCGCCGCTCAGCATCGACTCGTCGGCGACGAACGGATCGAGCCCGAGCGCATCGCGGAACAAGTCGCGATATGTACATTTTTCCACTTTTGCACTTTTCCCGACGAGCGCGAGCGCCGCCTCGACGAGCGCGACGGTTTCGTCGATCAGGCGCACGTGATTCCAGCCGACGCGATACCACTCGAGCATGGCGAATTCGGGATTGTGCCGGCGTCCGGCTTCACCGTCGCGGAACACGCGCCCGAGCTCGTAGTTGTCGCCGATGCCTTCGGCAAGCAGGCGTTTCTGCGCGAATTCGGACGACGTGCGCAACCAGCGTTCGCGCGCACCGGCGGCGACGTGTCCGGCGAACCGCGTGCCGAAACTCTGGATGTTCGGATCGGTGTTCGCTGCGCCCGAGAGGATCGGTGTCTCCACTTCGAGCACGCCGCGCTCGGCGAAGAACGCGCGGATCAGCGCGTAAAGCCGCGCGCGCAGCACGAGCGCGTCGCGGCGGCTGCGCGCCGGACGCATCGCCTCAGTGTTCCGCGAAAAAGGCAAGCAGCCGCGCCTCGTCCCACACGTCGACGCCGAGTTCCTGCGCCTTGGCGAGCTTCGAGCCCGCCTCCGCGCCCGCGACGACGAAACTCGTTTTCTTCGACACGCTGCCGGCGACTTTGGCGCCGAGCGCCTCGAGCCGCGCCTTGGCTTCGTCGCGCGTCAGCGAATTCAAGGTGCCCGTGAGCACGACGGTCTGGCCGTCGAGCGGTCCGGCGGCAGGTCCTTCGCCTTCGATCTGATCGAGCACGCGCCGCGCCGATGCGTCGCTACGGGCGACGAGGCTCTGCGCGTCACGCGTGGCCAGATGCGCATATGCGCGTTCGGCCACGTCGGCCGGAATGCCGGCGTCGATCCAGCGGGCCAACGGCGCGGCGGCGAGTTCCTCGAGACTCGCAAACGCGCCCGCGGCTTGTGAACTGCGCTTTTCGGTGAGTCCGGGGATCTCCATCGCGGCGAGCAGGTTCGCCGGCGCGAGTTCGGCGCGCAGCTTTGGAGTCGGCGCATGTTCGTCGCCGAGACTCACGCCGCGCGCGATGAGATCGTCGATGACTTTCTGGTTGCCCTTCTGTTCGAAGAAGTGGTCGATCGCGCGCGCCACTTCGATGCCGATGTCCGGCACGGCGCGCAGCACGGGCCAAGGTGCGTGGCGGATCAGCTCGAGCCGGCCGAACCATTGCGCGAGCGCCTTGGCCGTACTCTCGCCGACATGCTGTATGCCGAGCGCATAGAGGAACCGCGTCAGCGTCGTGCGCCGGCTGCGGTCGATCGCCTCGATGAGGTTTTCCGCCCATTTCGTCGCGACCTTGCCCGCCTTCACCGTCTCGGGCGTCGTGCCGTCGCGCTCGTCGGCGCGGCGTTTCATGTCGAGCAGATCCTCGAGCGACAATTTATACAAATCCGCGACCGTGGCGACGTAGCCGAACTCGCTCAGCTCCTCGATATAGCGTTCGCCCAAACCGTCGATGTCCATCGCGCGGCGCGCGGCGAAATGGAAGATCGCCTGCACGCGCTGCGCCGCGCAGGTCAGGCCGCCCGTGCAGCGCGCGACGGCTTCGCCTTCTTCGCGCTCGATCGCCGAGCCGCAGACCGGGCACCGGCTTGGCATGCGCCAAGGTTTCGTGTGCGCGGGACGCCGCTCCGGCACCACGCGCACGACTTCGGGAATCACGTCGCCCGCGCGCCGCACGATCACGCTGTCGCCGACGCGCACGTCCAGGCGCGCCACTTGGTCGGCGTTGTGCAGCGTCGCGTTCGTCACGGTGACGCCGCCGACGAACACGGGTTTGAGCTTCGCCGCGGGTGTCGCCGCACCCGTGCGACCGATGTTGACGATGATGTCCTCGACGACGGTCGTCTGCTCCTGCGCGGGAAACTTGTGCGCGATCGCCCAGCGCGGCGTGCGGCCGACGACGCCGAGCTCGCGCTGGGCGGCGAGATCGTCGACCTTGTAGACGACACCGTCGATGTCGAACGGCAGCGTGTCGCGCCGCTTGCCGATGGCCGCGTAATACGCGAGGCAGCCCGCGATGCCGTCGGCGGTGTCCACGAGGGAACTCACGGGCAGTCCCCAATCGCGGAACCGCGCGAATATCGCCGAATGGCGCACCGGCAGCTCGCCGCCTTCGACGACGCCGGCGGCATACGCGTAGAACGCGAGCGGCCGCGCCGCGGTGACGCGCGGATCCAACTGACGCAGCGAGCCTGCCGCGCCGTTGCGCGGGTTCACGAGCGGCTTGATCTTGCCGTCGGAATTGCGCGCCATCGCGTTGTACTTCTCGAAAGCCGCGCGCGGCATGTAGACCTCGCCGCGTACTTCGAGCACGCGCGGCCAGCCGCGGCCGCGCAGGCGCAGCGGTATACTTTTCACCGTGCGCAGGTTCGCGGTGACGTCCTCGCCGGTCTCGCCGTCGCCGCGCGTGGCGCCGCGTACGAACGCGCCGTTCTCGTAGCGCAAGCTGATCGCGAGGCCGTCGAATTTTGGCTCGACCGAAAACGTGAGATCGGCCGTACCGAGCCGCTTTTCGATGCGAGCCGCGAATTCGGCCACTTCCTCGTCCGTGAACGCGTTCGCGAGCGACAGCATCGGGATCTCGTGGCGGACCTCGGCGAATTCGCCCGAAGGCGCCGCGCCGACGCGCTGAGTCGGAGAATCGACGCTCGCGAGTTCCGGGTATTCGGCTTCGAGTGCCTCGAGCTCGCGCATGCGCCGGTCGTAGTCGGCATCCGAGATGGTCGGATCGTCGAGCACGTGGTAGCGGTAGTTCGCGTCCTCGATCTCGGCGCGCAGCTCCGCGGCGCGCTTCTTCGCATTTTCAGGCGTTTTCATGCGATCGATTGTCGCACGGCGGAAGCGGAAGATTGAACCACGAAGGACAAGAAGCGCACGAGGATGAGGAGAGACAAATCCCGCCGTGTTTCTTCGTGTCTTTCGCGGTTCAGGCCTTGCAACAAAGTACCGCCTCGACGATGCTGGACGAAACGAGGAGCAGCGACATGGCCAAATCGAGCTGGGCACCGTTTCCACATGCCGACAAGGCGTTCGACTATGCCGGCGACAAGCTCGCCAAAGCCTGGCCGAAGCTCCACGCGGGCGATCAGGAACCTTTTCCCGACGAAAAGCATGTCGGCAAACTTTTGAAGGCGAATCCGAAGCTCGGCAAGGACGCCGGCAAAATCGCGGTAGCGCTCCAGGACGCGTGGCGCGCGTTCCATCGCGGGGATTTCCACGAGGCCTACGAAGGCGGCGCAGCGCTCAAGGCACTCGGTGCGTCGGTCGCGATCAAGGCGGGCGGCATCCACGCGACGTATCTCGTCGCCAACGAAAAGGACCGGATCGCCCGCTACGAGGCACTCGCCAAGCTCGCCGAAGAGGCCATCGCCGCCTTGCCCGGCGAGGCCAACAGCCACTATCGGCGAGCGTTCGCGCTCGGCCGCTACAGCCAGAGCATCTCGATCGCCCAGGCGCTCGCGCAAGGCATCGCGGGCAAGGTACGCGCATCGCTCGATGCGGCGCTCGAGCTCGCGCCCAAGCACGCGGAGGCGCGCACTGCGCTCGGGCTGTATCACGCGGAGATCGTGGCCAAGGTCGGCGGCATGCTGGCCAAACTCACGTACGGCGCGAGCGCCGCGGAAGCCGAAAAACAGCTCAAAGAGGCGCTCAAGCTCGCTCCCGATGCGCCGATCGCCTGGATCGAGTACGGCAACGCGCAGATGCTGCTGCGCGGCGAAAAAGGCGAAGACGACGCGGCCGCGGCGTTCGCCAAGGCGGCCAAGCTCAAGCCGCGCGACGCGATGGAAGCGCTCGACGTCGCCTGGGCGCGCGATCAGATCGAGTGACGCTCAGCCGCCGAGGAGATCCGCGTACCCGGCGTCGAGACCCTTGCCGAGCTCGTCGAGCACGCGCACGCGACCGAGCAACTGCTTGGCGACATCGGCGCGCGTCTCGATCTTGACGCGCTCGATGTCGGCGAGATCCTGCAGCACGGACCACTGCATCTGCAGGTAGATCTCCTGCAGCTCGTAGCATTTGGAGACGCGGATCATCCA
>DASRGX010000123.1:0-11092 GCA_035650835.1 Rudaea sp. | reverse complement strand
TCGGAAACCGTGTGCTCATCGCCTGCAGGAAACCACCCCAGTCCGCCGAAGAGCCGAGAGACGCGCCATAGGTGTTGGCGATGCTTTGAATCGTCACCTTCTGCCCGCCGTCTGCCACCGGCTCCGTAACGCCCGTTGTCGTCGCTTTTAGAAAAGCCTGAGCGTATTTGCCGATATTCGCCTTCGGGGCCTCCGAGCCGCCCAAGCTCTTGGCAATGCCGAAGAACTTCTTATATCCCTCCACGATGATGTTCTTACTGAACTGCCCTCCCGATCCACTAGGCGGGCTCTTCTTTAGCAGCCTGCCAAAGAAACCTCCGATAGCTCCTCCGATGCGGCTCAGTATTGGCTTGAGCGCCCATTCACCCGCGACAAAAAAAGCGACTGTTTCGACCGTTTCAGCATTCGTATTCGGCCGGTTGTCCGGATAGCACAGGTTGGTCCCCTCGACGAAGGAATAGGCTGCGCCACTTGCACACGAAACCGGCTTTTCTCCGGGCAGCACGCCTTTGTATGCGTACAGCTCGTGCTTCGCGCCGGGGGGCTGGCCTAACCGGACGGTGGAACCACCGACGTGAATTTCTCTTATCGGCGTACTGCCATTCGCGTCAGATTTCTGTGGGTTGCCGTAGCGGAAGTTGCTCTCGCCTGCAGCACGGGCGTCGGCACCCGGATTGCCGAATTGTTTGTCCATGTCACCGAGAGTCAGATCTCTGCCCGGGCTGCTGCCACTTCCGCCGCCGCCACCGCCATCGGGAGTGGTCGGTGGGCAATCGATGAAGATGCCACAGCCTTTCTTTTCCGGCGGATCGAACCCGGATGGATCGATGAAATTGGCCGGGCTGTTGAACACATAGCTGTATGGATTCCAGCTCTGAGAAAAAAGCGGTGCGCCGACGATCGGGTCGGGAGTAAGGAAGCGCTTTGTGACAGAGTCATACATACGCCCCCCGAAATTAATTAGGTTGAGATCATCATCCGTTTCCTGCCCGGTGTATCCGCTCGTTACATCGAACAGCGGCCCGGTGAACGGAGTGCCATCGGCGTTGATGCGCTGGCCCCAGGGATCGTAGTAGAAGCGCGAAGTCACATTGCCGGTGGCGCCGCCGACGTCGGCGGTGTAGACGACGCCCGTACTGCCTTGCGTATCGGCCAGCAGGTACTCCACCATTGTTGTACCGCTGGGCGAGGGCGTCGGGGTGGGGTTGGTACTCGATTTGCCGGCACCTGACGTTTTCGGGATGAGGCTGGCGCTGGTGCCGCTGCCGTCGGGCACGTACACGATATCGGCGACGGGGCCGTCGCTGCCCTGCACGTGGAAAACATGCCTGCCCCCTGCACTGTTGACGCGATATTCGTAGAGTCCGGCGACGTAGAACGTCGATCCTGATGGTCCGGTCTTGCGCGCGCGTTGGCCAAGCGCGTCGTAGCCGAAATTCCAAATCTGCGTGCCCGCCGTCACGGTGCGCGGCAGATCGAAGCTGGTGTAGGTGATCTGGTCGCGACCACCGCCGCTGATCTGACGACCGCGGGGATCATAGCCGTAACTGTAAATCGCCGCGGTACCGCTTCCGGCGACATTGCGTGCCGACGTGGTCAGCGTGTGCGGCTTGCCGTTTTCACCGTAGAAGTTTTTCTCAAGCCGCGTGTTGACTCCATTGATGAGCCGCCATGCTTCGGTCAGATTGCCCAGCGAATCGTAGAAATACTGGGTCGGCGTCTCCTGACCCTTGTACGTGAGCGTCCATTGCGTGAGTCGCAACAGACTGTCGTTGTCGAAGGTTTCGGTGCGCGCGCTGCTGGTGCTGGTGTCCGTGCGATCATGCAGCAAGCCGTTCGGATAGTAGTCGTACGCCAGTTGCAGCAGGTTTGAGCTGTCGCTGGCAGTCGCCGCCAGCGTTTTCAAGTGCGTGGTCAGCGGATCGTAAGAGCGGCTCAGCGCTATCAGCGTGCCGCCCAGGTGACCGTTGAGCAGAGCGAGGTTCGCGTCGCGCTGATCCACCGTCCATAAATTCACGGGTAAATTTGGCGGCGATGCGCTGATATCGTCGATGCCGCTCAAATAACCGTACGAGTTGTAGTGGTACTGAAGTTTCAAGCGCGGCCTGCCGATAACCCCCGTGTTGGGATAGGCCAACGTGGATAGGTTGCCGTTGCCGTCATAGGTCAAATCGGTGCTGTAGGTTGGGCCGTTGTTAGTCTCGTCCGTCGTATCCGTGCCGGCCAGACGTCCGAAAATATCGTAGCGGAACGCAATGTTGACCTTGTCCGGGTAGCTATGGGCAGAAGCCATTTGGCCGATGCCGTTCGCGCTGGTATCCCAGACATACGAGCGTTGCTCCACGCCCGGCCCATCCGCCGAGAGCAGCCGGCCGAGATCGTCATGGGTAAATGTCGTCGCTTCGCCCGCGGCATCTTTGACTTCCCGGCGCACATCGCCCAAGCCGTTGTAGTACGTCTCGGTCGTGCCACGGTCGGGTTCGGTGAGCGTCTTGCGCCGGCCGCGGATGTCGTAACTCATGCGCGTGACGTGTGATTCATCGCCCGTCGTCCACAGCGGATCGAACACCGATTGAAGCAAATTGAACGGTGCGTAGCTGAAGCGGGTGTGCAATTCGCTCTTGGCTTGCGTTTGCGGGTTGAAAAGGACGTTCGCGCTGTCGATCACGCGACCATCGACGTCGGTGGTGGTGTAGCTCTCGTTGTCACGCGCCATCGAGCAGGCGTGCGTGGCATCGACGTTCCAGCGACGCGATTCGAAGAATGTGTATTGATGACAGGTTCTAGTGGCATCGGGCCGCACCACTTCGAGCGCACGATCTAACGTGTCGTATCGATATGTTGTGTATGCCGGCTGTCCACCCAGCTCGAAATACCACTGGCTGACGCGCGCGAGTCTTCCCAAAGCATCGTACTGCCGTTGACTGATCGTTCTGCCGTGCACAGCGTCGAAAGCTGTCGCAGCTTGCTGCAAGAGTCGCCCGCCGGCATCCACCATTGTCGTCGCTTGTTCGTTGCCGCGCGAGGCCGTCGTAACGATGCCGTTATAACAGCTCGTACAGAACGCGTCGGGTCGTCCTGCATAGCGCAGGCCTGCGGCGGCCTGTCCAGCCGATTGCAGCAGGACCGCGCGGCCCAGATCATCCAATTGCGCTGTACTTTGCACGCCATTGGCGTCCATCCCCGCGATCGGGCCATAAGCCGGATGATTGAGCGTCGACTGCGAGGGTTGGTATGCCGCGCTGTCGTGCGAGGTCCAGATCTGCGTGGCGTACACGCGCTCGTCGGGCTGGCCCGCAAACGCGGCACACACGCCGTTTGCGGTACACGCCGGCGTGTACTCGATATGCGTCTGACGTGTCGGGGTGACGGTGCCGTCTGCGGAATTGGGGGCACTCTGCGTGACGCTGGTCAATAGACCGTAGCCGCTTGCACCGTTGCTGTTGTCGTAGCCAAGCGTGATCGTCTCGGGGATATCGGCATCCGGGTTGCCAAGTTCGGCATAGATCGTGTCCAGCTGCCCAAGCGGATCGCTGTGGTAATTCGTCGTACGCGTCGTGGCGATGCCGTTGGGCTCGGTCGTCGTGACGCTGTATGACAGCGGCAAGCTGTTGAGCCACGCCGCGATGCGATCACTGCTGTGATCGTAGCTGATGCTCATTTCCGCCCGCACGCCGTTCTGCGTGGCACTGACCTCATGGATCAGGTTGCCGAAATCGTCAAATCCGAAGCTACGATCGACGCGGCGTAGCGGCGTCGCCGGTTCGGTCAACGTGCCCCAGAGGTGTAGATCGTCCGTGTGTTGAGTGTTGAATGGCGCCCCGTTGGCGCCACCCAGATCGATGTTGATGGTTTGCTCCCACTCGCTCGTGTACCCCGTCGCGGGTTGCACGATATAGGACGCGCCACTGTTGAGCTGGCTGAGCTGATCGTGATTGACGGTCCGACGAATCCGCGCCGGCTGACTGCATGCAGCTGACGTCAAACCGCCGACGCAATATTTGCGGATGGTGGATTCCGTATCCGCGCTGACGATCGGCACCACGGTGGTGACACTTTGCGGTCTATTGGCGTTCGGGTAGTAGTACAAGGCCGAATGAACGGTATTGGTTACGCGTGTGTACGGATCATAGACCGTAGTCGTTTCCATCAGCCGCTGCGGGTCCCAATGCCGCACTGTGGTAAAGCCCTGAAAACCGCGTCCGCGGATATCCATCATCGGCTTTTCGTATGACCACTGGTGCACATACCCTTGCGTGGCCGGACTGGTCGGATCCACCAACCCGGTTCGATCCACCACCGCGCGCACCACCGTCAGGCCGCGGTGCACGCATTGCTGCGGATAGGAGTCGGCCAATCCTGAAAACGGATTGACCGAACATGTGCTGTCGTTTTGATGCCGATCCGACCATTGCGTATCGTAAGTTACCGCTGTGCGCGGCCACGGAGTCCTTTCGTCGTAGATTTCCGCCAGCCGGTCGTTGTAGTTCGGCTTACGTTCCAGAACTTGCAGCTGCCCCGCCAGCACGCGCACGATGTCGGCAAATCCATCACCGTTGAAATCGCCGATTTGTGATGTCGTCCACCCACAGGCAACGGTCATACTGGCCTGGTTGCCGCAAGATGCTTTTGTACCAGGCTGATTGTCGATAGTAATCGGGCCGCTGAACGTACCGTTGCCATTGGACAGGTACGCAATGATGAAATCCACGGCATCGTTGCTGCCCCGGGTTTTGAAGACCACGATATCGTCGCGCCCATCGCCATTCATGTCGATGATGCGCACACCCGAATCGGTATCGGTGACATTGTCACGTGGAAGACTCAGCGCATGGGAATCCGGATAAAACCCCGCGCCCGTATTCCAGCGCAACGTTGCTGCCGACGCGTTATTGGGATCCAGCAACAGAACATCTTGCAAACCATCGCCGTTGAAATCGCCGTACAACGTACGGCTGTCGGCCGGCGGCAACGCCGCGGTTCCAATCGGATTGGCTGTCGCTGTCCAGGTTGTCAGCTGACCGTCGTCGCGCTCGCCGATGGCTTGCCCAGACGCCATCACTAACGCGCCGCGGCCTTCGCCCCACAGATCCGTCACGAGAGCACGGTCAGCTGAACTCACGCCTGTGGCAATCGGAGCGCCAAACCCGATGCCACCGCCTTGGTTGTACAGTACTTTCAAGGGGTCGTACTGGATATCGGTCGGGACAAAATCGCCGCTGCCGTTGCCCGCGCAGTAGATCGATGCCCCTCCGCTGCAGGTATACCGCCAGCTCGTGCGCCCAATGATCAGATCGACGAGCCCATCACCATTAATATCAGCGAAATTGCTAGTAATGATCGCGTCGCGTGAACTCGTACAACCTGCATCGACGGCAATGCCACTGGGACTGAAACTAGCCCTATCCCAGCGCAAACCAAGTTGCCGACCGCATACATCGGGACTGTCGGCCCATACTTCCATCGCGCCGTCGCCATCCAGGTCGACAGTGCGCACCGCCTGCAATCCGCCGGCGGTTATCGGCACACCGGACGGCGAAACGACGTAGGCGCTCTTCAGACCGCTGCCGCCCAAGGGCGCTCGCACACCCAGGCGAACGTAAGTCGGCGCCGTGAACGACAGATTCCAACCATTGCTGTCCGTCGTCCATGAGCCTTTGTCGCCGGGGAACAGCAGCAAATCGTCCGCGCCGTCGCCGTTGGCGTCGAGCACGCGCGCAACCGCCGGGACATATCCCGACGGATCGCTAAACGTAAAATTGTGCGACCCCGCAACACGATTGACGAACTGCGACGAATCCAGCGCCTGCTGCTGGTAGCTCAGCTGCTTGGCCCACAACGCGCCCCCGAGCGACCCCACTTTCTTGACCGATGTCAGCAAACTCCGACCTGAGCTCGCGCTATAGGTATAGCCAAGATCGTATTCCCACACTTTCGCTGTAGTCGCGGGATTCGGCGCCCACATTTCGATCGAGTGGAGGCGCTGCTGAATATCCGTACGCACGCCGCGCTGCCACAGCGTCTGCGGATCCGCGCGCGTTTCATAGTTGAACTGCACGTAACGCAACGCCGGCATGTCGTTGCCGTGGCTGGCATACGAAATCCGTGTGAGGACGTACGTGCCACTCGTCGTCAACGCATACTGGTAATTGATCCGGTTGCCGGCGCGGTCCTGCTCGTTGTCCAACGCCCACTGCGCCACCGCCTTGCCCGTCGCCACCGCACCGCCGTCGCTACCCGCATAGCGCGTGACGTACTGCAGCACATACTCGCGAATCCGACCATTGGGCAACCATACCCGGAACAAGCTGGGGTGGTTGTTCGCATCGACCGAGACGATCACCGTCTTGGTGAAACTATCGTGTTCCGTGCGGTATTCCGATCCCGCAGCACCGTACGCCCCGCTCACCACTACCAATTTCTCGCCATCGAGACAATAGCGATCCGCGCTGACTCCATTCACATCAGCGCCATCGAGGTAGTGCACGCCCGTCTGGCGACCCTCGGTCGGGAAACTCTTCCCACACCGCGCGATTATCGAACCGGTCGACAGCGACCAACCCACGCCCACCCAGCCGTTGCCGCCGTTGCTCGAATAGGTCAGCGCCACTTCCGGCTGCATCCCTGCCCGCCCTTGCGGCACGTCCAGCGCCATCGTGTCCGTGAACTCGCCTTGCGACGTCACGTCCCAGGTATCCGGCAGGTACCCGACGTTCGCACCCGCCACGATGGGCGTTGTCGTCATATCCATGGGCTTCGGGAGCGCTGGCCGCGCGCCCGTTGCGGCGCCGACGAACGCAGGAGCGATCGTCAGCGAGGCGCCCCGCCATGAAGCCACCGCTTCCGACGGCGAGCTCCCCGCGAGCACTACGGTCGCGGCAATCGCCGCTGTAAATATCCAACGCCTCACGCACGCATGCATCCGGCTGCTCCTTAGACCCAAGTTTGCAGCCGGCGCATCGCGCCGTTCGTCACGTGCGCTGACTGTCAGCAGCCGATACGTGCGTCTACCATCGACACCGCCATGAAGCCGGTACCGTCACACCATCGCAAGTTGTGCTTGCGCTCAAGCACAAATTGAAAGTGTATACATGTGGAGCTTGGGACGTCGCATGCTGCGCGCCGCACCCGTATGGGCGGCTACTCGAAGCCGTTGCGATACACGACGTCGCAGTCGAAACTGTTGCCGATCGTGTAGGCGCCGAGGAACGCGGCGCTGTTCGGCATGGCATCGTAGAGTTCGGTGACGCCGGTGCCGGCGTTGACCGCATCGGTGGTTTGCGACGAGCCGACGACGAAGCCGAAGACGTGGTCGCCGGGATTGAGTCCCATGTCGGCGGCGCTCGCGACGATCGTGATGCGGTCGTAAGGTGCGTCGTAGCTGCCGCTCAGCGCAGGCTTGGTGCTGCCCGGCGTGACGAACCTGCCGTCGACGTCGCCGTTCGAGTTCGGGCTCGGCACGTACGATTCGAACACCGGCGTGGCACCCGACCACGCCATGTGCACGGCCGTGTAGTGGAACGTGCTGGCCGGCGGCGCGTCGGCCACTTTCATGGCCACGTACCACGCGGAACCGGGCGGCTGCGGCGATTCGCCCGCATCGGTCTTCAACGTGAAGATGAGCTTCGGCACGCCGTCGAGCGCGAGCGGCTGCGCGAGATCGAATTCGAGGAGATCCGTGCCGGCAGGCGCCGCGCCCGCGACGAGACCATCGGCCGCGCTGGCATCGCCGGCCGGATCGGTGAGCATCGTGAGGCCAGGCGCCGTGCAAACATTCTGCGCCGGAGGCGGCGCAACCGCTTGGAGTTTGATCTCTTGGCTCGCTGCGCCGGCGCCGCGTGCGTTGATGGCTTTGACCGTGTAGTAGTAGTCGACGACGTGCGGATCCGTCGTCGTATCGTCGTACGTCGTCGCACCTTTGGATTGACCAACCAAGGTCTCCTGGCCCGGCGCGGTGCCGCGGAAGATCAGGTAATTGTCGATGTCCGCACCGCCGGAATCCGGCGCCTTCCAGCTCAGATGCGCGGCGAACGGATCGCGCGTCCCGGCGAGACAGGCGCGGTTCGGCACCGTCGGTTCATCGGGGTCGAATGCGGCGAGCAAGCTCTTGCCGCCGCTCTGGCGCGCGACGCGCATCCATGCGGTGTAGTCGTTCGGCGCCGTGCCGGCGATGCAATCGGCGCTCACGCAGCCGTCGCTGAAGCCGTAGAGCACGCGACCGCGCTCGTCGAGCGTGATCTCGTTGAAGTCGAGCAGATTGCGGTCCTGTTCGCTGCCGCCCTGCTGCCACACGCCGGTGTGGCTCTGCACGGGATCGTTTGGCGTGGCGTTGACCGTCGTCCAGGTCTGCCCGCCGTCGTAGGTGGTGGCGATGAACGCATACCAGACGCCGGAAAAGCTCAGCGCCTGGTAATCGCCCGCGACGTTGGTGCCGAGGAAACCGCAGGCCGCACGGCCCGAGCTGCCGCCGACCGCCTCGGTTTCGGCGGCATTGACGATGCCGTGCGAGGCGCCGAGGTCGACATCGTTGATCCAGGTCTTGCCGCCATCGCGACTCACTTGCACGTGCACGTGGCCCTCCGGCGGATGGCCGGCCGGCACGGGCTCGTTGTTGACGTAGCAGTAGTACGCCGTGCTGTCGGCGTCGAGCGCGATCGACGGGTCTGCGCCTTGGGCCTGGGAGACGCTCGTGGGCAGCGCGAACTCGGTCCACGTCGTACCGCCGTCCGTGCTCGTCACGCCGCCTTGATGGCCGTTGCATTGTGCGACGGGAAGCCATGCAGTGCCGTTCGGCGCGACGTGCACGTGACCGTGCAGCCCGCCGCAGCCTTGCGGACCCGATCCCGTGTACGCGGGCACGCCGGGACCCCAGGTGCGACCGAGATCGAGACTGCGCTGGCACATCGCGGGTCCGACGATGTCCTGCGAGCAGTAGAGCGTGTTCTCGCCCTGGTTGAGCGGGGTCGCAAGGATCGACAGCGATGTCGGAAACGGCCCCGTGCCGATCGTCTCATGATCGGCGCCGCCGTCCGGCGGGCCGATGCCGATCGGCGTCCACTGATCGCCGTCGTTGTCGGTGTACGCGTAGACGGCATTCGCGCCCGCGGTCGAATTCGAAGCGAGCGTGCGTCCGGTCTTTTGGTCCGTCCAGAGGATCGGGTCGAGCCCCGTGTTCGTGACGAGCGAGGATTTGTCTTCCCAAAGCCCTTCGCAGCTCTCCGGCGTTGCGGCATTCAGCACTTCGGCCGGCGTAATGCGCCAGATCGGACCGACGTTCATCGTCATGATGCGACGCGTCGCAGGATTGAAGCCGATGTTGAACTCGCCGTTCGACGGTTCGGCCGAGGTGCCGTGCGGTGCATAGAAAATCTGATAGCGCGGCACGCCGGGTTGCGATGGATCGGCGCCGCCGAAGGTGCCGCTCCCGCCGCCCGGCGCGCCGGGCAGGAGCGCGATCGTGACGTTCACGGTTTCGCCGGTCGGCGTGTACGGAACGATGATTATCGTGTAGGTCGCAGTGCCATCGACGAGGCCGCCGAAGCTCGCGACCTCCGGATCGCTGCTGCTCGCCGATTGCGCGTAGGCCTGCTCGGAACCGTCGGTCGTCGTGACCGCGCCTTGGTAGATGTAGAGGTCGTAATCCGATTTGCCCGAGCCGCCGTCGGTCCAGTTCGCCGTCACTTGCACTTCCGCGTTCGGATGCGCGGCCATGTAACCGGACGGCAATTGCACCGTCAGCGCGAACTCGTCGCAGGGCTCGCTCGGATCGTTGCAATGCGGGCCGACGTCGACTTCGGGCACCGGCGTGGGATTGGCGGTATTGAATGGCCCGGCCGAGTAGCTGAGCGGTCCGGATGTGTCGCTCAACGTTCCGGACGAAGGCATCGCGGCGGACGCCGAAGATGCGATGGAACACGCTGCTAAAACCGCGAACGCGAACGCGCCGACATGATCCCTGTACATTCAAGCCTCCCTGCCCTGCGGGCCAAGCTCCCTGTCGTCCTGCGCTCCGGCAGGATGCGCGTCGGACTATATGCCTCGCGAGCGGGCGCGACAATCGAAAATCCGGCGATTTCTCGCGGTCGTTCATTGGCGATTCCGCGCACGTGTGGGATAAATTGCGCTTTTGCCGATGAGTCCGATCGCCCCGATGCACGCCCGCTGCGTCCTCGTTATGCTCGCGCTCGCCGCTGTCGGCGCGCACGCAGCATTCGCGAGCGTCAATGCGCCGCCCGCCGTCTACGAAAACGAACCGGTGCTGTCCGCGCCGACGCTCGTGCAACCGGCGCTCCTGAGCGGGCCGGATTTCCGCGTCGTGCCCGAGGTGCGCGTGCGCGGCTACATGGCCGATTTCCTCATCGATTCGAAATTCGGTCCGCTACGCGCCGGCAGCGCCGAATTGCTCGCCGTGCGCGTCTCGGAGCTGCCCGCACTCGAAGCGCTCGACCGGGCGAGCCGCAGCGGAGCGTTCGCGCACGCGCTCGCCGAACGCGGCCGCAAGACCGGCGCCGCAATCCTCAACGTGGTCCGTCACCCGGTCGACACCGTGACCGGCATTCCCGCCGGCGTCGCACGCTACTTCGGCCACCAATGGGATCTCTGGACCGGCCGCGCGCAATCGGTGGCCGACCGTTCTTCGCGCGAGTTCGAGAACAAGGGCGATCCCTACCGCGCGCCGCCGGGACCGATGACGGCCGGGCGCGATGCGCCGCCCGAAGACGCCGCGGCCCTCCCGGAGCAGAAGAGCCGCGCCTGGTACGCGCGCGCCGGCAGCGAAGCCGGGCGCGAAGCGAAACGGTATCTCAAGTACAGCCAGGAACGCCGCGACATGGCCAAGCTGCTCGGCGTCGATCCGAATTCCACAAATCCACTTTTGGACGAAAAACTCGACGAGCTCGCATGGGCCGCCGTGTGGGGCAATTTCTCGGCCGGCGAGGCGCTCGGGCAAGTGGTCGGCACGGCGGCGGACGTCGTCTCGTGGAGCGGCAAGCTCAACCAGTACGTGCTCGAGAAGACGCCCGAGGACCTGCGCGAGGAAAACCGCACGGCGCTCCTCAGGTTCTGCAGCGACGACTACTCCGTGCGCCAGTTC
>DASRGX010000122.1:0-2302 GCA_035650835.1 Rudaea sp. | reverse complement strand
CTACCTGCGTCCATGCAAGACCGGTGACGAGACCGATCTCGTTTTGCTGTTCCTTACGGCCAAAGTCAAAGCGACGCACGCCAAGATATTTCTCGAGGTTGTCGGAATTCACCTTGACCTTACCCGACCCAGCCTTAGCCGATTTCTTCGCCTTGGTGGGTTCCGCACCGTCCTTGAGTTCACCCAGCGTGAGTTGCTTGACCACCTTGCGGCAGATCTTCGCGATTTCGCGCTCGAGATTGCGCACACCCGATTCGCGCGTGTAGTAGCGGATCATGTCGCGGATCGCCGGCTCGGCGACCGACATCTCCGTCTCGCGCAAACCGTTCGACTTCATCTGTTTCGGCAGCAGATAACGCTGCGCGATGTTGACCTTTTCTTCCTCGGTGTAACCCGGGATGCGGATGACCTCCATGCGATCGAGCAGCGGACCCGGGATGTTGAGCGAGTTCGCGGTCGCCACGAACATGACCTCGGAAAGATCGAAATCGACCTCGAGATAATGATCGTTGAACGCGTGGTTCTGTTCCGGGTCGAGCACTTCGAGCAGCGCCGAGGACGGATCGCCGCGGAAGTCCATCGACATCTTGTCGATCTCGTCGAGCATGAACAGCGGATTGCGCGTGCCCACCTTCGACATGTTCTGGATGATGCGTCCGGGCATCGAACCGATGTAGGTGCGGCGATGTCCGCGGATCTCGGCCTCGTCGCGCACGCCGCCCAGGGACATGCGCACGAACTTGCGGTTCGTCGCGCGCGCGATCGACTGGCCGAGCGAGGTCTTGCCCACGCCGGGCGGACCGACGAGGCAGAGGATCGGACCTTTCATCTTCTTCACGCGCTGCTGCACGGCCAGGTATTCGACGATGCGCTCCTTGACCTTTTCGAGACCGAAGTGGTCGGCATCGAGCACTTCCTCGGCGGCCTTGAGGTTCTTGCGCACTTTGCTGCGCTTCTTCCACGGCGCGCCGACGAGCCAGTCGACGTAGTTGCGCACGACGGTCGCCTCGGCCGACATCGGCGACATCTGCTTGAGCTTGTTGAGCTCGGCCCGCGCTTTCGCCTCTACGACCTTGGGCATGCCGGCGTTCGCGATCTTCTTGCCGAGTTCCTCGACCTCGTTCGGCGCATCCTCGTTCTCGCCGAGCTCCTTCTGGATCGCCTTCATCTGCTCGTTGAGGTAGTACTCGCGCTGGCTCTTTTCCATCTGCGACTTGACGCGCCCGCGGATGCGTTTCTCGATCTGCTGCACGTCGATCTCGCCGTCGACGAAACCGAGCAGCATCTCGAGGCGGTCGGCCACGTCGGCCGTTTCGAGCACGCGCTGCTTGTCCGGCAGCCGGATCGAGAGGTGGGTCGCGATCGTGTCGGCCAACCGGCTCGAATCGTCGATGCCAGCAAGCGTGGTCAGGAGCTCCGGCGGGATCTTGCGGTTGAGCTTCACGAACTGCTCGAACATCGAGACGAGCGAGCGCGAGATCACTTCGATTTCGCGCCGGTCGCGCGTATAAGCGGGCTCGAGCGCGCGCACGTGTCCGGTCAGGAGCCCGTCGCGTTCGGCATAGCGCACGATCTCGGCGCGCGACACGCCTTCGACGAGCACTTTGATCGTGCCGTCGGGCAGCTTCAGGAGCTGGAGCACCGTGGCGACGGTGCCGATCGGATACAAATCGCCGGCTTGCGGGTCGTCGATGTCCGGGCTGCGCTGAGCGACCAGAAGGATGCGTTTCTCCGACTCCATCGCCGTTTCCAGCGCGCGCACGGACTTCTCGCGTCCGACGAACAGCGGGATGACCATGTGCGGGTAGACGACGACATCGCGCAGCGGCAGCACGGGCAGTTCACTGACCTCGGCGGTCGCGATGTTTTCTGGCTTGGACGCTTTTTCCATTACGGTTCCTGAACGAGATGCGGATAGATGGCCCCACGATCGCAGCGTGATCGCATGCTGCCTATTCGTCAAGTGACGTCGCCCAAGGCATTTTCAAGCGAGCGACGGCCCGCTTTCGATGCATGGCGGGACGTGGCGCAGATACCGAATCCCGCGTGGCTGCGCTGGGCGGAAATGGTGCTGCTCGGCGCAGGATTCCAGCTCCGCCCGTCTTGCAGTTCGCGAGCGGCGTCTACTTCGCCGCGGCGCCCGTGCCGGCCGGCCGCACCGGAATCGGCACACTGCAGACGTCGACATACCCCGCGGGCACCTTGTACCACTCCTCGCGCCGGTTGCGGCGCGATTCCACGAGTGCCGCGAATGTGGGCGTGTCGGTGCGCAGCACTTCGAGGTTGGTCCGTTCGGCGGCGG
>DASRGX010000121.1:0-23484 GCA_035650835.1 Rudaea sp. | reverse complement strand
TCGAGCTCGTCGCCGTGCACCTCGACCAGAAGCAGCCGGGTTACGACGCCGACGTGCTGCCGCGTTATCTCGAATCCATCGGCATGCCGTTCGAGATCCTCGAACAGGATACCTACAGCGTGGTCAAACGCGTCGTGCCCGAAGGCAAGACCATGTGCGGGTTGTGTTCTCGCCTGCGCCGCGGCTCGCTCTACAGCCACGCCGAGCGGCACGGCTATACGAAGATCGCGCTCGGACATCACCGCGACGACATCGTCGAGACGCTGTTCCTCAACATGTTCTATCACTCGACGCTCAAGGCGATGCCGCCGAAATTGCGTTCGGACGACGGCAAGCACATCGTCATACGCCCACTCGCGTATTGTCGCGAAGCGGACATCGCCGACTACGCAGCGCAGCAGGGTTTTCCGATCATGCCGTGCAATCTCTGCGGATCGCAGGAGACCTTGCAACGCAAGGCGATCAAGCAGATGCTCGGCGAGTGGGAGCGGCGGCATCCGGGACGCAGCGAAAACGTGTTCCGCGCACTCACGGCCGTCGCACCGTCGCAACTTGCCGACCGGGAGCTCTTCGACTTCGCCGGGCTCGGCCGGCGCTCGCTTGCGCCGCAACCCGGCGTGACAGATTGGCTGCTCGGCGACGGTCCCGAGCACTGATCCCGGCGTTCTTCCTTGTTCTGCGGCCTTGCCGCAGCCTCTCATCTTTTGCGACGTGCCTCCGACATCATGTGGTTTCGTAATCTCACCCTGTTCCGTTTTGCCGAAAGCTCCGCCAAGTCATTGAAGCGCCTGGAAACTCATCTGGAGCAGAAGCGTCTGAATCCGTGCGGACCGCTGGAATTTTCGACACACGGCTTCGTTTCGCCGTACGGGCGTGACGAGGAGGCCCTCGTGCACCGCGTCGGCGACTACGCGCTGCTGACCGTGGGCCGCGAAGACCGCCTGCTGCCGAGTTCGGTGGTGAACGACGAACTTGCCGCACGTTTGAAGAAGATTGCCGAAAAAGAGGGCCGTCGTGTCGGTTCCAAAGAACGCAAACGGCTCAAAGAGGACGTGCTGACGGATTTGCTGCCACGGGCGTTCACGAAATTGTCGCGAACGTGTGCTTATTTGGCAGCGAACGGCGGCTGGTTGGTACTCGACACCGCCAGCCGCAAGGCGGCGGAGGAAAGCGTCGGCGAGCTGCGCGAAGCCATGGGCAGCTTCCCGGCCGTGCCGTTGGCGGCGGAAGAATCGCCGAGGGCGCTGATGACGGACTGGTTGATCCATGGCAAGCTACCGAAAGGTCTGGTTTTGGGCGACGAATGCGAATTGCGCGACCCCGCGGAAACGGGCGCGACCGTGCGCTGCCGGCGCCAGGACCTTGAAACCGACGAGGTGCGCGAGCATCTAAAGTCGGGTAAGCAGGTGTTTCAGCTCGGACTGGTTTTCGACGATCGGATCGGCTTTACGCTCGGTGAAGACCTTATCGTGCGCAAGCTCCGTTTCCTCGACGTCGTGCAGGACGAACTTGGCGAAGGGGAAACCGAGTCGGCGATCGCGGAGCTCGATGCGCGGTTCGCGCTCATGACGCTGGAGTTGGAGCGCTTGCTCGAAAACTTCGAAGCATGGTTCGGCTTGCCCCGGCCGAAGGACAAGAAGAGCGCTTGAGCGCAGGGTCGGACGAGCGACGATGAACACCGGCGACAACAACTACCTCGAATTGGCCACGCCCGACGGCGAAACGATCAAGGTGCTGCGCAGCGCCCACCCGCGCGCGCGTCGTTTGCGCCTGACGGTGACCTCGGGTGGAGCACGCGTCTCGTATCCGCAAGGCACGCATCCGGCGCAGGTGTTCGCGTTCCTGCGCAAGCACGCCGACTGGCTCGAACGCAAACTCGACGAGCTCAAGTTCGAACATGGCGGACCGCCGCCGCTCAAACCGGGCTCGCCGACACTGATTCCGCTGCGCGGCGAGACCACGCGGCTGCAATGGCGCGACGGCGCCTACCCGCGCGTGGAACTCGAAGGCGAGCGCCTCGTGCTGTCGCTGCCCAAGCCGCACAACAATCGCACGTTGCCGGCCGCGCGCTCCTTGTTGCGCTCGTACCTGCAGGCGCAAATCCGCCGCGACGTCTCGCGCTATCTCGCGCGGTATACGGCCGACCTCGGCCGTGCGCCGACGGCGATCCGCGTCAAGCCGCTCAAGAGCCTCTGGGGCAGCCTCGACACGCGCGATCGCGTCACGCTCGATCTCGCGCTCGCGCTCGCCCCGCTCGACGCGCTGCGCTACGTCGTCGTCCACGAGCTCTGCCATCTGCGCATCCGCGACCATTCGCCGCGCTTTTGGGCGCTCGTCGAATCGCTCTATCCCGAGTGGGACGAACAGCGCGATTGGCTCAAGGTCAGCGGCTTCGCCCTCAAAGCGGAGCTGTCCCGCCTCATCGACGGCTGAGCGGCGCGAAGAAATCGCGCAATTCCGCGGCGACGGGCTGCGGGTCCTCAAGGTGCAGATGATGGCTGCCCGCAATCCGCGCGACGCGGATGTCGGCCACCTTCGCCGCGCGCGCATCGACGATCGCTCGCGGCAGATATGGAGGCGCGGGCTCGGCCAGCACGAGCAGCGTCGGCGCACGGATGCCCGAGACGAGTGCGAGCACCTGTTCCTCGGTGTAGCGCAGCGGCGAGGCGAGCGTCAGGCGCGGGTCGCTCGACCAGCTGTAGCCGCCCGCGACGAGCTTGATGCCGCGCTCGACGAGCGCTTCGGCTGCGGTTGGCGAAAGACCGTTGGCCTGACGCCGCGCCGCGACTGCCGCCGCCACGTCGGGGAATACGCGCAGGGTCTTGCCGGCGAATTCGGCGCGCTGGTCGAGCGCCCGGGCGAGCTGCGCGAGCGCTTGCGCCGGCTCGCCCGATAGCGGGCCGAGCGCTTCGATGAGCGCGAGGCGTTCCACGCGCTCTGGCCGGACGGCCGCGAACACGCTAGCGACCGTGCCGCCCAAGGAATGGCCTAGCAGGCTGAACCGGTTCCACCCGAGCGCATCCGCGGCGCCGAGCACGTCGTCGAGGTAATCGACGTAGTGATACCAGGTGCCCGCAGGACGCCAGGCGGAACGGCCGTGGCCCGCGAAGTCCAGTGCCACAATGTGGAAATGTTCGCAAAGGAACGGAGCGAGCGCATCGAAACTCGCCGCGTTGTCGAGCCAGCCGTGCAATGCGAGCAGAGGAGGATTGGCCGGATCGCCCCACTCGCGCGCGGCGAGCGTCAGGTGCGGCAGCGCGATCTCGATTTCGCGCGCGCTCACGCGGGGCTCCAACCGCGCAGCTGCGCGTCGGCGACCGTGCGCAACATGCGCACGTGGGCGGCGCCGGCATTGAGCGCGGGGATGTAGTCGAAACGTTCCCCGCCGGCGGCCAGGAACCGCTCGGCGTTCTGCATGGCGATCTCCTCCAACGTCTCGAGACAATCCACGGCGAAACCTGGGCACAGCACCTGCACGTTCCGCACGCCGTTCGCGGCGAGCTCGACGAGCCGCTCGTCCGTGTACGGCTGAATCCATGGTTCGCGGCCCACACGCGATTGGAACGCGAAGCTCATCGCGCTCTCGCCGAGGCCGAGGCGCGCGCCCAAAAGCCGTGCCGTCTCCTTGCATTGCGCGGGGTAGGGATCGCCGTTGCGGGCGTAACGTTCAGGGATCCCATGGAACGAAAGCAGCAGGTGTTGCGCTGTGCCGTGCGCGCGGCGGTACTCCTCGACGCTGACGGCGAGCGCCTCGATGTAGGCCGGGGCGGCATGGTAATCGCCGATCGTGCGGATCTCGGGCACCGCTCGCTCCGCACGCAGGGCGGCGAACACCTCGTCGAGCGCCGTGGCGGTCGAAGTGGCCGAATACTGCGGATACAGCGGCAATACGAGCAGGCGGCGCACCCCGCGTGCGCAGAGCTCGGCGACGACCGAAGCCGTCGCGGGCTCGCCGTAGCGCATCGCATACGCGACCTCGATGCCGTCGCGGGCGTAGGCCTCGCCGAGCGCCTTGGCGAGTGCACGCGTGTAGACGAGAAGCGGAGAGCCCTGTGGCGTCCAGATCTTCGCGTAGGCGCGTGCGGAGCGCCGCGGGCGCACGCGCAGGATGACGCCATGGAGGATCGGCAGCCACAGCCAGCGCGGATAGTCGATGACGCGGGGGTCGCTCAGGAATTCGGCGAGGTAGCGCCGCACCGCGGCCGGAGTGGGCGCCGTGGGCGTGCCGAGGTTGAGCAGCAGGATCGCAGTGGCACCGGCCGTCCGCGACGGTCGAGCCACGTTGTCGATGGGCATGGGCAAGGCTCCGCGGGTAGACCACTATCCCTAGTGTCGGCAGGCGCGCCGAGCCCGAGATGTAGGGATTTTCGGCCGTTTGCGCGTGAAGTGTAGCATTTCGCAGCTAAGGCTTTGTTTTGTATAAGTCAAATGCTACACTCGAAATGCCGCACTTCGCCCGTGCGGCAGACGATTACCAAAAACTAGAATACAACGAGAGTTCCACCATGTCCCTGCGCGCGCAACATGCAGCGCTCGTGTTCGCTCTCTTCTCGGGCGGAGTGTTCGCGGCCGACCTCGTCGGCTATAGCGAATCCTTCGACACGCTCGTGAGCGTGAACTTGACCACGCGCAAGGCAACGGAGCTCGGCGCCGCCGGCTATTTCGGACAACAGCGCGTCGCGAACGTCGAAGGCTTGAGCATGAGCCCGGACGGCAACCTCTATGCCGTCTCGGATGCGCTCAAGGTTCTCGTGCGCATCAATCCTGCGAATGGCGCCGCCTCGCTGGTGGGGCCGCTGAACCTGGCCGGCGAGAGCAATCCGAGCGCCCAGCTCGACTTCGGCATGACGTTCACCTGCGACGGCAGCTTGTGGCTGTCCGCCGGCGACGGCAACTTCTGGCAGGTCGACCCCAGCACGGGTGCGACGACGCTGATCGGCAACATGGGCGTGAAGGTCACCGGGCTCGCGTCGAGCGGCGAGACGATCTACGCCGCCGGCAGCCAGGGCAACAACCAGTTGTACACGGTCGACCCGGGCTCGGCGCACGTCACCGCGATCGGCGCGTACGGCACGACGAACTACATCACGACCACGAGCCCGGCGTTCGACGCGACCGGCAAGCTCTGGGCGATCCTCGGCTACATCCCGCCGAATACGACGAATTTTCCGCAGCAGAGCGATCTGGCCAACCTGGATACCGCCAAAGGCACGCTGACCAACCACGGCGGCATCAGCGTGCCGCAAGATCTCGAAACGAACTACTTCGGCAATCTGCGCGGCTTTGCGATTTCGCCGCCTGCCTGCGTACTCCGCCGACCGACCGACGCGACGCCGGCCGTATCGGGCCGCGGCCTCGCGCTTCTGATCGGTCTCGTCATGCTCGTCGCGGGAACTCGCCTGCGTCGACGTCATCCAATGCACTGACTGCGCGTTCTTCATCGCGCCGGCGGCTTCGCCGCCGCTTCGTTTTTCACTCGGCCACAAGGAAATGCCCATGCAACGCTGGCAGACTATGTTCTTCGCCCTGTTTTCGCTGCTGCTCGTTGCCGCTGCGCCTGCGCGCGCCGGCGAACAGGAAGTCGAACGCGCCAACAATGCGGTGCGCGTGCTCAAGGAAATCATGATGGCGCCCGACAAGCGCATACCCGCCGACCTGCTCGACCACGCCACGGCCGTAGCCGTGATCCCGGACGTGATCAAGGCCGGTTTCGTGATCGGCGGCCGCCACGGCGTCGGCATGGTATCGATCAAGACCGCCGACGGCACCTGGAGCAACCCGAGCTTCGTCAGCATGACCGGCGGCAGCATCGGCTTCCAGGCCGGCGTGCAGTCGACCGACGTCGTGCTCGTGTTCCGCACGCAGCGCGGCGTCGATTCGATCGTGCACGGCAAGTTCACGCTCGGCGCCGACGCGTCGGTCGCGGCCGGTCCCGTGGGCCGCAACGCCCAGGCCGCCACGGATGCGCAGCTGAAGGCGGAGATTTACTCCTATTCGCGCTCGCGCGGCCTCTTCGCCGGCGTATCGCTCGACGGCTCCGTGCTTGCGATCGACAACGACGCCAATCAGGCCGTTTATGGCGAGGGCGTGACGCCGCGCCGCATCTTTGCCGGCGGTGTCAGCAACGTACCCGATGCGGTGGTCGACTTCCGCGACCGCCTGGAGGAGTACACTGCGCATTAACGAGCGCTCCCGTGCGCCTCGCATCGAACTCTGGAGAAGGTTATGGGTAGTTGGAGCATTTGGCATTGGCTGATCGTGCTGCTCGTCGCAGCATTGATCTTCGGCACGAAGAAGCTGCGCAACGTCGGCGAAGACCTCGGCTCCGCGGTCAAGAGCTTCCGCAAGGGCCTGCAAGGCGGCGACGAAAGCACCGAGACACCGCAGCTCAAGGCCGATCCCGCCGCACAGCAGCCCGCGCCGAACGAGAACAAGCGCGAAAACACGCCGTAAGGAAGCGCCATGTTCGATGTCGGCATGGGCGAGATCGGCCTGATCGCGGTCGTCGGTTTGCTGGTGCTCGGCCCCGAGCGGCTGCCACGCGTCGCGCGCACGGCCGGCGCGCTGTTGCGCAAAGCGCGGCAGAGCTGGCAAAGCGTGCAGGCCGAGATCGAACGCGAGCTCGCGGCCGAGGACCTCAAGCGCCAGATGAAGGAAACCGTCGCCGCCGCCGATCCGACGGCCGACCTCAACAACGCCGTGCAGGGTACGCAGCCCGCGGCGGCACCCGCGCAAAACCGCGACTCCTCAAGCACCCCGCCTCTCGGTCATGAGCGAACCTGAACGCGACGAGCAAGGCGGCGAGGAGCAGTCGTTCATCTCGCACTTGGTCGAGCTGCGCGAACGCCTGCTGCGGGCCGTTGCGGCCGTGCTGCTCGTGCTCGTCGCGCTGTTGCCGTTCGCGAACAAGCTCTACCACATCGTCTCGGAGCCGCTGCTCGAACGCATGCCGAAGGACGCCAAGATGGTCGCCATCGAGGTGGCTTCGCCGTTCCTGACGCCGGTCAAGCTCGCGTTCTTCGTTGCACTGTTCCTCGCCATGCCGGTCGTCCTGTACCAATTGTGGCGCTTCGTGGCGCCCGGCCTTTATCGTCACGAGAAGCGGCTCGCGCTGCCGCTCCTCGCCTCGAGCGTGGCGATGTTCTATCTCGGCTGCGCGTTCGCCTACTTCGTCGTCCTGCCCAAGGTGTTCGCGTTCCTGCTCGGCACGACGCCCGAAGGCGTGTCGATGACGACCGATATCGGCAAATACCTCGACTTCGTGCTGACGATGTTCTTCGCCTTCGGCCTGTGCTTCGAGGTGCCGGTGGGGGTGTTCATCCTCGCGCTGCTCGGCTGGGTGACGCCGGCGCAGCTCTCGAAACAGCGTCCCTATGTGATCTTCGGCGCGTTCGTCGTCGCCGCCGTCGTGGCGCCGCCGGACGCGCTGTCGATGATCATGCTCGCCATCCCGATGTGCCTCCTGTACGAGATCGGCGTGCTCGCGGTGCGCCTGTTCGTACGCCGCCAAGAGGCCGCGCAGGCCCGCGCTTCGTCGGCTTGAGACTCGCCCCGCGCGGGCGAGGGTACTTCGCTGCAATTTGTCTTTTGCTACATTCTGGCATAAACTGCTTTGTGCAATTGGCGCATTTTTGCAACTCACCCAAGGTCAGGAGTCCCCCATGGCAAAGACGAACGAAGACACCCGTGATGCGAGCCTGCGCGTGTCCAAGCGCGTCCGCGACAGCCTGAAGGCCGCGGCCGCCGTTTCGGGCCGCCCGCTCTACGACGTCACGAACGAAGCCATCAACAACTACCTCGCTTCGGTAAAGGCCGGCGGCGCACGCAAGGCGAAGAAGTAAGTTTCCACCCGGATTCACGCGGCCGGTTGCGCGACCGGCATCGACGACAGAAACGGCCTTCGGGCCGTTTTTGTTTTGTGGAATTTTCCACACTGCGCGGCAAATCCCGCGCGGCAAAGTCGCGGATGCCGTCAACGCTCCGCGGCGATGCGCACGAAGCGCCGCAGCAGACTGCGCGCGTGCGGCGCGGCGCCCACGGCCTGCGTGAGCGCCTTGGCGTCGAGACCTTCCGCATCGACGCGCTCGCTGCGCTCGTGCAGGTAGCCGCGCATGTGCTCGACCGTGAATTCCGGATGGAATTGCAGTCCCCAGACGCGCGGCGCGAAACGGATCGCCTGGCAGTCGTCGAGCGCCGAGCGCGCGAGCACGGCCGCGCCGGCCGGCGGCCGCAGCACGCTTTGCAAATGCGTCGCGTGTGCGCGGAAACGCGGCGGCGATCCGCGCATGAGCTCGTCCTCGGCCACCGCAGGCAGGCAATGGATGTCCACCGTGCCGATTTCGCGGCCGCGCGGGTTGTAGTCGACGTGTCCGCCGAAGGCATGCGCGAGCAGCTGATGTCCGTAGCAGACGCCGAGCAGGGGCAAGCCCGCTCGCGCCGCATCGGCGAGCCATGCCGCCGTGCGCTCGCTCCAGTCCAGGCGCTCGCTGACCATCGCGCCCGAGCCCGTGACCACGGCCGCTTGGAAGCGCCTGGCATCGGGCAGCGCCTCGTGCGCGTCGACGCGCACGATGTCGACGTGCTCCGGCTTCACGCGCAGACCGCGCCGGAACCACTCCGGAAAATCCCCGTGTCTCCTGAGCAGCGCCGGCAGGGTCGCGCCGGTCTGCACGATCAGCAACTTCATAGTTCGTCGACGGGCGGCAATACTCCGACCACTTCGGCTATCGTCGTAACGCCGCGTGCGACCTGCGCCGCGGCGCTCACGCGCAGCGGCCGCATGCCTTCCGCGAGGGCCGCTTCGGTGAGTTTCACGAGGTCCACGGGCGGTTGTATCATTTGCCGCAAATGCTGCGAAATGCGCATCATTTCGTAGATGCCCGTGCGTCCCAGGAATCCGGTGTTGCGGCATTCCAGGCATCCTTTCGGGCCGTACGCATGCTTGGGCGGCGGCAGCCGCCACCGGTGGCCGAGCGCGTCCCAAGCGCGCACGTCGAGCGGCGTCTCGACCTTGCAATGCGGGCACAGCGTACGCACGAGCCGCTGCGCGACGACGCCGGTCAGCGTCGATTGGATCAGATAATGCGGCGCGCCGAGATCGAGCAGGCGCGTGATCGCGGTCGGCGCGTCGTTCGTGTGCAGCGTCGACAGCACGAGATGGCCCGTCAGCGCGGCCTGCACGGCCATCTGCGCGGTTTCGAGGTCGCGGATCTCGCCGATCATGATGATGTCGGGGTCCTGGCGCAGCAGCGTGCGCACGCCCGACGCGAAATCGAGATCGATCGACGGCTGCACCTGCATCTGGTTGAACTCGGGCGAGACCATTTCGATCGGGTCTTCGACCGTGCAGACGTTGATGTCCGGCGTGGCGAGGTGCTTGAGCGTCGAATAGAGCGTCGTCGTCTTGCCCGAACCGGTCGGGCCCGTCACGAGCACGATGCCGTGCGGCCGCTCGACGAGACTGCGCCAGATCATTTCCTCGTCGGTCGAGAAGCCGAGCTGGCGGAACTCCTTGACGACGATGTCGGGATCGAAGATGCGCATCACGACCTTCTCGCCGAAAGCCGTCGGCATCGTCGAGAGGCGCAGCTCCACCTCGCGGCCTTCGCCTGAGCGTGTCTTGATGCGGCCGTCCTGCGGACGGCGCTTCTCGGCCAAATCCATGCGGCCCAGGATCTTCACGCGCGCCGTCACGGCCGTCATGACCGGCGTCGGCAGCTCGAAGACCTTGTGCATGACGCCGTCGATGCGGAAGCGGATCGGGCTCGAATCGCGCCGCGGCTCGAGATGGATGTCCGAAGCGCGTTGATCGAACGCGTACTGCAGCAACCAATCGACGATATGCACGACGTGCCGGTCGTCGGCGCCGATGTCGCCCGACTTGCCTAGCTCCAATAGCTGCTCGAAATTGAGGATCGCGCGGCTTGGATCGTCGCCGCCGGCCTTGGCGTCCTTGGCTTTCTGGATCGAGCGCTGGACGCCGTAGAACTCTTGCAGATAGCGGTTGAGGTCGACCGGATTGACGACCACGCGCTGGATGTCGCGACGCAGGATGTGGCCGAGATCGGCGATCCAGCGCGTGTCGTAAGGCTCGGACGTGGCGATGACGACCTGCAACGGGCTCACCGCCACGGGCAAGATGCGATAGCGCTGCGCGTACGCATGCGAGATGACCTGGGTCACGGCCGCCGCGTCGATTTTCATCGGATCGATCTTGAGGTACGGCAGCTTGGCGTGTCCCGCCAGCCATTGCGTGAGCACCTCGAGGCTCAGCGGCTTGCCATCGAGCGGATTCGTGAGCTTCTGGTTCGCGATCAGCGCGATCGGATGCAGCTCCATCTTGCCGCGCGCGCTGCGGCCGTCGGCGCGCGTCTTGAGCATGTCGGGCTCGTTGATCAGGCCGTCTTGGAGCAGCACGGCAAGCACGGTGTCGAGATCGAGCTTGCGATGCAGACCGAGCGCGGCGTGTTCGGCCGCCGGAGTCGCCGGAGCGGCAGCCTTCGGCACAGCGGTAATCGGGCGTTGCGGAGCGGTGGCCATGCGCGTCTGAGCTTTGGATTCCGGCACTAAAGGCTATACTAGCGCGCTTTTCACGCCATGATGTGATCTTTTCAACCCGATCGCCGGCTGCGGCTTGCTGCCGGCTCGCCGCCACCCATTCGGAAGCCATGAATCCGCAACGAGGTCCGACGTTTCAGGACGTGATCCAGACCCTCAACCGCTATTGGGCGGAGCAGGGCTGTGCATTGATCCAGCCGCTCGACACCGAAGTCGGGGCGGGTACGTTCCATCCGGCCACTTTCCTGCGCGCGCTCGGTCCCGAGCCCTGGGCGGCGGCCTACGTGCAGCCCTCGCGGCGGCCGACGGATGGGCGCTATGGCGAAAATCCGAACCGCCTGCAGCACTATTACCAATACCAAGTCGTCATGAAGCCCAATCCCGACGACATCCTCGAGCGCTACATCGGCTCGCTAGTGGCGCTCGGCATCGATCCGCTCGTGCACGATCTGCGCTTTGTCGAGGACAACTGGGAATCGCCGACGCTCGGCGCCTGGGGTCTCGGGTGGGAGGTGTGGCTGAACGGCATGGAAGTGACGCAGTTCACCTATTTCCAGCAGGCCGGCGGTCTCGAGTGCAAACCCGTCACGGGCGAAATCACGTACGGACTCGAGCGCCTGACGATGTACCTGCAGAACGTCGACAACGTCTACGATCTCGTCTGGACCGAAGCGCCGCACGGCACCGTGACCTACGGCGACGTGTTCCACCAGAACGAAGTCGAGCAGAGCACCTACAACTTCCAGCACGCGAACGTCGCCGAGCTTTTCCACTGGTTCGACGTCTGCGAAGGCGAGGCGAAGAAGCTCGTCGAGCTCGGCCTGCCGTTGCCGGCCTACGATCAGGTGTGCAAGGCCTCGCACAGTTTCAACCTGCTCGATGCGCGCCGCGCGATCAGCGTCACCGAGCGCCAGCGCTACATCCTGCGCGTGCGCACGCTGGCCAAGCTCGTCGCCGAGGCCTATTACGCGCAGCGCGAAAAATTGGGGTTCCCGGTGTTGAAGCGCCAGACCGCCACCCGTACTGCGGAGGGCTGGTCATGAGCGAGACGAAGCCTCTGCTCGTCGAGATCGGCTGCGAGGAGCTGCCGCCGAAGGCTCTCGACGAACTTGCGAGCGCTTTTGCGTCGGGCGTCGCCGAAGGGCTGCGCAAGCGCGGCGTCGACTGCGATGCGGCAAATGCTAAAATGTATAATTCGCCGCGGCGCCTCGCAGTGCTCGTGCCAGCGGTCGCCGCGAACCAGCCGGACCAATCGACCGAACGGCGCGGCCCGGCCGTCAGCGCGGGCCTCGATGCAAGCGGCCAGCCGACGAAGGCGCTGCTCGGCTTCGCCGCATCGTGCGGCGTCGCCGTGGACGCGCTCGAAAAGCTCGAGACCGACAAAGGCGCATGGTTCGTGCATCGCGCGCAGCAGCAGGGCAAACCGCTTGCCGCGCTGATGCAGGACATCGTCGGCGAAGCGCTGAAAGCGTTGCCGATTCCCAAACCGATGCGCTGGGGCGATCACGATTTCGCTTTCGTGCGTCCCGTGCATTGGCTCGTGATCCTGCACGGCGACCAGGTCGTCGACGCGGAAATCTTCGGCGTCCGCAGCGGACGTGCGTCGCGCGGCCATCGCTTCCACCACCCGCAGCCGGTGCACATCGCCGACGCGGACAGTTACGTCGAAGCGCTGCGCGCGGCGAACGTGCTCGTCGACGCGGCGGAGCGGCGTGCGCGCATCCGCGAAGAAGTCGCACGCGTCGGACAAGGCGCCGGCACGCCGCGCTTGCGCGATGCGCTCTGCGACGAGATCGCGAATCTCACCGAGTGGCCCGTCGCGATCGCCTGCGCGTTCGAGCGTGATTTCCTGCGCGTGCCGCAGGAAGCGCTGATCCAAACGATGGAGACGAACCAGAAATTCGTGCCCGTGTTCGCCGCCGACGGCAAGCTCAGCGAGCATTTTATCGGCGTCGCCAATATCGAATCGCGCGACCCCGCCGAGATCCGCAAAGGCTACGAACGCGTGATCCGCCCGCGTTTCGCCGATGCGAAGTTCTTCTACGAGGAAGATCTGAAGACGCCGCTGGCCGAGCACCAGGAAGCGCTCAAGTCGGTGACCTACCAGCAGCAGCTCGGCAGCGTCTGGGACAAGTGCGTGCGCGTGGCGGAGCTCACGCGCGTGATCGCAAACCGGCTCGGCATCGATGCCGCGCTCGCCACGCGCGCGGCGGCCTTGAGCAAATGCGATCTCATGACGCGCATGGTCGGCGAATTCCCGGAGCTGCAAGGCGTCATGGGCCGCTACTACGCGAGCGCGCACGGCGAGCACGGCGAGGTCGCCGAGGCGCTCGATGCGTTCTACCGACCGCGCTATGCAGGCGACGACATCGCGCGCGGCAAGATCGCGCAGGTGCTCGCGGTCGCCGAGCGCCTCGACACGCTGGCCGGCATCTTCGCGGTCGGCATGAAGCCCTCCGGCAACAAGGACCCGTTTGCGCTGCGCCGCGCAGCGCTCGGACTCGCGCGCACGCTGATCGAAGGCGAGCTCGAACTCGACTTCGAGGCGCTGCTGCGCGAAGCCGTCGAGCTCCTTCCCGATATCGCCCCGGCTCCGGCGAAGGGCACGAAGAAACCGGCCCACGGCGCCGACGCGGCGCAAAGAAAAGGCGCGCTCGTCAGGGAGCTCATCGATTTCGTGTTCGAGCGCCTGCGCGGCTACTACGCCGAGCGCGGCACCACCAGCGATCAATTCGACGCCGTCCGCGCCGTCGAGACCGAGACGCTCGTCGACTTCGACCGCCGCCTGCGCGCCGTCGCCGAATTCGTGACGCTGCCGGACGCCGCGGCGCTCGCGGCGGCGAACAAGCGCATCGGCAACATTCTGCGCCAGGCCGGAGCGGCCGGCGGCAAGGTCGATGCGACCCTGCTCGATCTCGGCGCCGAAGCCGACTTGTACGCCGCGATCGAGCGCGTCGCCGCACTCGTCGCGCCGCTTGCGGCCGAGCGGCGCTACACCGAGGCGCTGCGCCAACTCGCCGAATTGCGTCCGGCGGTCGACCGCTATTTCGACGGCGTCATGGTCATGGTCGACGACGCGGCAAAGCGGCAGAACCGGCTCGCCCTGCTCGGTCAATTGCGGCGCATGTTCCTGCTCGTCGCCGACATTTCGCTATTGCAACAACCATGAGCTCCGTCCCCGAGGCCGCCAGCGATCGCCTGTGGCTGCGCGCGCAGCGCTACATCGCCGAGAACCAGATCACGGCGGCCAAGATCACGCTCGAATCGCTGGTACAGCGCAATCCGATGCACAATTCCGCGCGCATGCTGCTGGCAAGCGTGGTGCTCAGCGAGGGACGCGTGCGCGAGGCCGCGCGGCAAGCGGCGATCGCCTCGCGCATGCTGCCGGCCGATGCCGAGCCCGTCATCACCTGCGCGCATTGCCTGCTGCGTGTGGGCGAAACCGTCGCCGCGCGCGAATGTCTGGAACGCTTCGACGCACGGTTGGTCGCCGACCCGCGCCAGCTCACCGCGCTCGCGCATGCCTACCAGACGCTCGGCGACCACCGGACCGCGCTCGCGCTCATGGATCGCGCGAAGGCGCGCGGCTACGGCGATGCGGATTTTCTGTATTTCCGCAGCTTGCAGCTCCAATTCAACGGCCGCATCGAGGAAGCGCAGCGCGAGCTCGAAGCCTGCCTCAAGCTCGGGCCCACGTACGGCCGCGCCTCGCTGACGCTCGCACGCATGCGCAAGCAGACGCCGGAATCGAACCATCTCGACTACATACGGCGGCAACTCGAACGCGTCGAACGCGGCAGCGAAGATCACGGCGCCTTCGAGTTCGCGCAATTCAAGGTGCTCGAGGATCTCGGCCGCTACGACGAGGCGTTCGACGCACTCGCGCGCGGCAACGCGGTCATGTACGGACGTCAGCGCCACGACATCGAGCGCGAGCGCCGCCTGTTCGACGCGCTCATCGAGCGCACGCCACGCGAGTTCCTCGACCGAGCCGGCGCAGCGGTCGAGGGTCCGATGCCGATCTTCGTCGTCGGCCTGCCGCGCAGCGGCACGACGCTGCTCGACCGCATCCTCGACAACCACTCGCAGGTGACCTCGACCGGCGAGCGCAGCGATTTTCCGCGCCAGCTGCGCTGGGCGGCCGATCGCCACGGCAACGAGATCGTCGATGAAGCCGTGCTCGAGCGCTTGCATGACATCGACTACGCCGAACTCGGCCGCCGCTATCTCGCGCAGACCCAATGGCGCGCGAACGGCAAGCGGTTTTTCGTCGACAAACTGCCGCCGAACTACATGCTCGTCGGCATGATCCATCGCGCGCTGCCGCAGGCGCCGATCCTGCACATGGTGCGCGATCCGATGGACGTCTGTTTTTCGAACTACAAGGCGCTGTTCGGCGATTCCTACGCCTACAGCTACGACCTCGACGCGCTCGCCGCGCATTACCGCAACTATCGCCGGCTCATGGATCACTGGCACACCGCGCTGCCCGGACGCGTGCTCGACGTGCGCTACAACGACCTCGTTGCCGAACCCGAGGCCGCCGCCGCGCGCATCCTTTCACACTGCGGCCTACCCATCGAACACGGCACGACAGACCTCACGCGCAACACGAGCGCCACCGACACGCTGAGCAGCGCTCAGGTGCGCGAGCCGATTCATGCGAGGACGATTGGGGAGTGGAGACGGTATGAGCGGCAGCTTGCGCCGCTAGGCCCTAAGCTGCCTCCTGGCGAAAACAGCAAATTCCTAATGCGTTGATCGTGATGCGCGAAGCATCGCTAGTACGGACTGCACGTTTTCGAATTCAGTCCTAGACAAAAGAACGTCGGCGTAAAGCGATTGCAGATCGGCTCCCGGTTCGCACGCGCCGAGGCTCACGCAATACACCGCTACCGCAGACGAATTGGGGCCACACGCGCGACCATACTCACATGTCAGCAAGTTGAGCGCGTATGTCAAAAGCTGACGTTTTTCCTGTGGTAGATTTGCCGCACCGGACAGCGCCGAACCGATTAACGCATCTGTGGCTCCGACATCGGAATATGTGTCGACTACCGCCGCGACCGTTGTTTCATCGGGCCGATTTTTGAGCGCATCCAGCGCCTCCTCCTTTAGAGCGTCAGGCCCACGGTCCGCGAATGTTTCTTTCATTTTCAAAACGGCGTCTTCGTCGAAATCACCGCGCGGAGTACCAGCGTTTTCTTGTTTGAACTGTGCGTATTCTGGGGTGCTCATCAAATCGTCACAGCCGAGATTGAGGACGGCTAGACTCTTGCTAACTTGATTTTTTGACTCTGGCTTAACGTTCTTCATTATCGTTGGATCTGCAGCTGCACGTGAGGCGACTTCGCAATCCATTGCCATTTGAGCCTGGAAATATCTCGCTGCGACGTCGCCATTCTGCGCCTCTCTTGCGATCTCCTTGAAGCGCGACGCACGATTTACATTCTCAGACAGATATAACTGACGTGATGTAGTTGGCGCCAAGTTGCTGCTTTGGCTGGATGGTCTCGTTGCGACGCTCTCGAAGGCCCCCATACTTGATGCAGATTGGGTCGGTACCGATCGGGACGTCTCGCTTGCTGCTTTGTCATGAGCTTGCCGTGTATTCAACGCCCAGATCGCTAGGGTGCTAGCTGACGCGACGAGAATACCGACGGCGATTGAAAGATTTCGACGCATGTCATTACGTTCGGATGAATTTTGTGTGACCACCCAGAGGTGGCCACACGTCAGTTTTGTTGCTTAGGCAGGTTATAGGGGGTCGTGGCAAACAGAGCCATAAGCTGGGGCTATCGCATACGACGATTGGATGATGTTAATCCACGTGTATTGCCTAGCTTTGCCGTTGCGATCGGCCGAACCGCGGCAATATGCAACAAAAAGGGCCGGCTTCGCAGCCGGCCCTTTGCCCATCTTGCTGACAGCGGAAATTACTTGCCGCTGCGGCCGAAGCGCCAGTCGAATTCGACCCAATATTCGCGGCCGTACGGGTTGTAGTTGACGAAGTTGTAGTACGGCGCCGCGGTGTAGGTGTAGTCCTTCGGCGGCATCGAGTTCTTGATGTTGTTGACGATCGCCTTGATGTTCATGTCGTCCGTGATGTCGTAGCCGACGCTCAGGTTGTAGCGGATCCACGGGGCCACCGTTCCGGGACACTCGATGTAGCCCGAGTGCGTGCACGGCGTCGCGTAGCCCGTCTGGTTCGTCTGCGCGTAGTAGTTCGGCGTCTTGCCGAGGCGCGACGCGAACACGGTCGTCGAGAACTTGCCGTAGTTCCAGGTCAGCGATGCGTTCGCGCTGTTCTTGAACTCCGAGGAGTAGAACGGCTGGCGCAGGTAGTCGATGACCGGGTCGCCCGACGACTGCTGGAACGAGTGCTTGAGCGTGACGTTGTACTGTCCCGCCAACGCCAGATCGCCCCAGGCGCCGAGATCGTAGCGATAGTGGATGCCCGCCAGGATGCCCGACACGTGCTCGCGCGCGATGTTGATCGGGAAGACGGTCAGCTGCTGGATCGCGTACGGAACCGGGCTGTTGGCCGGCGAACGCTGCACTTGCGAAATGGCCTGCTGGCAGGTCGGTGAATTGATGTCGAGCTGGCCCAGTCGGCATGCGGCTTCGGTCTTGAGCAGCGTGTCGATGCTCTGGATCTCGACCTCATTGCTGATGCGGACGTTGTAGTAGTCGGCCTTGATGTCGAAGTCGGCCGTCGGCGACCACACGCCGCCGAAGCCCGCGGACTTGGCCGTGATGGACTTGAGCGCGCCACTGCCTTCGTGCACGGCGAAGACGTCCTCGTTGCCGTAGTACTGGCACTGCGTGAGCGGCACGTTCGGCTGCACGACGGCGCAGCGGTAGTAGTCCGTCACACCGGGCTGGAAGAAGCCGCTCTGGCCGCCGAACGTGTAGGCCATGTCGGGCGCACGGAATGCGGTCGCGTAGTTGCCGCGGAACAGCAGCGATTCGAACGGACGGAATTCGAGGCCGAGCTTGTAGGTGACCTTGTCGTCACCGCCGCCGACGTTCTGGTTGCTGTAGCTGTCGTAGCGCACGGAGCCGTCCGCCGTCAGCATGCTCGTGATCGGCACGCGTAATTCGCCCGCCGCCGCCCAGTTGTTGCGGTAGCCGCCGCCCGAGGTGCCCGTCAGACCGTAGAAATCGCCGGCGATGACGCGCGCGTCGGTCGGGTTCTGCCACGTCTGGTTGCCGACCTGGATCAGGCCGCCGAAGCCCGCCGAACCGGCCGGCACTTCGAACAGGTCCGTGTTGTTGACCTGGATGTTGACGTTCTGCGTCCAGGTCTCGGACTTCGTGTTGATGAGGCCGATGAAGCTCTGGTACTGCTGCGGCGTGATCGCCTTGTAGAAGTTGCCGACGTTCGGCTGGTAGACCGGATAACCGTAGTACGTGCCGAGCTGCGGGCCGAGGAACTGGTTCTCGAAGAACTTGTTGACCGCGTTCTTGAGCGGCCAGTAGTTCTTGTCGGTCAGGTTCGTCTGCGAGCGCGCGTAGTAGATGTCGTAGTCCCAGTTGTTGCCGACCGTACCGCGGATGCCGCCCCAGGCGTTGTAGGTGCGCTCGAGCTGGTGCTCGGAATAGAAATTCGTGCCGCCGGTTTCCTCGGGCGCATAGATGTGCTGGAACAGCTCCAGCGTCTGGCTCGTCGGATTCCAGAAGAAACCGCCGCCGTCGATGTTCGATTCCCAGAAGTACGGACCGCCGCTGAAGCGGATCGTGCTCAAGTTGTAGAGCACGTTGCCGTAAAGCTCGGCGTTGTCGTTGAGTTTGTATTTGACGTTGAGGTAGCCGGTGCCCGAGCGATCGGTATTGAGGATCGTCGAATAGCCCGCTGTGTACTTGCTGCCGCAGTAGTTGCCTCGACCCGGGCGGAACTCATAATCCGTCGTGCCGCCGTACAGATTCGAAATGCCGGTGCAGGTGCTGGCACCCGGATCATAGTAATGCGCGCTGCCGTTGCTGAGATCGAGATATTCGTAGAGGAACGTACGCGAGCCGTAGCGCAGCGCCGGGTTCGGGTTGGCGAGCGTCGACTTCGTGAGGTCGCGGTCGTAGCCCCAGATCGGCTGCTGGTTGCCGAGCTGGAGGCCGAAGGTCACGTCGAGGTTGCCGAAGGTCTGGCCACCGAGGAACTCCAGGCGCTGGTTGTTGCCGCCGCCACCCGAGTAGCCGCCGGCGCGCAGGTTGAGCTCGTAGCCGTCGATCTTGTCCTTGAGGATGATGTTGATGACGCCCGCGATCGCGCTCGAGCCGTAAATCGACGACTGGTTGCCGGGCAGGATGTCGATGTGATCGACCATGCCGACCGGGATGTCCGAGAGGTCGACGAAGTTGCTCGCGCCGTTGTAGAGCAGCGGGTAATCCGCAAGCGGATGACCGTTGATCAGGTAGAGCGTGAAGCCGGGGTCGAGGCCGAGGAGACTGATCGTCTCGGCGCCGGGCGTGAAGCCGCCCGTGAACTGGTTGTCCTGCACCGCACCCGTCGCCACCGGAGCGGCGCGCAGTGCGTCGTAAACGGTGCCGAAGCCTTGTCGCGTGAGCTGCTGCGTCGTGATCGTGATGACCGGCGAGGCCGTTTCGATCTGCGCCTGCGGAATCAGCGAGCCCGTAACCTGTACGGTTTCGAGCTTCTGCGTATCTTTTTTCGTATCCGTCGCGTCGGCGGCGTTCTGCGCGCGCGCGGGGTTGAGCCAAAGCGTCGCCGCAAGGCCCACTAAGATGGAGGACACCAGCACCTGTTGTTTCATGTATTTCTCCCACGAGGGTGGAACCAACCGTCGCTGCCCACGCAAACGACGAGACCCATGAGGCACAACGCAACGCTAACCGATCGTGCGGAACCCTTCCCGCTTCCGCGGCCGCCATGCACTTGGGAAGAGTACGAGCGGTGAATGCTTCCCTGCCGCGAATTTTTCCTGAACGACAGTGTGACGTGCCCCTCAGCGCGCGCAACATAACGAAATTTTTATTTTGCTGTCAATTTCCGGACACCTCGGCTCGCCAGGGGGTTCCGATGCTGCACTGCGACGAAACGGACCGCAGCCTACGAAATTAATCGTATATGCAGGCACGCAACTTGCCGGTAGAATAGGCCGCGCCGGAGGTTTTGCCGCGCCTGCGACAGGCCCGGCCGGCCGAATCACGCTGGCGCCGCCCGGCCGGCGGCACGCACCGAATCTTGGAGAATTCCTTCATGCGTATTTCGAGTTTCCTCGCCCTGGCGACGCTTGCGCTGCTCGCGGGCTGCAACAGTTCGCCCCCGCCGGCGGCGCCGCAAGGACCGCAAATCCCGACGAGCGTCACGGGCACCGTGATGCTGCGCGAGCCCCGCGAGCTCAGCAACGCCGCGCGCGTCGATCTGCGCGTCATCGATGTCGCCCAGCCCGCGACGCCGCTCGCCCAAACCTCGATTCCGAACGCGAGCCGCCCGCCGATCCAGTTCACGCTGCCGATCGATCCCAAGCAGGTCGACCCGAAGCGCATCTACGCGGTGGATGCCGTGCTCACCGACGGCGAGCGCCGCTATCTGCCTGCGCTGCAGAGCCCCGTGCTGACCGATCCCAAGCACACGTCGAACGTGCAGATCATCGTCGCGCCCGAGCCCACTCCCGCCGAAAAGATGTTCGACGAGTACAAGAAGGCGTACGCCCAGATCGGCACGATGAAGCAGATCAGCGGCAGCTCGATGGGCGAAACCTCGTCGACGGCCTGGGACGCGTTCCTGTCGAACGGCAAGGTCAAAGTCGTGCGCGAGATCACCGATCTCGACAACGACAAGGGTCGCATCACGATGAAGATGGCCTATCAGAACGACAAACCGTGGGTCGTCGTCAGGGAAGAATCCGCGAACGGCTCGAGCCATCCGTATGCGACGAGCCGCATCGGTTGGGACGAAAACGGTCAGCTCGTGCTCAAGGATCGCCTCGCCAACGGCCAGCTCAGCGACGTGTCGGCCGAAGAAGCGAAAAACGCCTACGCACACGCGCAGCAGGCCTTCAATACGGCGCAGGCGAACGCGCCGAAGAAGTAAGCAACGCGGGGATTGGAGAGTCGGGATTCGGGATTCGGGATTCGGCCATTCGAATCCCGTCCCTGAGTTGCAATCCCCGCGGCTTCAAATCCCGAAACCCGGCTCCGAATCCCGAATCCGCGATCTCAGCTTCGGCGTGCGCGCGCGAACGCCTCGGCGAGTGCGTTGTTGCCGGGCGCCGGATTCGGTTTCGGCTTGTTCTGCGGCCGCGCGGCCGGTTTCGGCGGCGGCTCGCCGCGTCCGCGCGGCGCCGGCGCCGCAGCTTCGTCGAGGCGCATCGTCAGCGCAACGCGATTGCGCGCCAGATCGACCTCGAGCACCTTCACTTTCACGATGTCGCCGGCCTTCACGACATCGCGCGGGTCCTTGACGAACTTGTGCGACAGCGCCGACACGTGCACGAGCCCGTCCTGGTGCACGCCAATGTCGACGAAGGCACCGAATGCAGCGACGTTCGACACGCGGCCTTCGAGCACCATGCCGGGCCTGAGATCGGCGAGATCCTGCACGCCCTCGCTGAACGTGGGCATCGTGAATTCGGGGCGTGGATCGCGACCGGGCTTTTCGAGCTCGCGCAGGATGTCGCGCACGGTGGGCACGCCGAATTTCTCGTCCGTGAACGTGTCGGGCTTGAGCGTCCGCAGGAACGCCGTGTCACCGATCAGCGACTTCACCTCGCGCCCGCACTGGGCGATGATGCGCTCGACCACGGGATAGGCCTCGGGATGCACGGCGCTTGCGTCGAGCGGATTGTCGCCATGTGCGATGCGCAGGAAGCCGGCGCATTGTTCGAAGGCCTTGTCGCCGAGCCTGGGCACTTTGCGCAGCTCTTCGCGCGAGCGAAACGCGCCATTCACGTTGCGGAACTTGATGACGTTCTCGGCCACCGACGGCGAAAGCCCGGCGACGCGCGCCAGCAGCGAAGCCGAGGCGGTGTTCGCGTCGACGCCGACGCCGTTGACGCAATCCTCGACGACGGCGTCGAGAGCGCGCGCGAGCTTCACCTGATTGACGTCATGCTGGTACTGGCCGACGCCGATCGCCTTCGGCTCGATCTTCACGAGCTCGGCGAGCGGGTCCTGCAGGCGTCGCGCGATCGAGACGGCACCGCGCAGCGACACGTCGAGGTCCGGGAATTCCTTCGCCGCGGCTTCCGAGGCCGAGTACACCGAAGCGCCCGCTTCGCTCACGACGACTTTGGCGAGCTTGAGCTCGGGATGCTTGCGCATGAGCTCACCGACGAGCTTGTCGGTCTCGCGCGAGGCGGTGCCGTTGCCGATCGCGACGAGATCGACGGCGTAGTGCCGGCATGCCGCGGCGAGTTGCGCGATCGATGCATCCCACTGGTTCTTCGGCTCGTGCGGGTAGATCGTGTGGGTGACGAGCAGCTTGCCCGTGGCGTCGACGACGGCCACCTTGACGCCGGTGCGGATGCCGGGGTCGAGCCCCATGACGACCTTCGCGCCGGCCGGCGCGGCAAGCATGAGGTCCTTGAGATTCGCGCCGAAGATGCGGATTGCCTCGTCTTCGGCGGCCTCGCGCGCGCGGCCGAACAAGTCGAGCGTGAGCTGTAAGTGTAATTTTATACGCCAAGTCTGGCGGCAGCATTCGATGAGCCAGGCATCGGCCGCGCGGCCGCGCATCGCGATGCCGAAACGGAGCGCGATGCGGCCCTCGGCTTCCGTGTGACCGGCCTCGGGCGGAATGCCGGGCTCGAGCGTGAGGTCGAGAATGCCTTCGTTGCGCGCGCGAAAGAGCGCCAGCATGCGATGCGAGGGCGTGTTGCGGATCGCCTCGTCGTAATCGAAATAGTCGCTGTATTTCGCGCCTTCCTGCTGCTTGCCCTCGACGACCGTCGCGCGGATGTGGCCGCGTTGCCACAGCCATTCGCGGAGCTCGCCGACGAGCGCGGCATCTTCGGAGAATTCCTCGAGCACGATCGCGCGTGCGCCGTCGAGCGCCGCCTTGACGTCGGCCACGTTCTTCGCCGCATCGACATAGTGAGCGGCCAACGCGTCGGGTAGCTGCATCGGATCGGCGCGCAACGCGTCGGCGAGGCCCTGCAGGCCCGCTTCGCGCGCGATCTGCGCCTTCGTGCGGCGCTTGGGCTTGTAGGGAAGGTAGAGGTCCTCGAGCCTGGCCTTGGTGTCGGCTTCGAGAATCTGCGCCTTCAGCGCATCGTCGAGCTTGCCCTGTTCGGCGATGCTCGCGAGCACGGCTTCGCGGCGCTCCTCGAGTTCGCGCAAATAACGCAGTCGCTCCTCGAGCAGGCGCAGTTGCGTGTCGTCGAGCCCACCCGTGGCTTCCTTGCGGTAACGCGCGATGAACGGCACCGTGGCACCGCCGTCGAGCAATTCCACGGCCGCTTGCACCTGGGCGGGTTTGGCGGCGATTTCTTCGGCAATCCGTTGTTCGATCGAAAGCATCGGTGTTGATCCTGAGGGTTCAGCGGTGGTGAAAATCGGCGAGCAGGAACGTCGCGCCGGCGAACAGGCTCGCGTCGTGGCCGCCGCGATCGAGCCCGCGCGCGACGCCGGCATCGAAGACCAGATGCGGCGAGGCATTGTAGTTGAGCGCGATGAGCGCCTGATGACCATGATCGACGCCCCGGCGCGCGTCGCCCGACAGCTCGACGGCAGCGCCCCAATCGGCGCCGAGCGGCCACGAGGCGGCCCCCGCCCAGGCATTGCGCCACGCGGACGCGCCGGGCACGCGCGCGGTGTAGCGCACGCCTCCCGCATTGAGATCGACGTGCACGGAACCGACGTTCGCGCTCACGATGCCGTTGAAAAGCCATGCCGGTTTACCGATGCCGAGCGCGTGCGCCGCGGTCGGCAGCTGCGGTCCGGTCTCGATGCCGAACGCGAGGTCTT
>DASRGX010000120.1:0-3176 GCA_035650835.1 Rudaea sp. | reverse complement strand
GGACTCTCAGTCATGGCCCCATTACCGCCGCCGTGCGTCGAACTCGGTAGGTAGTAACGGCGCACGTTCTGCGGCAGCGGGATGTCGTTCTTCGGATCGGTGCCTACCCACGAAGGCGTCATCTTGAGCGCGAACACCTCCGCGCCGCCGAAGGTCTCGACGATCTTCGGACAGGTGTTGGTGATCTTGCAGCGATCAAGAATCCCGCCCGGATGAATGTCGCGCACCTTGTCCGGGAAGCTGTGCCACCATTGCGGCCCTTCGCTGCCCATCTGGTATAGCTCGAGCACGCCGTCGGGCATGCCCCAGCGCGAGTTGTTCGCCACGCGCCGTCCGGCGATCAGCGGCCAGGCGCCGTCGTGCACGATGCGCCCTGACTCGTCCTCGTTCATTCCGAGGAAGATCAGATGGCGCGTGAAGTTCCCGGACTGCGACGACCCTCGGATGATTTCCTTGTTTACCTTGCCAGCAATCGGGTTCGGTGTACCGAAATCGTCCGCGCTCGCATACCTGAAGAAGGAGCCGACGTCGCGGAAAGCGGCGGTACCAGCGCCAAGAACGTACGGATCTTTCGCGTTGTACACGAGCTGGTACAGCTTGCTGCCGTCGAAGCCATTCTTCAGACAGAGGTTAACCGGCAGGCTCGTCGGTGTCGTTGCCGTGGCGTACGTTTGGCCGGCGTTGCAGAACTTCCAGTCGCTGTTCGGGATCGTTTCGCCCGGCGTGATGACGCCATTCACCGTTTCCTTCAGATGGACGGTCAGGCTAGCCTGCGACTGGTCGTCTGCCGGGAAGTACGGGATCGGGTTCCCCATGACGTTCAACGGCTGTCCGGGCTGCGCACCTGTGCTAGTGCGGTTGACGATCCGGCCCATGATCAGGCCGGTCGTGCCGACAAGCTTGGGCGTCTTCACCCACTCGTTAGTACTCGGGGTGACCGGCGTAAGCGACGAAGCGTTCGCAGGAACGACGGTGGCGCCGGCGTTGTCGCCCTGCCAGCCGCTCGAGATGCCGATGTCGCCCTGGGCGCGCAGGTCGCTCGTGATGGTGATGCGCCCGCCGCGGTTCGGCACGTCGTGCCATAAGAGCCCGCTCGTCGCCACGCCGGCCTTCGGTTTGACGATGAAGAAGCTAGCGATGTACTGCGCCTTGCCATTAGAGTTTGGCAGCCCGGCCGCCGCCTGCACGTCGGTGATGACAGCGTTGTGCGAGTCGTTCGGATCGAGCTCACCAAAGGCGCGTCCGGTAAGCGTTTCGTAGTTCGCATCGCCAGCCAACGGCGTCGGCCCGGCATCGATGATGATTCGTGTGACCCGCGCGTCGGCCTGCGGTGCGGCGAAAGCGCCTGCGACGGCGAGCGCGACTGCAACTTTTGTAAAACGTGGCGTGTTCATGTTTCTCCCTTGGTTCAGTTGCCCTGGTCGTGCGGCACTGTTACGTCAACCGTCTTGTTCGTGCTCATGCCCGCGTCGTCCGAGCAGTTGAGCGTGAGCGTGTAGGTCCGGCCGTTCTTCGCCTTGCCCGAGCGGTCGGCTCGCAGCGCGGCAGTCAGATCGCCGGTGATTTGCCAGTCGGCAGAGGTGGCGCCGTCGGTCCCGCTGATCTGCACGATGCGGCACGACGCGTTGCAGTTGTCGGCTGGCGCCGCCTGCACGGAAACCGCAGTCATCTTGCCGTTGGGCGGCCACAGGCTACTTGGCGAGGTGGTGACACTCTTGATGCTCGCGAGCGGGAACGAGTGCGGCGATAACGGTGACGCCGGCTTGTTCGCCGGAGCGAGTGCAACCCACCGGTCACGCAGCCGCGCGCGTTCGCTTGTCGCGTCTTCGCACAGCATCAGCCGATCGCTGACCATCGCGTCGATCGCAGCGACGATCTTGCTGTCGTAGTCCTGGAAGCTCGCGTAGCGCTCCCCGATCGACGGGCGCGGATCGGCGCCGCGCGTCCCGGTGTCGGCGGCGAACGGAATGAACTGCCCGGAACCCTCGCAGCCATCGTTCGTCTGCGGCGCTCGGCGCAGCGCCCAGCCGGTATAGGTCGCCAGCGGTACCGTAACGTCCGGCAGTCGGACGCCGGCGATGTCATTGCCGTCGCTGTCAGTCTTTGGTACGAAGCTCGGATACACCGGACCGTTCACCGAGACGATCGGCGTCGCGGGGTCGAACTGATAGAGGAGATTGCCCGAAGAGTCCGCGTGGATTACCGGGGGGAAAATGCTAGGAATTCCCGTGTCGTAGAAGCCCGCGCCATAGTCGAAGCGATAGCGCGTTGACTTGAGACCGGTGTAGGTCACCATGCCGGTCGGACTCGCGCCAAGCTTGTCCGGGATGTTCGTCGGAAAACCTGTGTTCGCGGGCAGGACGAGCGTGCCGTCAGAAAGCTTCGGCACTCGCGTCGCCGGTGCTGGCGTGCCGGTCGTCGCCCACTTGTCCAGCGCCAGGAACAGCGCGCGCTGTATCGGCGCAGAGTTCAACGGATTCGTGAGCTGCTGGCAGCTACCTTGATTCGGCGGGAATCCCGAGCTGCCATGCATGTGGCTCGAGATGAAGTAGTCCCGGCTGTACGGCGAGTCGGGAAGGTCGCGGCTGCCGTCCGGGGCGGTGTGCAGCAGCGAAGCCGATTTCACCCAGTACTCATTTGCCGAGTAGATTTCGACGCCCAGCGGACAGGTGCCCGTCTGTTCGCATTTCGCGTAGCGGCTGTCCGTCTTGCCGGTGAACGGATCGGTCGTCGGCACGTTGGCGAACGGGAAGAGGTTCTCGGCGTAGAGATGATCCTGCCGATTGCGCTCCGTTCTGCCCGACTGCGAGAAGCGGTAGTTCATGCCGATGCCGCTGCCCGCGGCGATCCACTGCATGTGACCGTCGAACACCTTCCGGCCGCGCTCATCCTCGTTGAAGCCGAGATGACGGAAGTCGTTGAGCAGACGGCCCGGCTGCGAGGAGATCTCGGTATAGATGCGCGTGATGTAGTTCGCCAGCGGATTCGCCGTCCCGGAATCATCGGCCGCCTCATAGCGAATGAACGAGTTCCAGTCGCGCACCGCGGCGAAGCCAAGCCCCGCCACCCACGGATCCCTCGCGGTATACGAGAATTCGTAGATATCGTTGGCGGTGAAGTTGCCGCTGACCAGGCTGATCGCCGTGCCAGCCGCGTTGTAGTTCCACTGGTCGGAC
>DASRGX010000119.1:0-8292 GCA_035650835.1 Rudaea sp. | reverse complement strand
TCGGCACGCCCTTGGTCGGCCGGCTGCTCTGTTACGACGCGCTCGCCGGCAGCTTCCGCGAATTGCGCCTGCCGCGCGATCCCGAGTGCCCGGGCTGCGGCGCCCGCGCGACGTTCACGGGCTACGAAGACCTCGCGCAGGCATGCGCGAGCGCGGACGGGTGATTCGGGATATTCGGTGTTCGGCTTCTAGGTTCCTTAGTCCCGTTTTTTCGCCTGCGCTGCTTCGAAGGCCGCGAGCTGCTCCGCCGTGGCCTCCCGCTGATGCTTGGCTTTCCATTGTGCGAACGGTTCGCCATAGACGTGCTCGCGCGCCTCGTCCTTGCTCATGGCCACACCGCGTTCGGCGGCCGCTTCGCGGTACCAGTCGGCGAGACAGTTGCGGCAGAAGCCGGCGAGGATCATGAGGTCGATGTTCTGCACATCGGGGCGCTTGGTGTTGAGGTGGGCGAGCAGGCGCCGGAATGCGGCGGCTTCGAGTTCGGTAGTCGTGGCGGTCATGACATACAGCTCCCTGAAAGAACGTAAGTGTAGTGCCGTCGAGGTTTGAGCGGGCGGCTCCAAACCGCGATAATGCGAGCCTTCTTCCAGACGCTTCCCGAATGACCGCCAGGATCCTCGACGGCAAACGCATCGCCGACGAACTGCTCGACGAGCTGCGCGAGCGTGTCGCGCTGCGCGTTGCGCAGGGAAAGGGGAGGCCCGGGCTCGCCGTCGTCCTCGTCGGCAACGATCCCGCTTCCGCCGTCTACGTGCGCAACAAGCGGCGCGCGTGCAAGCACGTCGGCTACCGCTCGCGCGATTTCGATCTGCCCGCGGAAACGACGCAAGCCGAGCTCGTCGCGCTCATCGATCGCCTCAATGCCGATGCCGAGATCCACGGTATTCTCGTGCAGTTGCCGCTGCCGCGGCACATCGACGCGAACGCGATCGTCAACCGCATCGATCCGGGCAAGGACGTCGATGGCTTCCATCCCGAGAACATCGGCAGGCTGGCGCTGCGCCAGCGCGGATTGAGGCCCTGCACGTCGCGCGGCGTGATGACGTTGCTCGCGCACACCGACAAGCCCGTGCGCGGGCAGGACGCCGTCGTCGTGGGCGTCTCGAACCACGTCGGGCGGCCGCTCGCGTTCGAGCTGCTGCTCGCCGGTTGCACGACGATTTGTTGCCACAAATTCACACGCGATCTGCCCGAAGTCGTTTCGCGCGGCGACCTCGTCGTCGTCGCCGTCGGCCGGCCCGGCCTCGTCAAAGGGGCCTGGATCAAGCCTGGCGCGGTGGTCGTGGATGTCGGCATCAATCGCCTCGGCGACGGCTCGCTCGCGGGCGATGTCGAATTCGCCGCCGCTGCCGAGCGCGCGTCCTGGATCACGCCCGTGCCGGGCGGCGTGGGGCCGATGACCGTCGCCACGCTCATGCAGAACACGCTCGAAGCGGCCGAGCGATGCTGAATCGCGCACAACGGCGGCGCGGTGCCGCTGCGAATCGGCTCGTCGCTGCGCTACCATTCGCGCCCTGATCCCAGGGTCGCCGCCCATGCCGAATTCCCGCCGAATCCGCTTCCTGCTGCTCGCTGCTGCCTGCACGCTGGCCGCTTGCGGGAGCGTCGTGCGCAAGGCCTCGCACCAGTTCTCCGAAAACCTGACGACGGCGATCCTCGATCAGGACGACATCGGCACGGCCCGCGACGGCGTCCCGGCGTATCTGCTGCTCATCGACGGCATGATCGTCGGCGATGCGGAGAACGCCGACATCCTGCTCGCGGGCGCGAAACTCTATGGCGCCTACGCCGGCGGTTTCGTCGAGGATCCCGAACGCGCGCAGCGGCTCGCGAACCGCGCGTACGATTACGCCAAGCGCGCCTTGTGCCTCACCGACAAGAATCTCTGCACGGCACTCGATGCGCCGTTCGATCGTTTCAGCGAGGTGCTCGCCACATCGAGCCCGAAGAACGTCGCCGCACTCTACGGCTTCGCATCGGCATGGGCCGGGCGCATCCAAGTCAACACCGGCGACTGGAACGCGATCGCCGATCTGCCGAAGCTCGAGGCGATGCTGCTGCGCGTCGTCACCATCGATCCGCATTACGACGACGGCGGAGCGTATCTTTATCTCGGCGTGGTCAACTCGATCCGTCCCGCATCTCTCGGCGGCAAGCCCGAGCAGGGCAGGGCGTATTTCGATAAGGCGCTCGAGCTCTCGAGCGGCCACAACCAGATGGTGCGCGTACTCTACGCGCAGTTCTATGCGCGGCTTGTGTTCGACCAAGCCTTGCACGACAAGCTGTTGAACGACGCGCTCGCGGCCGACCCGGTCGCGCCGCGCCTGACGCTCATCAACATGCTGGCCAAGAAGAAGGCCAAGGCGCTGCTCGAATCCGGCAAAGACTACTTTTGATTGTATAGAAGTCCACTTATGAAAAAAGCACTGTTTTTCGCACTGGCACTGATCGCGGCACCCGCGGCTCAGGCAGCGACGACGATCAAGATCGCCACGGTGGCGCCCGACGGCACGGCGTGGATGCGCGAAATGCGCGCGGGTGCCGAAGCGGTCAAGAAGCGCACCGAGGATCGCGTCGAGATCAAGTACTACCCGGGCGGCGTGATGGGCGACGAGCCCGCGGTGCTGCGCAAGATCAAGATCGGCCAGCTGCAGGGTGGCGCGTTCACGGGCGGCGAGCTGTCGGCCATCGACAAGGACGCGCAGATCTACAGCCTGCCGTTCCTGTTCAAGACGCAGGACGAGGTCGACAAGGTGCGCGCCGCGCTCGATCCCGCGCTCAAGAAGAGCTTCGAGCAGGCCGGGTTCGAAGCGCTCGGCATTTCGGGCGGCGGCTTCGCGTACCTCATGAGCGTCAAGGACATCAAGACCCAGGACGATCTCAAGGCGGCGAAGGTGTGGGTGCCCCAGGGCGACAGCGTCGCCGAGGCCGGCTTCAAGGCCGGCGGCGTCACGCCGATCCCGCTGCCGCTCGCCGACGTCTACACGAGCCTGCAAACCGGCCTCATCGACACGGCGGAGAACACGCCCGCCGGTGCGATCGCGTTCCAGTGGCACACGAAGATCAAGCACATGGTCGATCTGCCGCTCACGTACGTGGTCGGCATCCTCGTCGTCGACAAGAAGGTCTTCGATACGCTGTCGCCCGACGACCAGAAGACGGTCGCCGACGAACTCGGCGCCGCGTTCGCGCGACTCGAGAAAATCAACCGCGACGACAACGCGCAGGCGCGCGGGGCGCTCGAGAAACAGGGCGTGGCGATCTTTGCGCCGAATGCCGAGGAGACCAAATCCTGGGAGGCGATCGGCGCGACTGCGCGAAAGAATCTCATCGCCGCCGGCGACGTGAGTGCGGAAATGGCGGCGGCGCTCGACAAGGCGCTCGCCGCGGCGCGCGGACCGGGCAAGTGAACGAGGCGTTCGCGCGCGGCGCACGCTGGCTATCGCGCATCGAGGATTGGCTGCTCGCGACGCTCGTGCTCGTGCTCGTCGCGCTCGCGGGCGGCCAGATCCTGTTGCGCAATTTGTTCGATACGGGCTTGTCGTGGGCCGATCCGTTCCTGCGCACGCTCGTGCTCTGGACGGGCATGCTCGGCGCTTTGGCCGCCGTGCGCGACGACAAGCACATCGCGCTCGATGTGCTGCAGCGATTCCTGTCCTTGCGTGCGCAGCGCGCTGCACGCGTGCTCACGCTCGGCTTTGCCGCGGCGATCTCGGCGGCGATGGCGTGGTACGGGCTTGGCCTCGTGAGCATCGACCTGGCCGAGCATGCGCAAGTGGGCGCGGCGACGGTCGTGCCGCCGTGGCTGCCGGAAAGCATTCTCCCGCTCGGGTTCGGCCTCATGGCGCTGCGTTTCGCGCTGCACGCGTTCCTGCCGCCGGCCCATGCGCCTGCGTTGCTCCACGACCCCGGCAGGGCGCCCAAGTGATCTGGCTCGTCGCCGGAGCGCTCGTGCTGCTCGCCGCGCTCGGTGCGCCGCTTTTCGCGCTGATCGCGGCGATCGCGCTGATCGGTTTCGCCCTTTCCGGACAGCCGGGCACGGCGGTGGCGATCGAGTTCTACCGGCTTGCCGACATGCCGGCGCTCATCGCGATTCCACTGTTCACCCTGGCCGGTTACCTGCTCGCCGAAAGCCAGGCGCCCCGCCGGCTCGTGCGCCTGACGAACGCATTGTTCGGCTGGCTGCCGGGCGGGCTCGCCATCGTCTCCGTGTGTGCGTGCACGCTGTTCACGGCGTTCACCGGCGCGACCGGGGTCACGCTCGTGGCGCTCGGCGCGGTGCTCTATCCGGCGCTGCGTCATGCGCAGTATCCCGAACGTTTTTCGCTCGGGCTGCTCACTTCGTCGGGCAGCTTGGGGCTCCTGCTCGTCCCGTCGATGCCGCTGATCCTCTACGGCGTCGTCGCACAGCAGTTCCATACGACGCCGCCCGTCAGCATCGACGCGCTGTTCAAAGCGGGGCTCCTGCCGTGTCTGCTCATGATCGTGCTCATGTCGCTCTACAGCGCCTGGCACGTGCGCGGCTTGCCAAAGCCACCGCCGACGAGCGCAGCGGAAGTGTGGGCGGCGGTCAAAGACGCCGCCTGGGAACTGCCGCTGCCGTTCGTCGTGCTCGCCGGCATCTACTCGGGCAAGCTCGCCGCCTCGGAAGCGGCCGCCGCGACGGCGCTCTACGTGCTCGTCGTGACCGTGCTGATCCGGCGCGAGATCAAGCTCGGCGAGCTGCCGCGCGTGATCCGCGAAGCGATGCTGCTGGTCGGCGCGATTCTCATCGTGCTCGGCTGTTCGCTCGCGCTCACGAATTGGCTCATCGATGCCGACGTGCCGGAGCGCCTGTTCGCGGCGTTGCAGGCCGGCATCAGCAGCAAGCTCGCATTCTTGCTCGTGCTCAACGCATTCCTGCTCGTGTTCGGCATGCTGCTCGAAGGTTTTCCGGCGATCATCATTCTCGTGCCGCTGATCTTGCCCGTGGCCATGCACTACGACGTCGACCCGGTGCACCTGGGCATCATCTTCCTCGCAAATCTGCAGATCGGCATCTTCCTGCCGCCGGCCGGCATGAACATCTTCATCGCAAGCGCGCGCTTCCGCACACCGGCCGTGTCGATCATTCGCGCATGCCTGCCGTTCTACGCCATTCTGATGGTCGCGGTGTTGATCGTGACGTATTGGCCCGGGTTGTCGCTCTGGCTCGCGCGCTAGCGCGAATCCACTTTTATCTTTTGTATAAATTGTCGGACGAGTTTTTCGCGTTCTGACTTTTGAGAAAGAGCTTCCGCTCGTCCTGCGGCCGAGCGGGTAACTTCTTTGCTCGTGCAAAGAAGTCACCAAGAAACACGTTTGAGCGGCGTCGGGGCTAAGATCCGTACGGGATGAAACGCTGATCGCATCCACAAGTCGCTTCGGCCGTCGATACCGCTCCAAGACGAAATCCTTGAGGTCCTATCCAGGCACGTAGAAGCAGAACGTGGACATGTGAACTCGTAGCACCTCAATGGCGCAGCGTTGGAGCGGTATCGACGGCCGAGCGAATGGTGACCGTCTACGACTGTCATCCCGTACGGTTTTCGCCTCGCGGCCGCTTGCACGCGTTTCTTGGTGACTTCTTTGCGCGAGGCAAAGAAGTTACCCGCTCGGCCGCAGGACGAGCGGAAGCTCTTCTGTAAAAGTCAGGACGAGCGGAAGCCCTGCTTGAAGTCAGGACGCGAGCCGATGTGGCGCGCGCGCGCATCGCGCGCTATAATTGCAGGATTTACCAGCCGAGGAGTGTCATGCGCATTCTCACCGAAGCGCTCACCTTCGACGACGTTTCGCTCGTCCCCGCACGTTCGGACATCTTGCCGCGCGATGTAAGTCTTGCGACGCGGCTCACGCGCGCAATCCAGCTCAACATCCCCGTGCTCTCGGCGGCGATGGACACCGTCACCGAAGCGCGCCTCGCCATCACGATGGCGCAATGCGGCGGCGTCGGCATCATCCACAAGAACATGCCGATCGCGCGTCAGGCCGCCGAAGTGCGCGTGGTCAAGAAATTCGAGGCCGGCGTGATCCGCGATCCGATCACCGTGGCGCCGAACACGTCGATCGGCGAGGTCATGCAGCTCGTGCGCGCGCACAACATCTCGGGCGTGCCGGTCGTCGACAACGAAGAGCTCGTCGGCATCGTCACGAGCCGCGATCTGCGCTTCGAGAAAAAACCCGAAGACCCCGTCCGCAACATCATGACGCGCAAGGACAAGCTCGTCACGGTCAAGGAAGGCGCCGCCGAAGACGAAGTGCTGCGTCTCCTGCACAAGCACCGCATCGAGAAGGTGCTCGTCGTCAACGACGCGTTCCAGTTGCGCGGGCTGATCACGGTCAAGGACATCCAGAAAGCGCGCGACAACCCGAACGCCGCCAAGGATGCGCATGAGCGTCTGCGTGTCGGCGCGGCGGTCGGCGTCGGCGGCGACACCGAGGAGCGCGTCGGTGCACTCGTCGATGCGGGCGTCGACGTCATCGTCGTCGATACCGCGCACGGCCATTCGCGCGGCGTTCTCGAACGCGTGGCCTGGGTGCGCAGGAATTTTCCGCACATGCAGCTCATCGGCGGAAACGTCGTCACGGGCGATGCAGCGAAAGCGCTCGCCGATGCGGGCGTCGACGCGGTCAAGGTCGGCGTCGGTCCGGGGTCGATTTGCACGACGCGCATCGTCGCCGGTGTCGGCGTGCCGCAGATCTCGGCCGTCAGCATGGTCGCCGAAGCCTTGCACGGCAGCAACGTGTGCCTGATCGCCGACGGCGGCATCCGCTATTCGGGCGACATCGCCAAGGCGCTCGCCGCCGGTGCGCATTGCGTGATGATCGGCGGCATGTTCGCCGGAACCGAAGAAGCGCCGGGCGAAGTCGAGCTCTATCAAGGGCGCTCATATAAGAGCTATCGCGGCATGGGCTCGCTCGGCGCGATGCAACAGGGCTCGAAGGACCGCTATTTCCAAGACGAAGCCGAGGCCGACAAGCTCGTGCCCGAAGGCATCGAGGGCCGCGTGCCTTACCGTGGACCGCTGCGCAGCATCATCCACCAGCTCGTCGGCGGGCTGCGTGCGGCGATGGGCTACGTCGGTTGCGCGACGATCGAAGACATGCGCAGCAAGCCGCAGTTCGTCCGCGTGACGAGCGCCGGCATCCGCGAATCGCACGTGCACGATGTGGCGATCACGAAGGAAGCGCCGAATTACCGGTTGGACTAGAAGCGGGATCGGGGATTCGAGATTGGTAGGCGTGCGGCTCTGAGTTGGAGATGAAAATGCACAATTTGGCAACCGACCTTGCGCGCACCTCGTCCAATCTCGAATCGCCAATCGCCAACCCCGGCAACATCCACCGCGACAAGATCCTCATCCTCGATTTCGGTGCGCAGTACACGCAGCTCATCGCGCGGCGCATCCGCGAGATCGGCGTCTACTGCGAGATCTGGGCCTGGGATCACGAGCCTGCCGAGATCGCGCGCTTCGCGCCGAAAGGCATCATTCTGTCGGGCGGCCCCGAATCGACCACCGAAGCGAATTCGCCGCGAGCGCCGCACGTCGTGTACGAGAGCGGCGTGCCGATCCTCGGCATCTGCTACGGCATGCAGACGATGGCGGCCCAGCTCGGCGGCGCCACGGAGGGCGGCCACACACGCGAATTCGGCCATGCGCGCCTCACCCTCACGGGCAATTGCGCGCTCTGGGAAGGGCTCGCCGAAAAGCTCGCGATGCCGCATTACGGCGAAGGCGAAAGCTGGATGGGCCAGCAGGAAGCTCCTGCCGATACGCGCTCGCTGATCAGCGCGCCGCCGTCGGGTTTGGATGTCTGGATGTCCCACGGCGATCGGGTCACGAAGATGCCGCCGGGCTTCGTGGCGGTCGCGTCGACGGGCGACCTGCCGATCGCCGCGATGGCCGACGAAGCGCGCCGCTGGTACGGCGTGCAGTTCCATCCCGAAGTCACGCACACGGCGCGCGGCACCGAGATCCTGCGGCGCTTCGTCGTCGATCTGTGCGGTTGCGCGACGTTGTGGACGCCGGCCCAGATCATCGAGGACGCGGTGTCGCGCGTGCGCGCCCAGGTCGGCAAGGATCGCGTGCTGCTGGGCCTTTCGGGCGGCGTGGATTCCTCGGTCGTCGCGGCGCTGCTCGAGCGCGCGATCGGCGATCAGCTCGTCTGCGTCTTCGTCGATACGGGCCTGTTGCGCTACAAGGAAGGCGACCAAGTCATGGCCACGATGGCCGAGCACATGGGCGTGCACGTGATCCGGGTCGATGCGCGCGA
>DASRGX010000118.1:0-5829 GCA_035650835.1 Rudaea sp. | reverse complement strand
CTTCGCGCTCGATACGCAAACCTACAAAGACGGCGCGCTGCCGGCCAAGACCAAAGAAATGCTCGGGCTCGTCGCTTCGCTCGTCTTGCGCTGCGACGACTGCATCAGCTACCACGTGGCGGAGTGCCGCAACGCGGGCGTCACGCGCGAGGAATTCTTCGAGATCTTCAGCGTCGGCCTGGTCGTCGGCGGCTCGATCGTGATCCCGCACCTGCGCCGCGCAGTGGACTTCCTGGATCAGCTCGAGAGCAAGGAATCGGTAACGGCTTAGGGAGAAACGCGCAGCAGATGCACGGCGCTGCCGTCGGCGCGCGTGCCGTCCATGCGTGCCATGGCGACGGAGCCGAAGCGTATGGATTCGGCTTGGTTCGGCAGCCGCAGTGCGCACGAGACCGGAGGCGTTTCCTGATGCGCGGCATCGCGCAGGCAGACGACGAGCGCGCCGCTCGCGGCGTCGTCGAGTTCGAAACTCGTGGCATCGAGTGCATGCACGCTGTCGAAATGCAGCTTCTGCGGCGTCGCGGCGCCATCGTTCACGAACACCCAATCGCCGCGCCACGCACTGCCGTCGGCCACCTGCGCGAGCGGGAGGCGCACGAGCTCGAAACTGCGCAATTGCAGCACCGCATCGTCATCGCTGCCGGCGAACCGGCTCAACCATGCAGCCGCGTGCGCGGCTGACGTGAATTGCAGGTCGAGCGTGAGTGCGGCTTCGCCGCGCGGACCGCCGCCGCCTGCCGACGCGAACGGACTGTTGCCGCCTTCCAGGCGCAGCAGCGGGACGTGCGCGATGCGGCCGCTGTAGGACGCTGCGCCGAAATACCATTCGGGCCGGCCGGCTTCGTCATAGCCGAGCAATGCGACGCTGAGCTGGCCATTCTGCATTTCGATGCTGAATACGCTGCGGTTCGTCGCGAGCGCATCGGTTTCGCTGGTCCACCAAAACCCGGTTTCGGGCGCGATCGTCGGCGCCGCTGCGTCGCTGCGATCGACGAGCGCGAACGCGCGAAGTTTCGCCGGGGCCTGGGCGCCGTCGGCCGCATAGAAGCTCACATGGTAGACGCCGGCGGCGAGCGCGCTCTGCTCCGTCGCCGCGGCCGGATTCACCTCGATCGAGAATGCCGACGGACGCCGCGTGCAAAGCCCGAGCACGGAGCGCGCGTCGATGCGCAAATCGGCCCCCTCGACCTTCACTTTTTCGAGCGTCGGCGGACATTCCGTGGGCCATTCGCCGCTCACGTCGAGGGTCCAGGTGGGCTGGGCGCGGCTCGCATCGGGCACATCGATCGCATATCCCGGCGCCGCTTCGCCCGACCGCGCCACGGCCGCCGCGGACGCAAGCGCGATTCCCGCGAGGCTCAAGAAGACGGCGTGGTGGCGGCGTACGACTTGCATCGCAACGTCGGTTCCTTGTTGATCGAGGAAGTGTACAGGATAATAACGTTTTCGTTGTTATTTCCTCCTTTCGTTAGTTCTTCGTTATTCGTCTGGTTCTTTCCTTGTCGTTATTTTTTGGAGTAGCAGTTTCCATGAGCAAGACGGTAGCCGTGATCCGCGGCGATGGCATCGGTCCCGAAATCATGCAAGCGACCCTGCGCGTGCTCGACGCGCTGGGCGCGGGACTCACCTACGAATTCGTCGAGGCCGGTCTCGCGGCCAAAGAACGATGCGGCGAGTTGCTGCCGACAGCCACGCTCGAGGCAATCGCGCGCCATCGCGTCGCGCTCAAGAGCCCGCTCACGACGCCGATCGGCGGCGGTTTCGCCTCGCTCAACGTCGAGCTGCGCCGGCGCTTCGATCTCTACGCCAACGTGCGTCCGGCGCTCACGATGCCGGGCACCAAGGCGCGCTACGAGAACATCGACATCATCACCGTGCGCGAAAATACCGAAGGCGCCTACGGTTCGGAGGGTCAGACGCTGACCGCCGACGGCGAAGCCGCGCAGTCGCTGATCCGCGTGACGCGGCGCGGCTCCGAGCGCATCGTGCGCTACGCGTTCGACCTCGCGCGCCGCACGGGCCGCAAGAAGGTCACGATCGTGCACAAGGCCAACATCATGAAGACGACGTCGGGTTTGTTCCTCAATGTCGCGCGCGAAGTGGCCGCGCAATATCCGGAGATCACGGCGAACGAGATGATTGTCGACAACTGCTGCATGCAGCTCGTCATGAACCCGCATCAATTCGACGTGATCGTCACGACGAACCTCTTCGGCGACATCATTTCCGATCTTTGCGCGGGACTCGTCGGTGGCCTCGGTCTGGCGCCCGGCGCGAACATCGGCACCGAGGCGGCGATCTTCGAGGCCGTGCATGGCTCGGCGCCCGATATCGCCGGCAAGGGCATTGCCAATCCTTGCGCACTGCTGCTCGCCGCGTGCCAGATGCTCGCGCACATGGGGCTCAACGAACATGCGCAACGCGTACGCGCGGCGATCCGCGCCACGCTTGCGGCGAAGGACCGCGTGACGCCGGACTTGGGCGGCACCGGCACCACGGATTCGTTCGCCGACGCGCTCATCGAGCGCCTGCGCGAGACGCAGCCGCAGGCCGCGTGAAGACAGTCGGTTGACCTAGTGAATGCTTCCCCCGCTTGCGGGGGAAGCTGCGGCAGCCTGAAGGGGAGACCTGCGGTTGCCTCGGTTTGATCGCTTCCGCGGATTCGCCCCCATCGCCTTCGGCACCTTCCCCCGCGAGCGGGGGAAGGATCTTCTATTGCCCGGTCGGCACCGACAGCATCTGAATCGGAATGTTGTTGCGTACGAAGTTGCCGTTGCCGGGCAGATTCGTCGTGACCGTCGCCGTGCCGGTCGGCGTAGCTCCGGGCGCAGGCGTGTTGAGCTTCAGCGTGATCGAGCCGATGGCGCTGCCGGTCAACTGCGTCGGCGGCGGGCAGGTACGGCAGTAACCATTGCTGACCTGCTGCAGCGGCATCGTCGTCTGATCGTTGACGAGCGTGCCCGACGCCGTCGCCCACACCGGCTGATTGTCGGGACCGGGGTAGTACATGTAGATCGCGATCGTCGGCGCCGGCGTCGTGGCCACGTCGATGATCTCCATGCCCCAGCCGGAGTCGCTCGGCGCGTACCAATGGCCGTTGAAATCCGGCGTGGCGTGCGAGGCGAGCGGAATGATCGGCTCCATGCACCACTCGCCGGTGTCGCTGCCGATGCTCCAGCTCATCACGGCGAGCTGCGGAGCGCCGCTGCGGTCGCTGTTGCGGCAGGCGGGCGACTGCGAGGCCTGGTTGAAGTCGACGACCACGCTGCCCGCCACGCTCGTGTCGAGCGTGAGGCCGGTGATCGACGTCGGCGTCGTCGTGTACGTGACCCGGTAGAGCGTGCTGCCGTCCGCTTGCGGCAGCGGCAGGAACACGCCGTCGACGATCGTGCCGACCGCCTGGTACCACTCGGGCGAACCGTCCGACTTGTAAGTATAGAACAGCAAAAAGTATACATCCTGCCCGTAGTTCGGATCGTGCGCGAACAGCTCGAAATCGAAGCCGTGGCCGGAATGCGTACGATCGTACCAATTGCTCGGGATCGGTTGCCCGTAGGTCGGCGACGCCGCCGCCGCATTGGACCAGCCCACGGGCGCGAGCATCGGCACGGCGAGCCCCATCGAGCGCAGGTTGTAGCCCGAATAGAACGCATTCATCATGTCGCCGGCTTGGATCGTGTGCGAGAGCGTCGAGCCCGGCTCGGTCGAGCAGGTCGTCGTCGAGCTCTTGTCGCACGGTGCGTAGAGGCTCGGGAAATCGTCGGGTGCGGGCTGGCCAGATAGATTGTTGATCCCGGTCGCGTTCGCGGCGACGGGATCGGACCAGCGCAGGCCCGTGGACGAGCCAGGGTTGTATTGACCCGACTGCGACACGACCGGCCCCGACACGAGCGCGGCGGCGCGCGCCGCATCGTCGGCGCCGTCGACCTCGTACCCCATGAACGGCGTGTACGTCGAGCCGTTCACGATCGCGACGCTGTCGTCGTAGATGTCGTCGTACGGGCCCGAATCGAGATTCGTGAACGCGATCGAATTCTTGGAAATCCCGGCCTTGGCGCCGATCGGTCCTTGGCCGGAATCCAGATTGACGAGGCCGAAGAAGCCGAGACCGTGCGTCATCTCGTGCATGGCGATCGTGACGAAATCGAGCGAGTTGTGGCTCGTGTCGGGATCGAAGCCGAGATAGAAATTCTCCCCGCCGATGATCGTGGACTGGCCGATGTCCTCGTTGAACGTGGCTTCGATCTCGTCGCCGTCCGTGCCGTTGCAATCGCCGCCGCCGAGTCCGCAGGCGCTGACGCCGCCGAGGCGCGCGGCCGCCGAGATCGGGTACCAAGTATACTTTTTCGGCAGCGCGTTGAGCGGGAAAGCCGGTTCGTCGAGCAGGTAGTAGAGCGGCGCGGCGTGGGCGAGGACGGCCGAGCTCGAGCTGCCGCCGAGATGCGCGCCGCAGGCATGCACCGTGATGTTCACGGGGATCTGCAGCTGCTGCGTGAGCTGGGTCGCGGCGTAGTTGAGCGCGTTCTGGCGCTGCTGGCCGAGCGTGGTTCCCGTATTGCCGCCGACGGGCGTTACCGGCGTGCTGTCGGTCCAGAAGCCCGTATCGCAGCTGTTCTTCGGATCGGTGCTGTCCGTGGTGGGATGCGTGAAATCGAGGACGATCGAACCGAGCGGCGCCGTCGTGGACGCCTTCGCCGTGATGCTGCCCGTCGCCGGCGTCGCCGACGAGTTCGCCACGGCGATGTACCAGCGCCCGGCCTTGAGCGGGACGCGGCTCGACGGGAACACCGCGATCGACTCGTTCGCCGAACTGCTCACCGCGTGATAGTGCGCATAACGGTTGAGCAGATCCTCGGTCACGGTCGGATAGCTCACCGACGGGTTCTGCTCCGGGAACGGCGAGCCGTAGCGCAGGAACAGGTCGAGATCGCCGCCGCTGCCGGTCAGGTTCACCGTCAGGGCCTTGGCGGTGCCGTCGACGTCGATGTAGAGATTCGGCACGAAGTTCGAACCCGGCACCGACAGCGACGCCGCGACGCCCGACTGCAAGGCCGTATCCGCCGCGGCATCGGCGGCCGCGAACGCGAGGCCGCACACGGCGATGGCGCAATGTATAAAATGCCGCATCGTGATCCTCATGGCCGATCCGCGCCTCCCGCCTGCGGCGACCGCGCATGGGAGGGCGCCGAGTTGAGCTTGGGGTTGGGCTTCTGCACGCAGTCCACGGCGAGGCTGCCGTCGGCCCGGCGCGTCACGCGCGTTTCGTGGATCGTCGGCGCCACGAACAATTGTGGCGTCGTGGATTTCGCGGCGGCGCTCTTGGCTGCCGGAGAAGGAGCGAGCGGCTGCGCCTGGGGTACGGCGCTGTCCGCTGCCGCGGTCGCGCTCGCCATGGCGAGACTGAGCGCGATGAGTGTCGTCTTCATAGGATTTCCTGGGTTTTTCGGCTGTCCCGGAAGGGCCAGCTGCGGGATACGTACGGCCGAGGATCATACCGCTGTTGCCGTTAACTTGTGCTTAGCTGCTGCGGGATCACACGCACCGCGTTTTTACCGGCGCGATAGGCGCGGCGCAACGCCCCCTGCAAGTACCGTTCGGCGTCTGCGACAGCGGCACGCCGCGAACGTCCTTTGGCGAGCCCAGCGGCGATCGCCGCCGAGAGCACGCAGCCTGTGCCGTGGGCTGCGAAGCGCAGACGCGGATGGCTGAATCGGCGCACGCCCTGCGCGTCGATCAGCACGTCGACGACTTGCGCGCCGCGTCCGTGACCGCCCTTGAGCAGCACGCTCGCCGCGCCGAGCTGGCGCAGCCGCGCGGCGGTCTCGGCCG
>DASRGX010000117.1:0-13315 GCA_035650835.1 Rudaea sp. | reverse complement strand
CTGAGCGCCGGCGCTGCTGGCTATGGCGCGATCGAAGACGGCGCGCTTGCCTGGAAGGGCGAGACGCTCACTTTCGCCGGCCCGCGGATCGGCCTGCCCGGCCCTCCCGAGGCGCTCGCCGCGCGCGTCGAAGCGCTTCATGGCGCGTGGATCACACCGGGTCTCATCGACTGCCATACGCATCTCGTCTTCGCCGGCAATCGCGCGCATGAATTCGAGCAGCGGCTCAATGGCGCGAGCTACGAAGAGATCGCGCGCAGCGGCGGCGGCATCGTCTCGAGCGTGCGCCAGACGCGCGCCGCGAGCGAAGAAGCCCTGTTCGCCGCGAGCCTCGCGCGCGCCCGCGCGTTGCGCGCCGACGGCGTGACCACGATCGAGATCAAGTCGGGCTACGGCCTCGATGCCGACAACGAGGCGAAGATGCTGCGCGTCGCCAGGCGGCTCGGCCCGGCGCTCGGCGTGACGACACGCACGACTTTCCTCGGCGCACATGCGGTGCCGCCGGAATTCGCCGGACGCCAATCCGCCTACGTCGACGAAATCTGCGTGCGCATGCTGCCCGCCATCGCGCACGCCGGCCTGGCGGATGCCGTCGACGCGTTCTGCGAAAACATCGCGTTCACGCCGTCGGAGACGCGCCGCGTCTTCGAAACGGCGCGCGCGCTCGGCCTGCCCGTCAAGCTGCACGCCGATCAGCTCTCGGATTCCGGCGGCGCCGCCCTCGCCGCCGAGTTCGGCGCGCTCTCGGCCGATCACCTCGAATACACCGACGAAGCCGGCGTCCGCGCGATGGCCGCGGCGGGCTCCACGGCCGTCATGCTGCCGGCGGCATTTTATACTTTGCGCGAAACGCGGCTGCCGCCGATCGCGCTGTTCCGTGCGCACGGGGTGCCGATGGCGGTCGGCGGCGACACGAATCCCGGTACCTCGCCGGTGCTCTCGCTGCGCCATGCGCTCAACATGGCCTGCACGCTGTTCCGCATGACGCCCGAAGAGGCCCTGCGCGGCGCGACGATCCACGCCGCGCGCGCGCTCGGCCTCGCCGACCGCGGCGTGCTCGAAGCCGGCAAGCGGGCCGATTTCGTGATCTGGGACATCGAGCATCCGGCCGAGCTCTGCTATTGGATCGGCGGGCATCTCGCGAGGCGGGTGTATTCCGGCGGCAAGGCGGTCTGTTGACGTCGGTCGAGCGCGTGCCGATGCGTTGAACCTTGCTTCGACGCGGATTCAGTACGGCGCGCCGCTCGTGCGTTGGCGCGAACACGCCGTCATCCGCAGCCCGAATTCCACCCCGCGCACACGCTCGCCCGCTATCATTCGCGAGATGCTCGCTCCGCTGCTCACGCTAAAACCGCGCGACGTGCCGATTCCCGTGGCCTTGCGCAACACCGCCGCCGTGACGCTGCCGCTCGCGCTCGGACTCGCCACCGATCACCTGGGCGTCGGCCTCGGCGTCAGCGTCGGTGCGCTCAACACGATGTTCTCGGATCAGCCGGGGCCCTATCGGCAGCGCATGACGCGCATGCTGTTCGCCGCCGCGGCGGCCGGCGTCTCGGCGTTCGTCGGCTACACGCTGGGCGGTAACGACGTCGCGATCACGTTGGCGGCCTTGATCTGGGGCTTCGCGGGCGGCCTCCTGGTTGCACTCGGCCCGGATATCGGCCGTATCGGCCTCACGAGCATGATCCTGCTCGTGGTGACCGGAGCCTATCCGAGCACGCCGGCCGAGGCGCTCGGCCCATCGTTTCTGTTCTTCTCGGGCGGACTGCTGCTGACGCTGTTCGCGATCGCGGCGTGGCCGCTACAGCGCTATCGGCCGGAACGCACGGCGCTGGCGCAACTCTGCCGCCAGCTCGCGGCGAGCGCACGGGCGCACGACGACAGCGCGCAGGCGCCGCCCGTGACGCAGGCGGTGTCCGACGTCGAAAACCTGCTGCACGGCTCGTACCGTGCGCGCGGCGTGGCGATGGAGGCGTTCCGCGTGCTCGCCGAGATCATCGAGCGCGTCAGGCTCGAGCTCGTCGCGCTCGCCGGGCTCAAGGAACGCGCGGCGGACAAGACGCTCGACACGACGATCGACCGCTTGCGCGAATACGCGGCCCGCGCGCTCGACGCCGTCGCGGCGGCGCTCGACGCGGGTACGAGCCCGCTCGCCGCGGCCGCGGCACTCGAAGGCTTCGACGCGGCGCTCGCGGGGCTCGGCGCGATCGACCTCACGGACGAGGAAGCGCACGACCGACGCGCACAGCTCATCGCGCTCGCGCATGCGCACATGCTCGGCGCACAATTGCGCGCGGCCGTGCGTAACGCCGATTTCGCCGGCAGCCGCGGCGAATTGCGTTTCGCCGCCGACGAAGCCCGCCTGCCGCGCGCGCTGCGCCCGCGCAACCCGCTGGCGATCCTGCGCGCGAATCTGCGCCTCTCGTCGATCGCCTGCCGGCACGCGATCCGTTGCGGCGTCTGCCTCGCGATCGCGGTCGCCGGCGAGCGCCTGAGCGGCGTCTCGCACGGATACTGGATTCCGATGACCACCGCGATCGTGCTGAAGCCCGATTTCGCCGGCACCTTCAGTTTCGGCCTGCTGCGCGTGATCGGCACCCTGCTCGGCCTCGCCCTGACGACCGCCTTGCTGCATTTCGCCTTCGGCGGCGATTGGCAGCGTATCGCACTGTTCGCCGTGCTGTGCTTCGGTTTCCGCGAGTTCACCACGGTGCATTACGGCATCGGCGTGATGCTGCTCACGGGGCTCATCGTCGTGCTGCTGACGTTCGAAGGCCAGGCACCGGCCGAAACCATGCTCGCGCGCGGCATCGGCACGAGCCTGGGCAGCGCGTTGGCGCTCCTCGCCTACATCGTCTGGCCGACCTGGGAGCACGGCCGCATCCGGGCCACGCTCGCCGACATGCTCGACGCTTACCGCCGCTACTTCGCGGCCGTGCTCGACGGCGAACCGCGGGCGCGCGCCGACGTGCGCGGTGCGAGCCGCAGCGCACGCACGAACGCGCAAGCCTCGCTCGACCGCCTGCGCGGCGAGCCGCGCCGCGATGCGCAACTCGTCGCGCTGGCCGAACGCGTTTTCGCGAATGCCAACCGCTTCCTGCGCGCGGCCATGGCGCTCGAAGCGGTGCGCCAAAGCGCCGCCGACCTGCCCGCTCGCAGCGAAGTCGCGGCGTTCGTCGCACGCACGGACGCCGAGCTTGCGCGCATCGCGCAGGCATTGCGCGACGGCTCCCCCATACACGCCGACACGCGCGTGCGCAGCGCACAACGCGCGCTGCGCCTCGCGCTCGAAGGGGCCGCCGCGACCGATGCCGAGCGCCTCGCTGCCGCGGCGTGGATCGACGCCAGCGACCGCATCGGCGACAGCATCGACACGCTGGCGCATCTTTTGCGCGGCGTGCCCGCGACAAAGACGGAAGACTCGACCACGAAGAGCGCGAAGGAGGAACCTCGTGGTTCGTGACGCGCGCTTGCTAGGGAACCTAGAGCGGACTCCGGTAGAATCGGCGGCATGCTGAAGATCGACACCCATGCCCACATCCTGCCCCCGACCTGGCCCAATCTCGCCGAAAAATACGGCGACGACCGCTTCCCCGTGATGGTCAGGACGGAAGGCCGCCATCGCATCTACAAGGACGGCAAATTCTTCCGCGAAGTCTGGGAAAACGCTTTCGACGCCGACCATCGCATCGCCGAGTACGCGAAACACGGCGTGCAGGCGCAGGTGATCTCGACGGTGCCCGTGCTGTTTTCGTACTGGGCCAAACCCAACCAGGCGCTCGAGCTGCACCGCTTCCTCAACGACCACACCGCCGAGATCTGCCACGCTCACCCTCGGCATTACGCGGGCATCGGCACCGTGCCGCTGCAATCGCCGACGCTCGCGATCCAAGAAATGGAACGCTGCATCGAACAGCTCGGCTTGCAAGGCGTGCAGATCGGTTCGCACGTCGATGCCTGGAATCTCGACGCGCCGGAGCTGTTCCCGTTCTTCGAGGCGGCGGCCGACCTCGACGCGGCGATCCTGATCCATCCCTGGGACATGATGGGCCGCGAAACGATGCCGAAATACTGGATGCCGTGGCTCGTCGGCATGCCGGCCGAACAAGCCCGCGCGGCATGCAGTCTGATCTTCGGCGGCGTGCTCGAACGCCTGCCGAAGCTGCGCGTGTGCTTCGCGCACGGCGGCGGCGCGTTTCCGTATACGATCGGCCGCATCGAGCACGGATTCCGCATGCGGCCCGACCTCGTCGCCACCGACAACGCGCGCAACCCGCGCGAATACTTCGACCGTCTGTATTTCGATTCCTGCGTGCACGACGCGCGCGCGCTGCGCTACCTCGTCGACGTGGCCGGCGTGGCGCACGTGATGCTCGGCACCGATTACCCCTTCCCGCTCGGCGAGCAGCAGCCCGGCGCCGGCATCGCCGCGCTCGGGCTCGATGCCGCGGCGGAAGAACGCCTTTACCACGGCACCGCGCTCGAATGGCTCGGCCTGCCGCTCACGCGCTTCCACTGACCGCCGGAGACGACGATGCAGCGAACTGGATTTCCATACATTGCCGCAATTGCCGCGCTGCTTTCAGGGCTCGCGCACGCCGAAGCCGGCCGGTACTCGCTCGACCAGGGCTTCGTCAATTTCACGGCGCCGCCGGAGTGGCCCGTGATCATGCAGAAGACCGAGGGCAATCCGCAGTTCATCGCCTTCCAGGTCAAGGACCCGGCCGACACCGACAGCGGCGAATCGACGCGCGTTACGGTCGAGACGAGGCTGCTCGACGACTCGAGCAACTTCCAGCCGAACGTCAACGCCGCGGTCGACAAAGCCAAGCAGCTACCGGGATACGAGCAGCGCAACGACGGCGTCGATGCGTCGGTGTTGCGCTACTTCGCCATGAACGGCAAGACGCGCTACGAATACCGCGAGACGTGGTATTTGAACGGCCACGTGATGGTTCACGCGCGCTGCGCTCGGCCGATGCTTTCGGGCACGACGGCCGCGTGGACGACCGCCTACGAAAAAGGCTGCGCGGAAATCATGCAGTCGCTGAAGCCGCACTGATGGACGACGCGCTCGCATCCGCCGGCGAAGCCTGGGCGCTCGCACAGGACGCCGCCGATCCGCTCGCGGCATTCCGCGACGAGTTCCTGATCCCGCCGCACGGGAGAGGCGAACAAGTATACTTGTGCGGAAATTCGCTCGGCCTGCAGCCGCGCGCCACGCGGCGCGCACTGAACGAAGAGCTCGACGATTGGGCCGAATTCGCCGTGGAAGCGCATTTCCGCGGCCGCCATCCGTGGATGCCCTACCACGCGCTCGTGCGCGACCATCTCGCCGAAGTCATCGGTGCCGAGCCTGGCGAAGTCGTCGCGATGAACTCGCTGACCGTGAACCTGCACCTCATGATGGCGAGCTTCTACCGGCCGACGGCGGAGCGGCCGGCGGTGCTCATCGAAAAGTATGCGTTCCCGTCCGACCGCTATGCCGTCGAGTCGCAGATCCGCTTCCACGGTTTCGATCCCGCCACGACGCTCATCGAGCTCGACGCCGACGAACCGGGCGGCACGATCTCCCTCGACGCCGTCGCGCGGACGCTCGATGCGCATGGGTCGCGCATCGCGCTCGTGCTGTGGCCGGGCGTCCAGTATCTGAGCGGCCAGGCGTTCGACCTGCGCGCGATCAGCGAACTCGCGCATCGCAAGGGTTGCACGGTCGGCTTCGATCTCGCGCACGCGGTGGGCAATCTCGCGCTCGCTTTGCACGACACGCACGCGGATTTCGCCGTCTGGTGCAGCTACAAATATCTGAATTCGGGGCCTGGCGCCGTGGCCGGCTGTTTCGTGCACGCGCGCCACGCGCGCACGACGCGGCCGCGGCTGGCGGGTTGGTGGGGCCACGACCAGACCACGCGGTTCCAGATGGGTCCCGAGTTCGTGCCTGCACCGGGCGCCGACGGCTGGCAGCTCTCGAACCCGCCGATCCTCGCGCTCGCACCGTTGCGCGCGTCGCTCGAGATCTTCCATCGTGCCGGCATGGCGCGCTTGCGCGAAAAATCGCTCGCCCTGACCGGCTACTTCGCCGATCTGCTGCAAAAGCAACTTTCGCACATTGTGGACATCGTGACGCCGCTCGCGCCGGAACGCCGCGGCTGCCAGCTATCGCTGCGCGTCAAAGGTCCGCGCGAAGCGGGCCGCAGCCTCTACGACCACTTGACCGAGCGCGGAATCGTCGTCGACTGGCGCGAGCCCGACATCATCCGTGCATCGCCGACGCCGCTCTACAACCGGCGCATGGATTGTCTGCGCTTCGTCGACGCCGTGAAGGACTGGGCCAAGGCATAAGGAACGGTTCTGCTCGCCAGCCGCACGGACCGATGCGGCATGGTTTTTTCATGGACGCCGGCGTACGCGCGAACCGGCAGGCGGCTTGCGCGACCCGCACAAGGAGGACTCCCATGGCGAACCTGACTCAGTGGAATCCGTTCAAGACGCTGGCGCGCTTCGACCCCTCGTCCACGTTCGACGAGCTCGTGCGCGGCTTGCGTCCGGCATGGCGTGATTTCGAGTTCTCGCCCGGCATGCGCATCGACGTCAGCGAAGACGACAACGGCTACACCGTCAAGGCGGAAATTCCCGGCGTCGAGAAGAACGACATCGACGTCTCGATCGAACGCAACCAGGTCTCGATCAGCGCCGAGGTCAAGCGCAACAGCAGCAGGAAGGAAAACGAGAAAGAACTCTATGCGGAACGCTATGTCGGGCGCGTGTACCGTTCGTTCTCGTTGCCCAGCGACCTCGACGATACGAAAGCGCTGGCGCGCTACGACAACGGCGTGCTCACGCTGACATTGCCGAAAAAAACCGCCGGCGGCGGCACGAAGCGCATTGCGGTGAGCTGAGCGAGGCGCGTTCGGGCACACCGTGCGGGGCGAGCAGCGGGTAAAATCTGCCCGCTGCCGTGGCATTTCGCCTTTTGATCACGTCGAAACGCAGCGCCACAACCGGTGCCCGGAGGCGGCGTATTTGCGCTCGAACGGCGTCAGCGGCTCCGCTGGCGCAAGCGCCTGGCAGCGCGATCCGATGTTCGCGATCGTGAGCGCCGCGCGGAACTCGTCGGCATAGACGCGCCAGTTCGTGCGCAGTTCAAGCGCGCCGCCGAGCGCGAGCAGCGTCGGAAACACCGGGTGCGCGTGCCAGCGGCGCTTGAGGTGCTCGGGCTTGGGCCAAGGGTTCGGGTACAGCAGGTACTGGTGCGTGCAACGCAGGCGCGCGGCGGCCGCGAGCTGCCAGAAATCCACAAGTTCACAATGCAGCAACACGGCATTGGCCGGCGCCTGGCCGGCCGCGCACCGGCGGAATCCGGTTGCGAGCCGCACCGCCGATTTGTCGACGCCGAGCACCGTGCGGTCCGCGAAGCGGCGCGCGAGAGCGAACGTGCCCTCGCCCGTGCCGCAGCCCGCATCGAGCACGAACGGCGCGGCCGCAAGGCGCGGCAAGACGCGTGCGAACGCGGCGCGGCAGACGGCGCCCGGCTCGCGGCGGTACGTCGTCTCCATGTGCCGCAGCACGATCTCGCCGAGCCGTGCGTGCGGCGCGCGCTGACTGCTGACCACGGGTGCGGAGTTCGCGAACATGCGCGGCCATTCGCGCTCGGGCGACGAGCGCTCTACAAAAGGGAACCCATCCAGTATAAGCTCCTCTGATTGCCTTCGCCCGCCAGCATTCATGGCCGACGCCCGCCGGTACTTCGACCTTCCTTCGCCGTTCCCGATGAAGCGCGGCGGCGCGCTGCAGGGCGCGCGCCTCGCCTACGAGACCTGGGGCACGCTCAACGCGCAACGCGACAACGCGATCTTCATCCTCACGGGCCTCTCGCCCGGCGCGCACGCGGCGTCGAACGCGGACGACCCCTCGCCCGGCTGGTGGGAGGAGATGCTCGGCCCCGGCAAGCCGATCGACACGCGGCGCTGGTTCGTGATCTGCGCGAATTCGCTCGGCAGCTGCCGCGGCTCGACGGGCCCGGCCTCGGTGGACCCGGTCAGCGGAAAAGTATACAAGTTGACTTTTCCCGAACTCGCGCTCGAGGACGTCGCCAACGCGTCGTACGAACTCGTGCGCCATCTCGGCATCGAGCGGCTGGCATGTCTGATCGGCAATTCGATGGGCGGCATGAGCGCGCTCGGATATCTCGTGCAGCATCCCGGCAGCGTGCGCGCGCACATCAGCATTTCCACGGCGCCGCAGGCGCAGCCGTTCGCGATCGCGATACGCTCGCTGCAGCGCGAGGCGATCCGGCTCGATCCGAACTGGAAAGACGGCGACTACGACGAAACGCACTGGCCCGAAGCCGGTATGTCGATCGCGCGCAAGCTCGGCGTCATCACCTACCGCTCGGCCATGGAGTGGGTCGGCCGCTTCGCGCGCATCCGGCTCGACGCCGACAAGCGCGACGACGACCCGTTCGGCTTCGAGTTCGAGATCGAATCCTACCTTGCCGGACATGCGCGCCGGTTCGTGCGCAGTTTCGATCCGAATTGCTACCTCTACCTTTCGCGCGCCAGCGACTGGTTCGACGTGGCCGAATACGCGCCCGGGCACAGCGGCGGAGTGGCCGCGGCGCTCGCGCGCATCGACGTCGAACGCGCGCTCGTGATCGGCGTCTCGACCGACATCCTGTTCCCGCTCTCGCAGCAGCAGGAGATCGCCGACGGCTTGCGCGCCGCGGGCGCCGAGGTCGAATTCGTGCCGCTCGATTCGCCGCAGGGCCACGACGCGTTCCTTGTCGACATCGCGCGCTTCGGCGCCGCGATCTCGGCCTTCCTCGCCACGCTGTAGCACCGCCGCGGTGCAGCAATGCGCCGCCGCGGCCCTGCTGCTAAAATGACGTTGTCGCCGAACCGTCATCCGCCCATGCTCGCTCTCAATTTTCCCGGTTGCCGCCAGCTCGTCGAGGCGCTCGACCGCGCCGTCTGCCACGATTGCGACACCGAGATCACGAGCGAGCTGCGCTCGACGCTGTGCCGCCTGATCCGCGACCCCGACGTGCGCCTGCCCGACTGCGTGTTCGAGCGCGCCGAAGACCACTACGCCCGGCGCGAGCTCTATCGCAGCGAGGACCATGGCTACAGCGTCATCGCCATGACCTGGGGCCCCGGCCAGGGCACGCCGATCCACGACCATTGCGGCATGTGGTGCGTCGAAGGCGTCTGGCACGGCTCGCTCGAAATCACGCCGTACGAATTGACCGCGCAGCAGGACGGCAACTACCGCTTCGAATCGCGCGGCACGATGATCGTCGGCCCCGGTTCGGCCGGCAGCCTGATCCCCCCGCACGAATACCACACGATCCGCAACCCGAGCGACGACGGCATCGCCGTGACTCTGCACGTCTACCGCGGCGCGATGACCCAATGCTCGGTGTTCCGCCCGATCAGCGGCGCGTGGTACAGTCGCGACCGCCGCCAGCTTTCGCTCGACGCTACGCATTGAGCGCCCAGCGGGCGCGACTTCGCGTATAATCGCCACCCTGCCCCGAGCCGTCCACCGCGCGGCCTCGCAGCCTCCCCTCGCCGGTGTGGCGGAATTGGTAGACGCGACGGACTCAAAATCCGTTTCTGGCAACAGAGTGTGGGTTCGAGTCCCTCCACCGGCACCAAGACTTACGCAGCTTTCCGCGAACCCTTCGAGAAATCTGGGCGGGATTTGTGCAGCGAGTAGGATGGGTTGAGCGCAGCGAAACCCATCGTTGGACATTCAGCGGCGATTGATTGGTTTCGCTGCGCTCAACCCATCCTACGTACTGTTCGAGCGTCGCCTTCTTGTATTAATGTCGACCGTAGCTAACGCGAGAAACCAGAGCATGTGATTCTGCGAAAGCTGATTCAAGCATCAACCCGTCCCGGCTAGTGACTCAGCTTCAAGAACGGTGAGAACCGACGCTCCAACTCGCCAAGTTGCTCTGCAAACCAAAGCTTAATTTCAGTCTGTTGGCGAATATTCTCCGCGCGCTGCTCATCGTCGGCAACGTTCATCGTCTCCACAAGCGCTTCCAGCCTCGTCGCCTTTTCCCAAAGCGTCTTATCCAAATACTCAGTTACTGCCGGGTCGAACAACCACGTCGCACCCCGTGTGCTTGAGTAGAATTTCCTTTGTTGCTGTAGGTCGGATGTACCTGTTCGCATAACCTCGACGACGAACGCGTGTGCTGCATCGTAAATTGCGATTCGGCGGTCGAACAAATCAAGTTTCAACTTATTCGCTGCCGTGCGCGCTTGCTGCTGTGCGATTCGCACTTGACGCACCGCGATCCAGATTCCAAGTGCGCCTATGGCGATGGGTGTCAACGCGGTCAGGACCGCGATAGTCTGCGAAAGCCAGCAGGGAATGCTACAGATTGTCGGCTGCACGATCCGCCTCGGAGACGAACAATCGATAGTACCTGAGGTCGCGTCCGAACGAATTCAAGAATGGGGAGCCATCGGGTAGAAGCCAATTCACCGGTACATTTCATAACTGATTCAACTACGTGCAACTGCGCTTCTGCCGCTCCACCGACGCCAAAAAATCGATATTTCCGTGTGAAACCTCTACCTGAAGGTAACCGCGCCTTTTGGGACACTCGGCAAGAAAATTCGCTACGACGAAGCGCGAAGAACCTCGCCTCTGAACACGGCGATAACGAAGCTCTCCGGGAGCTGTTCCTGCGATCCCAACACCCCAGAGCCCAGTAGACGCCCTTCTCCGAAACATCCCGTTACATCTGCGCGTCAACGCTCGTTCGCCGGCCGCGTTAGCGGTGCTCACACGACGAAGGGCACGGATATGCGCAGATCGATAAGCATGCTGGTCGGTATCACGATGGCGGTCGGTGCGCGGGCCAACTGCGATTTTTCCGCGGTGGGCGCGCGTACGCAGCAAGTCATGGCGGCGACGAACGTGACGGACGGCGGCATCGTCATCGGCACGCCGCGCGGCATCCTCTACAAGCAGTATTACGGCACGTACAGCGACGAGTCGGTCGTCGCGGTCGCTTCGGCGACGAAGATGCTCTCGGGCGTGCGCATCATGCAGCTCGTCGACCGCGGCGCGATCGATCTCGACACACCCGTTTCGACATACCTGCCCGAGTTCACCGGCACCAAAGGCACGATGACGATGCGCGAGATGTTCTCGCACACGGCCGGCTACGGCGACGACGAGGACGATCCGATACTGGCAGCTCCCATCACGCTCGCCGCGGCGGTCGCGCATATCGCGTGCTGCATCGACCAGCCGTATCCGCCGCCCGGCGCGTACTTCGCTTACGGCGGAATCTCGATGCAGGTCGGTGGCGAAGTGGCGCAAGTGCGCAGCAACGAAGACTGGCAGGCCGGCTGGATCGCGCATGTCGGCGCACCGCTCGGCATTACGACGATCGATTGGCAGGGACTCGGTGCTACGCAGAATTACCGTATCGCCGGCGGCGCGGAAGCGAGCCTGCCCGACTATGCGCGCGTGCTCGCCATGCTCGCCGGCGACGGCGTCGGCAACGGCTATCGCATCTTGAGCCCGCAGGCGGTGGCGACTCTGAACCACCTGCAGACCGGGAACGCCGCACTCGGCTATTCGCCGCCGGCGGCGGACGGCGGCACCGCCTACGGCATCGGCGCGTGGCTCGAGCCCACGCTGTTCACCGATCCAAACACGCCAGTGATCTCCAGCATCGGCAAGTTCGGCTTCACGCCGTGGGTCGATTTCGGTTACGGTTATTTCGGCGCGCTCATGATCGAGCAGCGCACCGAGACGCTGCCCACGGTCGGCGCCAAAACGCACGATGCGCTGCTCGACATCAGCAGCATCGTGCGCGCGCAACTCGACCCGTCGTGTCCGCTGCAGGAAACGTACGATGAAATCTTCCGCGATGGCGCGGAAGGACTTCCGTAGCCCCCTACGACGCCAGCTTCCGCGTCGCAGCCTGCTCGCAATCCGTCGACGGCTCCGCCGCGACGGCAGGAACCTCATCCTCGGCGCGCTCGATCGGCAGCCGCACGGTGAATGTCGAACCGCGTCCCGGTTCGCTGACCGCTTCGATCGTGCCGCCGTGTTTCCGGACGATGCCGTACGAGACCGATAGGCCGAGTCCCGGACCGACGCCGATCGGTTTGGTCGTGAAGAACGGTTCGAAGATGCGGTTGAGAACGGCGGGGTCGATGCCCGTTCCCGTGTCGCTGATGCTCACCCAGACGAACGCGCCGTCGCGGCCGGTGCGCACCGTGATCGTGCCGTGCTGGTCAACGGCTTGCACCGCGTTCACGAGCAAGTTCAGGAACACCTGGTTCATCTGGAACGGCAGGCAGGTGACGGGCGGCGGCGTGCCGTATTCCTTGACGAGATCGGCCTTGTACTTGAGTTCGTGGGCGACGACGTTGAGCGAGCTGTCGAGGCATTGGTGCAGATCGATGCACTGCCATTCGCTGGCTTCGTCGACGCGCGAGAAATCCTTCAAATCCTTGACGATCTTCTGCACGCGCGTGACGCCGTCGAGCGTCTCGGCGAGCAGGTCTTGCGTGTCGCGGCGCAGGAAGTCGAGATCGACGCGCTGCTTGAGCGCCCGCAGCGGCTCCAGCATCGGATGCTGCGCCGGCGCGAAGCGCTCGAGACCTTCGTAGAGCCGCACGACGTCGAAGATCTCGTCGACGTATTGATTCAAGCTCGAGAGGTTCGAGCGCACGAAGCCGATCGGATTGTTGATTTCGTGCGCGACGCCCGCGGCGAGCTGGCCGACCGACGCCATCTTCTCCGATTGCAGCAGCTGGCTTTGCGTACCGGCAAGCTGCCGGTTCAGGTCCTCGAGCTCCGCGTTGCGCTGCTGCACGGCCTCTTCGGCGTCGATGCGGTCGGCGATCTCGCCGATGAGCTGCTGATTCGATTCGCTGAGCTCGGCGGTGCGCGCGGCGATTTTTTCCTCGAGCAGGCGATTGCGCCCGACCAGCGTCGCCAGCCGCCAACGCACGAGCAGCGTGAGCGTCAGCGCCGCCGCGAGCCCGCCCAGCACGCGCGCCCACCACGCCTGCCACCAGGCCGGCAGCACGCGGAATTCGAAGTTCGCCGGCTCGCCCCATGCGCCGTGCGCGCCGATGCGCGCAGCGACTTCCAAACGGTACACGCCCGGCGGCAGCGCCGCGTAGCGCGCTTCGCGGCTCTCGCTGATCGTCGGCTCGCTCTCTAGACCTACGAGACGCGTGCGGTACTGCGTCGGCCCATTGCCGATGTAGCTCATCGCGGCGAAGCGCACTTGGAACGTGTTCGCACCGTGCGGCACGTTCACGTCGATTTC
>DASRGX010000116.1:0-5908 GCA_035650835.1 Rudaea sp. | reverse complement strand
CGAAATGCGGCGGGAACAAGGCGCCCGTGCCGGCGATCTGATAGGCCTGGACCTGCGCGTGATCGCCGCTCACGGGTCCGCTGCCGGCGATCCACGTCTCGCTGCCGTCGGGCGCGAACACGAACCAGAACAGCGCGATCTGCCGCGGGTTGCCCGGCAGCACTTCGACTTCGAAGCCATGGCCGCTCTGCTGTGCGTCGTACCAGCTGCCCGTCAGGCCAGGAACGATCGCGAACGGCGTCGCCGTGCTCGCGACGTCGACGCTCGCGGGCGCCGAGGCGATGCCGTTCGCGACGACTTCGAGCGTGCTCGGACCGGGCTCGATCGTGAGCGGTACGTCGAAGGTCGTCGACACGACGGCGCTGCCCGTCGCCACACCCATCGTGCTGTGATCGTGCGTATGGGCGTAGACGACGTGGTGCGTGGCCGTGTTCGTGATGCGCACGAGCGGGTAGTTGGTCGGTGCGACGAGCTCGTCGCCGAACGCTTGCGCCTGCGAGAGGCCGTTGAACTGCGTACCCGAAACCGCGTAGCTGTTGCCTGGCGTCAGCGTCGACGGCACGTTCGCGATCGTCGGCGCCCACGCGGCCGAGCCGACGCCCGTGGAGCTTCTGTAAAGCGCGACATACGGAACGATCGAACCGGGAGTGGTGGACACCGTCGCCTCGGTGGCGACGAGCGTTTCGCCGCTCGGAAGGCCGATGAGCAGTGCGCCCGGAGGCGCCGTTGCGCCCGCGTGCAATTGATTTCCGTCGAACTCGTAGAGCGTGCCGGAGGTCGCCGCCACCAGCACGTTGCCGTTCGGCAGCAGCGTGGCGCTCGCATCGCCGGCGTCGTCGCCGGGCGGGAAATCGGGGCCCGCCGACCAGGTGCCGCTGTCGAGCGAAAAGATCGCAGTGTGCGCGAAGTTCTGCAGCGAGTCGTCCGAAGCGCCCGTGCAGAACACGGTGCGGTCGGGACGCAGGATGCACGGCCCGGTTTCGCCGGGCGGCAAATACGAGCCGCCGTTGAACGGGATCGCGGTGTCGCCGAAATTGAAAGCCAGCGACTTCGGCGTGGCCCCGGCCGAGTCCCAGTGGCCGCCTTGGCTCGCATCGACATAGGTGTAGCGCTCGGTCGCCGGCGCATTGAGCACGTCGACGGTGAGAATCGAGCCGTCGGGCAGCAGCGTCCACCCTTCCTCGGCATTGAAGTCGGCCTTGCCGGCCGCGGCGAGCGCCGTCCATGTCATGGTGGCGGGGTCGAGCTCCGCGATGCGCGTGGTGATCTTGTCGCCGAGCAGGAACTTGCCGTTCGGCATCACGATGCTCGCGCTGTCGCCGATCGTCGACCATCCGGGCGGCGGCGCGACGGGTGTCCAGAAGTCGCCCACGGGATCGTAGATCGCGCCTTTGTTCGTGATCGAGAACGGCCCGTTCTCGTTGTATTCGCCGCCTTCGATGATCACGCGGCCGTCGGCGAGCACCGCCGATGCGAACGCGTACGGCGCGTAGTTCCACGTGTACGGAATGCTCGCGAGCTGGCTCCAGGTGCCGTTGACGTAGCTGCCGTTCGCGTCGGGCGTGAGCTTCCACCAATTCGACAGCGCGCTGCCCTGGAACATGACGGAGCCGTCGGTGAGCAGCAAGGGCAGGCCGACGAAATCGGGAGGCTGCTGCGCGAGCGGAGTGAGCGTGCCGGCGTGCGCGGCGGTGCAGCAGAAGGTCGAGACGAGCACGGCGAGGCGGAGTCTTGTTTTCATGGGCCGGGCGCCGGAACGACAGCGGTGGAACAGTTGATGCCCGCAGGCATGGTCAAGCGCACGAGCGGCAGCGAACCGCTGCCGTAGCCCGGTGCCGTCGAGTTCCAATCGACGCGCCCCGAATTGCAATCGGTGAACGTGAAGGTCAGCGTTCCCCACGCCTGCGCATGCACCTGCGAAGGAACGAAATGCGGCGGGAATTTCGCGCCGGCGCCCGCCACCTGATACGCCTGCAGCACGGCGCTGTTGCCCGTGATCGGCCCGACGCCGCTCACCCATGCTTCGCCGCCGCCCGGCGCGAACACGAGCCAGTACGCCAAGAGTTGCGGCGGATTCCCGGGCAGCACTTCGAGCGCGAAACCGTGGCCGCTCTCGTTCGCGTCGAACCAGTTGCCGCTGAACTCAGGTCCGAGGCTCGCATGGCCCGATGCACCGTACGCCTTCGACAGCGCCGGTACGTTCCAGTTGATCGTGTAGTCGCCGTCGAACAGCCGGCCCAAATTGACGGTCGCGTAGTAGTAGCGATCAGGCGGCGGCGGATTCGTGCAGGTGACCTCGACGGTGCCTTGCGTCACGTCGATGACATTGCCGTGGATCGTATAGGTCGGATCGCTGCCGTCGGGCGTCGTTCCGCAGGCGGGTATCGTCCCGGCCACGAACGCAATGACTTCGCCCGCCGAATTCGCGAATACCCGCAGGTCCGCGGGCGGGGCGCCGATGACCTGCGCCACGGACGCGGCCGACCATCCGATGCCGACGAGCAACCACGTCGAAACGAAATACCGCGCCATATCTCCCCACCGTAAGCGTTCGCACGACGCGATGCCTGACGGGCGTCGGCCCGGAATCGTTGCGAGGCATCGCAGCACCAACGATAACCTTCGTAGGTGGCGAACGCAATGGGGCGATGCCGAAACATCCGGTCGTCGACCCGAAGAACGCGAAACGAGAACGGGAAAGAGCCGAAACCCTTCGCGTCGTCGCTTCGCGCCTTCGCGCCCGCTCGTTTGCGTTTTCCTTCAGCGTTGCGGCATTGCGCCGGCAACCGCGACACGCGCCGCCTCTCTCGCCGCACCGAGTTCCGCGACTTCGCGGCGCAGCTCGGCGAGGCCTGCTTGCTGCGTCGCCACGGCGTCGGCGAGTTCCTTGCGCAACGCGGCGTTGTCGGCTTCGAGCTTGGCGATGCGTGCGTCGTCGTCGTGCTTCATCTCGCGCAGCGCTTCGACGGTCAACGCCTCGAAGCCCTGCGGCCCGACGGTGAGGTAACCCTGTGCGTCATGGCCGATCCAATTCGGGAACGTCGGCTGGACGTCCTGCGCGATGAAACCCGTGAACGTGCCGGCCGGGTGCATCGCGCCGTCGGGATGGCTGTATTCGAACGTCACGCCGTGCAAGGCGAGCAGGCGGTCCAGCGCATGTTCGAGCGGCTGCACGTTCTTCTTGAGACGGCCGTCCGAAGAGGCCGCCCAGGCGCCGCCGCCGGGCTTGTATGCCTGCGCGGTGACCGTGAAATTGCCGCTTCCGTCGATGGACAGACGCCGCGTCTGGCCCGAGCCGTTGTACTGGTCGATGTAGAACGCGGCGTTGTTGGCCTTGTTCGTGGCGCCCGTGCTCGCGTCGCCCGAGGAGATCAACATGCCGTTGTCGGAATTCCCCTGCACCAGGAAGATGCTCGAGTAGCCGGGGTTGCCGCTCGTCGACTGCACGGTCATCGCGACGTTCGAATTCACGGGCGCAGTGTTGAGTCCGAAGCCGCCGTTCGCGCGCACGAGGAACTGGTTCGGCCCCGTCGAGCTGAACGTGGGCGTGTAGGTTTCGTAGCACGGCGGCGCCGTGAGATCGCGGCACGGCGGCGGATACGTGGTCGTGACCGTGATCGCATCGGACCAGACGAACGTGCCTTGATCTCCCGACGAGTTGCCGACCTGCGCCGCGCTGCGCACGACGGCGGACGTGCCGCCCGCGAAGCTCCCGTCGCCGCCGGCTTGGTTGTACTGGCCGCCTGCCACGATCGAATTCATGCCGGCTGCGGAATTGTTCTCGCCGCCAGCGACGATGGCGTCCTGGGCGGACGCCACGTTGGCCAAGCCCAGGGCTGTCGACGCGTACCCCGAAGCCGTGTTGCCCTGGCCGCCGGGCACGGACGAATACCACCCGCTCGCCGCGTTGGACAACCCTCCGCCGACGGCGGAATAGCCGCCGCTCGCGGTGTTGAGATCGCCGCCGCTGGCCACGGCATGGCTGCCGGTGACGGTATTGCCGGCGAACGCCGGTGCCGCCGCGAACAACGCAGCGATCGACAGGGAAAGTACGGAACGCATCGGTTTCATCGGATACCTCGTCTGTGGGAAGGGCGTTCGCCAAGCAAACGCAGACGCGCGTCGCGAACGAACATCCGGGCGGAGCGCGCAGCGGCGAAACCGCATGCCCGCTGCGGCGTGCCGAGACGGTGACGCCGTTTGCGCACTTCTGCCGCAAGCGCCGCGCGCGCCTGCGGAAAATGTGGAAATTTGTGCTTGCCGCGCGGTGTGCGATGCTCAATTCGGCACAAAAAATATCGCCGCTTCCAATCCGCGGCGCAGCCGCTATCGTGCGCGCGAAATCCTCGCCGCTATCGCTCATGCCAAGCTCGTCTTTCTCGTCGAAGTCGTCGGTCGGAACCGCGCTCGTGATCGGTGCAGGCGTGGTCGGCTTCGCCTGCGCGCTGCAATTGCTCAGGCGCGGTTTCGCCGTCACGCTGCTCAGCGACGAGCGCGGCGGCGATGCGGCTTCGTGGGGCAATGCGGGACATCTGGCGAGCGAACAAGTGGCTCCGCTCGCTTCGTTCGCGGCACTGCGTTCGGCGTGGCAGCGCCGCTACGCGCGCGGCGGTCCCGTGCACGTGCGCGACCTGCGCACGACGGCGCCGTGGATCGCGCGTTATCTGCGTGCGTCGCTGCCGCACCGTTTCCGCCGCGGCAAAGCGGCATTGCGCCTGTTGCTCGAATGCGCGCTGCCCGCCTGGCATCGGCTCGCACAGGAGCTCGGCGATCCCGGTCTCGTGCGCGAAGCCGGCCACCTCGTGCTGTGGGAGAGCGAGCGCAGCGCCGCGCGCGGCCGCTCGGGCTGGCGGCGCAGCGACATCGGCTCGGCGTCGTGCGGGCCGCTCAGCGCCGAGGAAACGGCCTTGCTCGCGCGACTGCTGCCGCAATTGCGCATCGATGGCATACGGTTTCGTGCGACGGGCCAGGTGCGCGATCTCGTGGCGCTGTCGCAGCGCCTGCGCGATCGTTTCGTGGCGCGCGGCGGAATCAAGTTCGGCGCGCGCGTGAGCGAGCTCAGGCTGCGCGATCGCCAGGCCGAAGCCGTGCTCGAGGATGCGTCGACGCTGCACGCCGACCGTGTCGTCGTGTGCGCCGGCGTGGATTCGGACGTCTTGATGCGCACGCTCGGCGAGCCCGCGCCGCTCGTCGCCGAGCGCGGTTACCACGTGGAATGGCGCGAGCACGACTGGCCCGCCGCGATGCCGCCGACCGTGTTCGAAGACCGCTCCGTGATCCTCACGCGCTTCGATAGCGGGCTGCGCCTGGCGGGCTTCACCGAGTTCGCGCACCGCGAGACGCCGCCCGATCCGTCGAAATGGTCGCTGCTCGAAACGCATGCGCGCGAGCTCGGTCTGCCGGTTCGCGGCGCGCCGCGGCGCTGGATGGGCGCGCGGCCGACGCTGCCCGATTACCTGCCTGCGATCGGCAGGAGCCGCGTCGCCGACAACGTGCTTTACGCGTTCGGCCATCAGCATCTCGGACTCACGCTCGCCGCGATCACGGGCGAGCTCATCGCCGCGCTCGCGACCGGCGCCTACGCGCCGCGCAGCATCGACGCGTTCGATCTCGCGCGCTTCGGCGCGTGCGTCGCGCCCGAGAGCGTGGCGTAGAGGAGACGCGCATGATCGTCGCGACCCTGCTCGTGCTGCTCGGCGCCATCGCCCTCGCGTTCTCTGCCGCGCTGCTTGCGGCGGCGCGCCGTCGCGGCGAGCTCAAACCGCGGCGCGAAGCCGTCGCGCTCGGCGCCGTCACGAATTTCTTCGACACGCTCGGCATCGGCTCGTTCGCGCCGACCACGGCGTATCTCAAGCTGCGGCGGCTCGTGCCGGACGGCTTCATTCCGGCCACGCTCAATTGCGGACAT
>DASRGX010000115.1:0-48738 GCA_035650835.1 Rudaea sp. | reverse complement strand
CGCGCAACAAGGTCATCAAGGAAGTCGCCCGCGAGCTCTCGGCGGCGCAGCACAATATGGCGATGTTCGCGATCGCCGAGCGCTTGGAATCGGTGATGTGGGACGTCAAGAAGATGTTCCCGAACCTCGACTGGTTCAGCGCCGTGAGCTATCACATGATGGGCGTGCCGACGGCGATGTTCACGCCGCTGTTCGTGATCTCGCGCACCTCGGGCTGGAGTGCGCACGTCATCGAGCAGCGCATGGACGGCAAGATCATCCGGCCGAGCGCAAACTATACGGGTCCCGAAAACCTGGCGTTCGTGCCGATCGAGAAACGTTGATGTTCTAGTTCAAGGAAGAGAAAACCATGAGCAGACTAGGGAATTTCTGCATACTTGCGTCGGCGCTCGCTGGCTGCGGCGCCGCGCGCGCCGACGTACCGCTGGCGCTCGATCGCGTGAGCCTCTCGCTCGGCGGCTTTTATCCGACCGTGGACGCGCGCGTGTCGGCGAACGGTCCCGCGATCGCGGGCACCGACGTCAATTTCCAGCGCGATCTCGGCCTCGACAAGCACCAGACGCTGCCGAGCGTGCGTCTGGATTTTCTCGTCTTCGACAACCAGGGCTTCAGCATCGGCGGCTACCAGTATTCGCGGGAAGCGTCGGCGAGCCTCGCGCGCAAGATCGATTTCGACAACAACGAATACGATGCGAGCGCCTTCGTCGAAGCGCGCCTGCGCCTGGAGACGTATACCGCCAGCTGGCACTGGTGGCTCTCGCCGACCGCGCAGGACGTCGTCGGCCTTGGCCTCGGGGCCGCCTATTACGATCTCTCGGGCGCGATCGACGGCAAGATCACCATCAACGGCGGCACCGCCTCCGGCCACGGTGCCGCGGAGGGCAACGCGGTCGCGCCGCTCGTCACGCTGGGCTGGCGACACGCGTTCTCGCAGAACGCGCGCGTCTATGCCGATTTTTCGGGCGTGCGCAAATCCAGCGGCACGCTGACCGGCCACCTGCTCAACGGCACGCTCGGCATCGAATATTTCCCATGGCGCAACGCCGGTGTCGCGCTCGAGTACGCGGCGAACGACCTCGATCTCAAGGCCGACAAGGATTCCTGGGTCGGCCGCGCGCGTATACATTTTTACGGTCCGGCGGCGTACGTGCGGCTGCGTTACTGACGGCGATCATCGCCCACGTGCGCCGGCGTCGCGGGCGGCGTGTCGCCGTTCTGGCCAAGGTGTGCGAACAGCTCGCCGATGTAGCCGATGAACGCCGCGGCGAACGCGATCAGCACGAGCCGGTGCAGCCATTCGCGCGCGCTCACGAGCGCCGCGAGCGCGATGGCGGCGAAGATGCCGTGGAAGATCAGGTTCGGGCGGCTGGTCAGGTGGCCGTCGAGCACGAGGTCCTGCCCGAGGCTGACGCCGAGCGTGACGAGCGCCAGCGAGAACAGGATGCGATGATGCCCGAAGTAGTGCTTGCGCAGTTCGATTTCGTCCTCGCCGAAGAAATCCGGCAGCACGAGCCCGGCCAGCATGTACAAAAGTATACAATGTACGAGCACGGCGGCGAAGCCGGGGAACGTCCACACCTGCACGTTGCGCAGGCCGAACATGGCCCACCAGGTCTGGATGTTGATCACGAGCATCAGCACGGCCCAGCCGACCGGCAGCCAGCTCATGCGGACGCGTCCTCGCGCGAGCACGATGCCGCGGAAGCCCTTGAGGATCTGCGTGATCGCGAGGCCGAGGATGATCGAGAGCAGAACGGAGAGATAACTGAACGGGTCCATGGATTCCTCGCGTCAAAACGCCACGCCGATGTCGCGCAGCCAGCCGATGAGTTCGGCTGCTTCGGGCGCCGTGTTCACGACGCGCCGATCGCTGGCGCCGCCGTCGGTGCCGAGATCGACGTCGCGATAGCGCGCATGCGCCGCGTCGGCGACGTAGGCGTGGCAGCTGCGCAGGCCGGCGTCGATCGCACGGCCGGCTTGGTGTTCGAGCTTGCCCTTCGCGGCCGCCTCGACGAGCAAGGCTTTCGCGGTGACCAGCGAAACGTCGACGCGGCCGACCTCGGTCGCGTTCGCGAACTTCGCCGCAAGCTCGGCGCCGTCGAGCCACACCGCGCCGTCTTCGCGCGTTTCTCGCGGACGGATGTCCTTGTCGCTGCGATAGGCCAGGATCGCGCCGCCATGGTCGACGAACTTGCCCGACAGCGGCGCACCCCAGGTCGGATTCTCGGTGTAGCAGTCGAACACCGGCACGAAGGACGGCGCCTGTTCGTTGCCCGCCAGGGCCGTCACGAGTAGCAGGAACGCAGGCAGCATGCGGCTCTCCGAGGTCTGGCCGCAAGCATGGCATCGGCCGCGAGGGCTTGGCAATCCGCGTCCGCCGTGCTCACGCGGCGGGTTCGATGAGGTCCCAGCGGTTGCCGTAGCGGTCTTCGAAGACCGCGACCGTGCCATAGGTTTCATGGCGCGGCGCCTCGATGAAGTGCACGCCGCGCGCGAGCAGGGCGGCGTGATCGCGTGCGAAATCGTCGGTGTGCAGGAACAGGAACACGCGGCCGCCCGTCTGGTTGCCGATGCGCGTGCGTTGCTCGTCGGTGGCGGCTTTCGCGAGCAGCAGCGAGCTGCCGCGTTCGCGCGAAGGCGCGACGAGCACCCAGCGCTTGCCGGCGCCGCGCGGGCTGTCTTCGAGGAGCTCGAACCCCAGTGTCTTGGTGTAGTACGCGATCGCCTCGTCGTAGTCGGGCACGACGAGGGCGATATGGGCGAGGCTGCGCTGCGGAGCCGTCATGGGATCGGCGCTCTTCGTGGCTCGCGATAGCTTAGCGTCTCGCGAGCCCCGAAGGCCGATCCGTCACTTCGATTGCAGCACGATCGTCTCGAACGGCTCGACCGGGTCGATCGAGGTCTCTTGCGCATCCGCGCGGTTGCGCTGTTTCTTGAAGAGCTCCAGGCGCTGCGCCATTTCGTCGCTGCGCGCGCGCATGGCGAGAAAACCTTCGCGCACGCCGACCGCGCGGATGTGCATGCGTTTTTCCATGAGGTTGTGCATGCGTCTGTCCGGCACGACGGGCTGGAGTTCGAGGCCGAGCATACGGTCGACGACCTGGCTGAAGAGCCCCGGTGCTGATTTCTTGCTGCTGATGTCCATACGCGCCCCCGCAATCGAGTTTCGTCGCCCGGTGGCGTGGGTAGGAGCGTCCCGGGCTCGATTCGGAAAGTGCAGCAAGCGTGCCAAACTGCGATGCAGTTCACAGTTTGCGGACGATGGCGAGGCTAAGGCAGGTCCTCGAAGCGTAGGTTGCCGATCCGATAGGATTTCCAGTCCTTGTAGTCGAAATGCCACCACTCGAATTCGTAGACCGTAAAGCCCTCGGCCTCCATGTGTTGACGCAGGAGGTCGCGCAACTGACGTGCCGTGTCGCTGCCGCCCGTGTAGCCCGGATAGGCTCTCTCGGACATCTCGTCGTACAGGCTAGGCATATCGACCGCGCGGCCGGTCTTGAGATCGTAGAGCGTCAAATCCACGGCACAGCCGCGGTTGTGGCGCGAACCCGTGGCCGGATCGGCGACGAACTGATGCTTGTCGACGGGCGTCGCGTCCCAGAACAGCCGCGTCACGTACCAGGGCCGGTAGGCGTCGTGCACGAGCAGGCCGTAGCCCTGCGCCGCCAGCGCGCGATGCACGCGCACGAGCGCTTCCGCTGCCGGCCGCTGCATGAACGCACGGGCCTGGCTGTAAAGCGGCGTGCCGAGAAAGTTGTTGCGCGTGGCGTAGCGGATGTCGAGCTTGATCGACGGATCGAGCGTCGCGAGCTCGACGAGGTCCGTCGGCCGGAATTCGCCGGTCTCCTCGGGCGGCGCGGCGGCCAGCGCGGCAGGCAGGAGTTCCGCGACCGGCCGCACGGGGGCGATGCGGAACACGGCCGGTGCGGTTTCCGGGGGCGGCGTGCGCGAACACGCGACGAGCAGCAACACGGCGGCGAGGAACCTGATCGGCGGTCTCATGCGGGCTCCCGGTGCGGCGGCAGGCGTTCGAGTATCGCGATCGCCGCGGCCAGTGTAGCGCGCTCGTCGCGGCTCAAGCCCGAAAGCGCATCGACGAGCACCCGTACGCGCCGCGCGCGGCCCTGACGCATGAGGCGCACGCCTGCGGCCGTGGCCACGATGCGCAGCTTCCTGCGGTCCTCCGCATCGGCTTCGCGCCGCGCGTAGCCGGCGCGTTCGAGCGCATCGACCATGCGCGTCATCGTCGGCGCACGCACCTGCTCGATCGCGGCGAGCTCGCCGAGCGTGCGCGCGCCGCCGAACACGAGCACCGACAAGGCCGACGCCTGCCCGGGCGGCAAGCCCATGGCGGCATCGTCGCGGCGTGCGCGGCGCAGCAGGCGGATCGCGGCGCTGTGCAGGCGCTCGGCGAGGTCTTCCGTGGCTGGTTGACGCGGCTCGGACATTTTGTTAGCTTTACTAAATATTAGTTCGCACTAATTGTTTCGAGTATACGGCAGGCGTCCGCGCAACGAAAGGAGTGCGTCCATGAGCATCGTCGAAGGCATCGCGCAGATCGCGCTCAGCGTGCGTGATTTGCCGCGAGCAGCGGCGTTCTACCGGGATTCGCTGGGTCTGCGGCACCTGTTCGATGCGCCCGGCATGAGCTTCTTCGACATCGACGGCACGCGGCTCATGCTGAGCCAAGGCGGCGAGCCCGGAGGGCGCGGCACGCTCCTGTACTTGAAAGTCGGCGACATCGACCGCGCGCACGCGGTGCTCGCGTCGCGCGGCGTGGGCTTCGAAAGGCCGCCGCATAGGATCGGGCGTTCGCCGCAAGCGGAAGTCTGGCTCGCGTGGTGCCTCGATCCCGACGACAACCCGATCGGCCTCATGAGCGAGAAACCGTCGGCATGAATCCGAGGCGAGGGTTCGCACTCGTCGTCGGTCTCGCGCTCGCCGGCTGCGCCGGTACGCCGCGGCATGACGACGAGCTCGCACGCGTCGAGCTGCTGGCCTTGCTCGAAACGCTGAATGCCGATCTGCTGAGCCACGACAGCGCAACGCTCACGCTCGAGCGCTGGTGCGCCGATCACCGCCTCGCCGAGCCCGCGAAGATCATCGCGCGCCGCGTGCGCGGCGAGACCAAGGTCATCCCCGACGCGTTGCGCGCCGAGCTCGCACATGGCGATGCGCCGCTGGCGTATCGCCACGTGCAGCTCGCGTGCGGCGAGCGCGTGCTGTCGGAAGCCGACAATTGGTATGTGCCGAGCCGCCTCACCGACGACATGAACCGCCGCCTCGACACCACCGACGAACCGTTCGGCAAAGTCGTCAAGCCGCTCGGCTTCCGCCGCCGCACGCTCGCGGCGAATCTCGTCTGGTCGCCGCTGCCGGCGGGATGGGAGCTGCGCGACGGCGCGCAGACGGCGGTTCCGCTGCGCGTTCCGCACGAGGTGCTGCGTCACGAGGCGATTTTGTATACTTCCGCGAACGTGCCGTTCAGCGCGGTCGTCGAGACCTATACGAATGCGCTGTTCGCGTTCGGCGCGTGGCCGCTCGAAGACGCGTCAAGCCGCTGAGCGTCGCAACAGCACGGCGTCCTGCCCGAGCCGGGCCGGTGCGTGGCCGACGATCGTGAACTCCGGCGCGGCGACGCGCGCGAGATATGACGCGGGATGGAACGCGGTGCACAGATTGCTGCCGGCGTTGCGCGCATGGCGCACGACGAGCTCTCCCGCATCGAAGCGCGCGCGCTCTTCGACGTCGAGCGTGTCGCGGAAGCTTGCGCCGTGCACAGTCAGGAACAGGTGCCCGCCCGGCGCGATCACGCGCGCGAGCTCGCGCAGCCAAGCCTCCTGCAAGTTCGCGGGAAGATGCGTGAACACCGAGAACGCATAGGCGAGATCGAACGCGCTCGCAGCGTGACGCAGCGGCGGTGCGAGCGCGTTGACGTCGAACGCCGCGAACGGCAGATGGCGCCGGCTCCACTCGATGAGGCGCGGATTGTAGTCGGTGCCGTCGAGGCGAACCGCGGGCGCCAGCGGCGCGAGGTGGCGCATGACGCGGCCGCAGCCGCAGCCGAAGTCGAGCACCGCGCGGCAGCGTTCGAGGTCCGTGCCGGCGGCGTGCAGCATCTCGCGCATCGCCGCGACGACGGCAGCGCCGCCATCGAGGAAGGCGGCCGGCGTGGTCTCGCCGCCGACGAGCACCATGAGCGCAGGCGGCGGCAGCGGCAGGCCGTCCGCGGCCGGCGCGGCGAACGCGCCGCCGGCGGTGCGCGCGAGCCTGCGGGTCTTGACGAATTCGTGCACGCGGAACGCCGCGCCCGACAAGTGCAAACGCTCGAGCAAGCGCCCGGCGAACTGCCGCAGGCTATGCCGCGGCGGAAGATTGGCTGGTGGCGGCACGCGCCGTCTCGCTCAAAAAAGGACGCGCAGTGTAGCAGCGCCGTGCCGAGCGGCGGCACGGTCAGGCCGTGCCGCCGCGATATCTCACTTGCCCTTGCGGCAGGTTTCCTGGTCGGTGTCGGTCCACTGCTTGTTGGCGTCCTGCATCGAGCCGGCATGCGTGAACTCGGTTGCGCTCTTCTTCACGAACGTGTCGCGCGCGACGTATTCCTGGCCGCCGCCGTTGGCCTTGCCTTCGAACACGAGCGTGTCGCCGTTCCAGCCTGGGCTCGCCTCGGTGCAGTAGCCGCCCAAGCCGTCGACGCAGCCCTCGACGAATTCCTTCTTGCCCGCGTCGTAGCCCATGTAAACGCCGACGTGGTACGGCTGCGGGTTCGCCGCGCTCTTCTTCTCGTCGTAGTCCACGTGCAGCCACATGTTGCCGACGCTCCAGGCCGCGTGCACGGACGCCGTCGTCGCATGCTCGGGCCCCATCGGGCTCGCGAACGCCTTGCCCGAGCAGCTCCAATCGCCGCCGAAATAGTCGAGTGCCGCGAGTTCGGCGGGACGAACGGGCGCGGCGGCGGGCTTGTCGACTTTCGCCGGTTCGGCTTTCGGCGCTTTGGCGTCGGCGGCGAACAGGGCGGGCGACATCGCGAGAGCGGCGACGAGCGCCGCGAATACGGTCTTGGACATAGAGGCTCCCCGGTTGTATGGATGGCGCCGGACGGCGCAACCCGTCCGCGCGTCGCGAATTATGGACGTGCGGCGTCGCCGCGACGTGAAGATCGCGACTCGGCGCCTCAATCCAACGCCCGATGCTTCAGCACCTGGGTGACGTGCGTCGCCGGAAACGGCTCGCGCGGATGGAAAGCGATGCGTCTGCCGAATGCGCAAGGGAACGAGAGCGTCAGCACGTAGCGCATGGGGCCGTCTCGCGAGAGGCGGTCGCGGCGCACGCGGCTGATCTGTTCGAGCCGCAAAGCCACCGATGCGCGTCCGCGTCGAGCGACGATGTAGTCGGGTCCTGCGCGCACCTCGTCGACGAAATCGCGGAAAAAACTGCGCACGTAAACGATCGCCGGTACGCCGAGCGTGATCGAGAGCAGCGCGCCGAAATGCAGGTCGGCGCCGTGGCCGATCAGATCCAAGCCGACGCCCATCGCCATGAAGGCGAGCGCCGCCACGACGACCATGGGCTCGTGCGCGCCGGGCGGCGACGAAATCGGCACCTCGGCCGCGTAGTCGCGCGGTACCGGCGCAAAGCGCCCGTGTGAAGGATGGGCGGGAGGATGGGCGAACTGCGCGTCGGTCGCCGGCACGACGGCGGGCAGGCCGGCAGGAGCGTGTGGTTGCGGTTCCTCGGTGTCCGCCACGACGTCACCGCTGCGCCAGCGCGGCCGCGCGGCGGGCGAGGCTGTCGGCGGGCCAGTGCACGTTGCGATCGTAATATTCGGGCACGGCCGTCGCGTCGGCGGGCAGGACGACCCACGGCAGCTTGGTCGAAGTATAAATGTGGATATCCGGCGCGATCCGGAACGCTTCGTCGAGCGTGCCGACGCGCACGAAGCGGATCGCATCGCCGGCGCCGGCGTAGTTGCTCCAGAGCGCGAGCCGGCAAGTCGGGCAACGGCTGATCTTCTGGCCGCGTCCGCTCGCCGACGGCGTCATCGCGACGTCCACGTCGCCCGCCAGCAGCACGACGCGGTCGGCTTCGATGAGCGCATTGAGCGCGAACGCGGTGCCGGTTTCGCGCTGACACCACGTGCAATGGCAGCAGTGCACGAACATTGGTGCGCTCGTCATCCGGTAGCGCACCGCGCGGCAATCGCAGCCGCCTTCGAGCGAGATCGCGGGTTCGGGCATGGGCATTCGGCTCCGTCGCTGCGCGATTCTACCGAAGGCGGAGCAGCCGCGCTCGCTTGCGGACCCGCAAACGCGTGAACCGGATCGCTTCGAGCAGGAATGTACCTCGTGGCGGTCGACACAGAGGGCACGGCGCGGCGCCAAGGAAATCGCTTCCCGACCACATAAGGAATTCCGTCATGACAAGACAATCTTGCAGGATCGGCTACAGCGTCTTCATTTCGTTCTCGCTCGCGTGCGCCCTCGGCACCGCGCATGCACGCACGGCCGAGGACTACTACCAACAGCACAATCTGGTGTCCGACGGCGGCGTCGCCGCGGACCACACCGATGCGAATCTCGTCAACGCCTGGGGTATCGCGTTCAACCCGACCGGCGTCGCCTGGGTGGCCGACAACGGCACCGGCAGCTCGACCCTGTACGACGGCAGCGGCACGGCGCAATCGCTCGTCGTGCAGATTCCCGCGCCGGGCGCAGCGAGCGGCGGCACGCCGACCGGCATCGCGTTCAACGGCTCGAACGGATTCGTCGTGAGCGGCACGGGCGGCTCGGGTCCGGCGCGTTTCATCTTCGCGACCGAGGACGGCATCATCGCCGGCTGGTCGCCGACCGCGGACGGAACGCACGCGCTCACGGTAGTGGACAATTCCGCGACGACCCACGCCGTGTACAAAGGCCTGGCGCTGAGCGCGAACGGCAACGGCGCCATGCTGTACGCGACCGATTTCCACAACGCGCGCATCGACGTCTTCGACAGCACGTTCGCGGCCGTGAGCCAAGCGAGCGGCGCCTTCGTCGATCCGCACATGCAAAGCGGCTTCGCGCCATTCGGCATCGCCGCGATCGGCGGAGATCTCTACGTCACGTTCGCGAAACAGGATTCCGCCGGACACGACGAAGTGGACGGGGCGGGCTTGGGCTACGTCGACGCGTTCGATCCGAACGGCCAGCTGCTCGGGCGCATCGCTTCGCGCGGTCGCCTCAATGCACCGTGGGGCGTCGCGCTCGCGCCTGCCGGTTTCGGCCGCTTCAGCAACGCCCTGATCGTCGGCAATTTCGGCGACGGTCGCATCAACGCGTTCGATCCGATTTTCCGCGTTCCGCTCGGCCAGTTGAGCGACCAGAACGGCAAGCCGATCCAGATCGAGGGGCTCTGGGGCCTCGCGTTCGGCAACGGGTTTGCGAACCAGCCGGTCAACACGCTGTTCTTCGCCGCCGGACCTTCCGACGAATCGCACGGGCTGTACGGGCGCCTCGATCCAGTCGACAGCGACAACGACGGCGAGTGACATCGCCCAGGCGCGGCGAGGTTCGAGCGCCTCGCCGCGACGCCGGCACCGGCGCGCTGCGGGGCGCGTTCGCCGCGAACGCGCAATCGGGGCTATTGCTTTCCACCCCCGCGGCCGCGGTATCGTTGCAGCATGCTCACGCGCGCCATCGTCCGACCGCCCGCCGCCACGTTCGCGCAAGGGTTGACCGCCGCCGCGCTCGGCGCGCCCGATCTCGCGCTGGCGCTCGTCCAGCATGAGCGCTATTGCGCGGCGCTCGAACGGTGCGGCCTCACGCTCGCGTGCCTACCGCCCGATCCCGGGTTCCCCGATTCGACGTTCGTCGAGGATGCGGCGATCCTGACCGGCCGCGGCGCGATCCTCACGCGTCCGGGCGCGCCAAGCCGGCAAGGCGAAGTCGCTTCGATCGCGGCATCGCTCGTTGCGTTTTTCGCCGATGTCGAGGCGATCGAAGCGCCTGGCACGGTCGACGGCGGCGACATTTGCCAAGCCGGCGAACATTTCCTCATCGGCCTCTCGCCGCGCACGAACGAGCCCGGCGCAAGCCAGCTCGCGGCGCTGCTCGCAACGCAAGGGTTCACGTCGGCGTACATCGACATCCGCGGCATGCGCGGGCTCTTGCACCTCAAGACCGGGCTTTCGTGGCTCGGCGACGGGCGCGTCGCCGCGATCGATGCGCTCGCCGCGCATCCGGCGCTCGCCGGCTACGAGATCGTGCGCGTCGATGCCGCGGAGAGCTACGCGGCCAATTGCCTGCGCATCAACGAGCACGTGGTGCTCGCCGCCGGCCATCCGCGGTTCGAAGCCGCCGTGCGCGCACTCGGGCTGCCGACCATCGCGCTCGATCTTTCCGAGTTCCGCAAGATGGATGGCTCGCTGACCTGCCTCTCGCTACGATTCTGAACACGATCGTGACTTCGACGACCCGCCGGGAATTCCTCATGAACACCGTTGCCGCTGCCGGCGCCGCACTGTTGCCCCAGACGTCGCTTGCCGCGGCGCCGCGCTTCGCGCCGTACCGCACCGCCATCGTGATCGACGCCTGCGGAGGCCCCGGGCGCTCCGCCGACGGGCCCACGCGCACGCGCCTAGACGCGGCCGAAATCGCCGATATCCGGGCTTCGGGGCTCACGGCGCTCAATTTCACGGTAGGGTCGGTCGGCAGCTATGCCAACGATTACGCCGAAACGATCGACCATGTCGCTTACTGGGACAGCGAAATCGCGCGCCATCCCGACGCGCTCGTGAAGCTCACGCGCGGGGCCGATCTCGACGAAGCCAAGCGCAGCGGCCGCCTCGGGATCTTCTACGGATTCCAGGACACGACGATGTACGGCGAGAACCTCGACCGCTTCGACCTGTTCCACAATTTCGGCGTGCGCATCGTGCAGCTCACCTACAACCGCCGCAATCTGATGGGCGACGGCTGTCTGGAGCCCGGCAACGCGGGCCTGAGCCGGCTCGGCCGCGACATGCTGGCGAAGATGAACGAGCGTGGTGTACTTGTGGATTTGTCTCATTGTGGACAGCGCACCACGCGCGAAGGCATCGAGGCGTCGAAGGCGCCGGTTGCGGTCACGCACGCGGGCTGCACGGCCGTCGCCGACATGCCGCGCAACAAGCGCGACGAGGAACTGCGCCTGCTCGCCGAACGCGGCGGCGTGATCGGCATCTACATCATGCCGTATCTGCGCACGTCGGGGCAGGTGATGGCCGACGACGTGATACGCCACATCGAGCACGCCGTCCAAATCTGCGGCGAGGATCACGTCGGCATCGGCACCGACGGGTCGACGTCCGCCGTGACGGTGACGCCCGACTACAAGCGCCGCTTCGCCGACGAGATCGCCGAGCGCCAGCGGCTCGGCATTTCGGCGCCCGGCGAGCGCGCGGATTCCTACACGTTCGCGCCCGATCTCAACGAACCCGCGCGCTTCGAGCGCATCGCGGAGCGGCTCGCTGCGCGCGGTCATTCCGATGCGCGCATCGAGAAGATCCTCGGCGGCAATTTCGCGCGGCTGTTTCGCGAGGTGATCGTCTGAAGCCGACGCTATTTCGTGCGTTGGCGCACGCCGCGGCATCCTTCCGACGCTTCCGATATCGCCGACAGTTCGGCATCGTCCAGGCGCCGCCAGGCTCCTTTGGCGAGATCGCCGAGCGCGAGCGGACCGATCGCGACGCGCACGAGGCGCAGCACGCCGACGCCGAACGCGGCGAGTAGGCGACGGATGTGGCGGTTGCGGCCTTCGTCGAGCACGATTTCGAGCCAGGCGTGACGCGCGCCGCGGCGGAGTTCGCGCGCGGCTTTCACGGCGAGACGCTCGCCGTCCACCACGGCGCCGGCCCGCAAGCGGTCGCAGAGATGGGAGTCGGGCAGGGCATCGAGCTGCACGTGGTAGGTCTTCGCGATGTGCGTGGCGGGATCGGTGATGCGCGCGGCGAACGCGCTGTCGTTCGTGAACAGGAGCAGGCCCTCGCTCGCCTTGTCGAGGCGCCCGACCGCCGCCAGCCAAGGCAGCGCGGCGCCGTGCAGGAACTCGTATACGGTGCGGCGGCCGCGCTCGTCGCTCGCGGTCGTGACGCAGCCGCGCGGCTTGTTGAGCGCGATGTATACTTTTTCCACCGGGGCCGCGTCGGCATCGTCGACGCGGATGCGCGCGTCGGGAGCCGTCGGCGATTCGGGATCGCGAATCGTGCGGCCGTCGACACGGACGCGTCCGGCACGAATCAATGCCGAGGCTTCGCTGCGCGAGCAGACGCCGCGTTTGCTCAGCACGCGCGCGAGACCGTGGCGGGCCGGCGGCGCCTCCGCACGATGACGCCGCGGCGCCGATCGGTTAGGCTTGGATGTCATACGCGCACGTTGCCGCATTGCGCACGACGCGTCAAAGATTCGCGGAAAGGTCTGTCGAGAAGACGAGGGGAGCACGCATGTCCGAGCACCGCATCGGTCTCACGTGGTCGCGCAACGGCGGTCCGTTCGCGCGCGGCAATTATTCGCCCGATCACCAGATCCGCTATTCGGGCGAGCAGACGCTCCGCGGGTCGCCGTCGTCGGCCTACGGCGGCAACGACGACTACGCCGACCCGGAGCAGCTGCTGCTGTCGGCGCTCTCCGCGTGCCACATGCTCACGTTCCTCGCCGTCGCCGCGAACCGCGGCTACGTGATCGACAGCTACACCGACGACGCCGTCGCCACGCTCGAGAAGAACGCCGAGGGCAAGATGGCGGTGACGCAGGCCGTGCTCGCGCCGAAAGTCACGTTCTCGGGCGAGAAGCGACCGAGCGCCGAGGACTACGCAAAGATGCACGAGCGTGCGCACGCGGCGTGTTTCATCGCCAACTCCGTCAAGACGGTCGTGGAGGTGAGGGTCTAACGAGCATCCGCCCGCGCGGATTCTTCACCCGGACCTCACCTCGGGCTCTCGATACTGCACGCTCGCTGCAAACCCTGACGAGCATGACCACGACGAAGCCAGCCTCCACCGCCGCGCTCGGCCGCGCGCTTTCCGCCGTCGCGCAGTGGTTCGACACGTCCGCGGCGCCGCTCTGCGAGAGCGCTGCCGCTGACCGCATCGACTGGCTGCGGGTCGTGCCGTTCATCGCGATGCATCTGGCCTGCTTCGGCGTGATCGTCGTCGGTGCGTCGTGGCTCGCGCTCGGCGTCGCGGCATTCCTGTACGCCGTGCGCATGTTCGCGCTGACCGGCTTCTATCATCGTTATTTCTCGCACAAGGCGTTCAAGACGTCGCGGCCCGTGCAGTTTCTTTTCGCGCTGATCGGCGCGTCCTGCGTGCAGCGCGGACCGCTGTGGTGGGCCGCGCACCATCGCCACCATCATCGCCACGCCGACACGGCGCAAGACCTGCATTCGCCGCTCACTCGCGGATTCCTCTGGAGCCACATGGGCTGGTTCCTGACGCCGCGCGGTTTCCGCACCGACTGGGAGGCCATTCCGGACCTGCGCCGCTGCCCGGAGCTGCGCTGGCTCGACCGCTTCGACGTGGCCGTGCCGGTGGCGCTCGCGACGGCGCTGTTCTTCGCCGGCCGCTGGCTCGAGCACACGCATCCCGCGTTCGGCACGAACGGACCGCAACTGCTCGTCTGGGGCTTCTTCGTCTCCACCGTGGCGCTGTTCCACGCGACGGTGACGATCAATTCGCTCGCGCACCGCTTCGGTTCGCGCCGTTTCGAGACGAACGACAACAGCCGCAACAACTGGCTGCTCGCCGTCATCACGTTCGGCGAGGGCTGGCACAACAACCATCATCATTTCCCGGGCGCCGCGCGCCAGGGTTTCCGCTGGTGGGAGGTCGATTTCACCTATTACGCGCTGCGCGCGCTCGCCGCGCTGCGCCTCGTCTGGGACTTGAAGCCCGTGCCCGCGGGCTTGCGCCGGGCGCGCTGACGATGCGCATCGCGGTCGTCGGCTCTGGGATCGCGGGGCTCGCCGCCGCATGGCTGCTCGGCCGCGAGCATGCGGTCACGCTGTTCGAGGCCGCGGAGCGCCTGGGCGGCCACACGCACACGCATGCGGTCGAGCTCGGCGGCCGGACGTTCGCCGTCGACACCGGGTTCATCGTCTACAATCCGCCGCATTATCCACTTTTGCACAAATTCTTCGAGACGCTCGGCGTCGCTTCGCAGCCGACCACGATGAGCTTCTCGGTCCGGGACGAGGCGAGCGGCCTCGAGTACAACGCGACGAGCCTCGCCGGATTGTTCTGCCGCCGGCGCAACCTCGTTTCGCCGCGCTTCTGGCGCATGCTCGGCGGCATCCTGCGCTTCTACCGCGAGGCGCCGGCGCTGCTCGACGCGCCGGGCGAGGGTCCCACGCTCGGCGAGTACCTGGCCGAACAGCGGTACGCCGAGGCCTTCCGCGACGATCACCTCGTGCCGATGGCGTCGGCGCTCTGGTCGTCGCCGTCGGCGCGCATTCTCGATTTCCCGGCGAAGTACCTCGTGCGCTTCATGGCCAATCACCAGATGCTGCAGGCGAACGGCCGGCCGCAATGGCGCGTGGTCGCAGGCGGCTCGCAGCGCTACATCGATGCACTGCGCGCCCGCTGGCAGGTGGACGCGCGCACGGGCTGCGCGGTACGGCACGTGCGGCGCAATGGGCCGGGCGTGGAGATCGAAAGCTCGGCCGGCAGCGAGCGCTACGACCACGTAGTGCTGGCCTGCCACAGCGACGAGGCACTCGCGCTGCTCGCCGATGCGAGCGAGCGCGAGCGCGACATCTTGGGCGCCATCCCGTACCAGGAAAACGACACGGTGCTGCACACCGATGCACGCCTGCTGCCGCGCCGCCGTGCGGCTTGGGCGGCGTGGAATGCGCTGGTTCCGGCCGGCGCACACGAGCACTGTACGGTGAGCTATTGCATGAACCTGCTGCAATCGCTCGACGCGCCCGAACCGCTCGTCGTCACGCTGAACCGCACGGCCGACATCGCGCCGGAAAAAATCCTGAAGCGCATGCGCTACCATCATCCCGTCTACACGCACGCGAGCGTCGCGGCACAGGGGCGCAAAGCCGAAATCCAAGGCGTGAACCGTACATGGTTCGCCGGCGCGTACTGGGGTTTCGGCTTCCACGAAGACGGCATCGCGAGCGCCGTCGGTGTCGCGAATTCGCTCGGAGCGCGCTGGCCGTGACCGCACCGCTCGCGAGCGCGATCTACGAAGGCTGGGTACGACACCGGCGCTATTCGCCCCATGCGCATGCGTTCCGCTACCGGCTCTACATGATGTTCCTCGATCTGGCCGAGCTCGATCGCGTGTTCGCGGGCCGCTGGTTCTGGTCCGTAGGCCGGCGCAATCTCGCCGAGTTCCGCCGCAGCGACTATCTCGGCGATCCGGCGCTGCCCCTTGCGGACGCCGTGCGCGCACGCGTGCGCGAGGTCTGCGGCCGCGCGCCGGCAGGGCCGATCCGTGTCCTGACGCAGCTGCGCACGTTCGGCCATTGCTTCAACCCGGTGAGTTTCTACTATTGCTACGCGGAAGACGGCGCGACGCTCGACACGATCGTCGCCGAGATCACGAACACGCCGTGGAAGGAGCGCCACAGCTACGTGCTGCCCGTGTCGGGCGCCGACGTACACGGGGCGGCGCTGCGCTGGAGCTTCGCCAAAGCCTTCCACGTCTCGCCATTCCTGCCGATGCAGCGCGATTATTCCTGGCGCTTCACCGCGCCTGGCGAGAGCTTGCGCGTGCACATGGACGTGCTCGCGGGCGCCGAGCGCGATTTCGACGCCACGCTCGTGCTTGCGCGCCGGCCGCTGTCGGGCGCCGGCCTCGCGCGCGTGCTGTTGCGCTACCCGGCGATGACACTGCGCGTCGTCGCGGCGATCCACTGGCAGGCGTTCTTGATCTTTCTTAGACGAAATCCCGTCTATGATCACCCGAAGTACAAGGGGAACCGATCATGAACCCGGAGACTGCGGGCACGGCGCCGATGGCCGTCGCCGAGACGTATGGTCCATTCGACCGCGCCTTGCGCGCGCGCCTGCTCGCGCAGATGCGCGCGCTCGAGGAATGCGAGCTGCGCATCGTCGACGCGCTCGGCGAGACGGTGCTCGGCACGCCGGCCGTCGATCCCGCGAACACCCTGCGCGCCCGGCTCGAAGTATACGATGCGGCATTTTACCGTCTCGTCGCCGCGAACGGCAGCGTCGGTGCGGGCGAAGCCTACATGGACGGCGCGTGGCGTTGCGACGATCTCGTCGCGCTGATCCGCATCCTCGTGCGCAACCGCAGCCTGCTCGACGCGATGGAAACGGGGCTGGCGCGGCTCGGCGGACTCGCCATGCGCGCCTGGCACGCGCTCCGGCGCAACACGCGCGGCGGCAGCCGGCGCAATATCGCCGCGCATTACGATCTCGGCAATGCGTTTTTCCGCCTGTTCCTCGACGACCGGCTGATGTACTCCTCGGCGGTATACGCGCGCGCCGATGAACCGCTCGAGGCGGCCTCGCTGCGCAAGCTCGACCACATCTGCCGCAAGCTCGCGCTCTCGCCGCGCGATCGCGTCGTCGAGATCGGCACGGGCTGGGGCGGATTCGCGATCCATGCGGCGCTGAACTACGGCTGCCGCGTGACGACCACGACGATCTCGCGCGAGCAGTACGAGCTCGCGCGCGAACGCGTGCGGGCCGCGGGGCTCACGGGGCAGATCGAGGTGCTGCTCGAGGACTACCGCGACCTCTCCGGTAGCTACGACAAACTCGTCTCGATCGAGATGGTCGAAGCGATCGGTCATCAATATCTGGGAACGTACTTCGCCAAGGTCGGCGGGTTGCTCGCCGCGCACGGCATGGCGCTGATCCAGGCGATCACGATCGAGGACCATCGCTACGCGCAGGCCTTGCGCGCCGTGGATTTCATCAAACGCTACATCTTCCCGGGCTGCTTCATCCCGTCGGTATCGGCGATGCTCGGCGCCGCTGCGCAGCACAGCGATCTCAAGCTGTTCCATCTCGAGGACATCGGCCCGAGCTATGCCCTGACGCTCGCGGCATGGCGCGAGCGCTTTCTCGCGCGTCGCTCCGAGGCGCGTGCGCTCGGCTACGACGAGCACTTCCTGCGCATGTGGGATTTCTACCTCGCCTATTGCGAGGGCGGCTTCCGCGAACGCTCCACGGGCGACGTGCAGATGCTGCTCGTCAAGCCGGGCTGCCGTCGCGCGCAATATCTGCCCGATCTGGACCAACGCAATTCGGAATCGGTCGCGTGAACGTCTGGCTCAATGCAGCGGGTTACCAGGCGGCGTGGATCGCGGCGACGGCGGGCGCAGCGCGCGGCTGGTGGTGGGCGGGACCGGCGGCTGCGCTCGCGTTCGCGACCTGGCAGCTCGCGGCCTCGCGAGAACGCCGCGCCGACGCGCTGCTCGTCTGCGGCGCAGCGGCGATCGGTTTCGCCGTCGATTCGGCGTTCGCGCGGTCCGAGCTCATCGGCTACGCCGCGGCCGTGCCATGGCCGGGGCTCGCGCCGGTCTGGATCGTCGCACTCTGGATGTGCTTCGCGCTGACGCTCAACCATTCGCTCGCCTACTTGAAGCGACATGCGCTCGCCGGTGCGGCGCTCGGCGCGGTCGGTGCGCCGCTCGCGTATTCGGCGGCCGCCGGACTCGGCGCGCTCGTGCTCGCGGAACCCGAGTCCGCGCTCGCGGCGCTCGCCGTCGTCTGGGCGCTCGTCGTCCCGTTGCTCGCGCGCGCCGCGCTTGCGCTGTCGCCGAGCGCCGGGGATCTCGTTTACGGAGCTGTCCGATGACGCCTTGGTACATCCTTTACGTGTGGATCGCCGCGAGCACGGCGATGCTGCTGGGCTGGCTCGTGCAACTGCGTACGCGCAACGCCGGCATCGTCGATGCGATCTGGTCGTTCGGCATGGGCGCGAGCGCGTTGTTCTACGCGCTCGTCAGCGACGGCGGCTTCGTGTCGCGGCTCGCCGTGGCGATGCTCGGCGGTATTTGGGGCTTCCGTCTTTGCCTCCACATCCTCGCGCGCGTGCTCAGCGAACCCGAGGACGGCCGGTACCGCTACCTGCGCGAATACTGGCACGACGACCAGCGCAAGTTCCTCGGCTTCTTCCTCGCGCAGGGACTTTTGACCGCGCTCTTCTCGCTGCCGTTCTACGCGGTCGCCGAGAATCCGCGCGATGCGCCGTCGCTGTGGTGCGCGATCGGACTTGCGATCTGGCTCGTCAGCATCGGCGGCGAATCGCTGGCGGACGCGCAGCTCGCGCGGTTCCGCCGCAATCCGCAGCATCACGGCAAGACGTGCCGCGCGGGACTTTGGCGCTATTCGCGGCATCCGAACTATTTCTTCGAGTGGACGCACTGGTTCGCGTACGTGTTCCTCTCGGTCGGCACACCGTTCCCGGCGTGGCTGCTGAGTCTCGTCGGGCCGGCGCTCATGCTGACGACGCTCGTTTGGGTCAGCGGCATTCCGTTCACGGAGGCGCAGGCCTTGCGTTCGCGCGGCGAAGACTACCGCGACTACCAGCGCACGACGAGCATGCTGATTCCTTGGTTTCCGAAAAAATCCACGTTGCGCGGTTGACCTCGGAGGCGAGCGTGAGCGAAGCGACCACATCGATTCCCGGGCGCGAGCCCGCAGCCGGCGGTGGCCTGATCGGGCTCGCCGAACGCGGCCTGTTGCCCGATGCGCTGATCCGCTTCGGCATCCGGCAGCTCTGTGCGCAGCGGCTGCGCGAGGAACGTGCGGGCGATGCCGAGGCGTCGTGGTTCCGCTTCCAGCGCTGTCTCTCGGATTTGCGCACGAGCCCCGTCGCGATCCACACCGACGCTGCCAACGCGCAGCACTACGAGTTGCCGCCGCGTTTCTTCGAGCTCTGCCTCGGCAAGCGGCTCAAATATTCGAGCTGCTTCTTCCGGCGCGGCGACGAGAGCCTCGACGAGGCCGAGGAGGCGATGCTCGCGCTCTACGGCGAACGCGCCGGGCTCGCCGACGGCCAGGACATCCTCGAACTCGGCTGCGGCTGGGGTTCCCTGACCTTGTGGATGGCCGAGCGCTATCCTGGAGCGCGCATCGTCGCGGTGTCGAACTCGCGCCCGCAGCGCGAATTCATCGAAGCGCGCTGTCGGGCCGCGTGTCTTACCAACGTGCGCGTCGTCACCGAGGACGTCAACCGGCTGGAGCTCGACGTCGCGCGCTTCGACCGCGCGATATCGATCGAGATGTTCGAGCACATGCGCAATTACGACATGCTCATGGGCCGTATCGCGCGTTGGCTCAAGCCGAGCGGCCGCTTGTTCGTGCACATCTTCTGCCATCGCGAGCTCATGTATCCGTTCGAGACCGCTGGCGAGGACAATTGGATGGGCCGCCATTTTTTCACAGGGGGGCTGATGCCCGCGGCGGACACGTTGTTATGGTTCCAGCGCGAGTTGCGCATCGAGCGGCAATGGCGGGTCGCCGGCACGCACTATGCGAAGACGGCCGAAGCGTGGCTGCGCAACCAAGATGCGCATCGCGCGGAAATCCTCTCGGTGCTGGCCGGAGTTTATGGCAGCGAAGCGCCGCTTTGGCACCAACGCTGGCGCATGTTCTGGATGGCGTGCGCGGAGCTATTCGGCTATCGCGGCGGAAACGAGTGGCTCGTCGGGCATTACTTGTTCGGGAAGGCCTAGGTTCCCCAGAACCGTTTCGAAGCACGTCGGCCTTTACCAGCGCCGCAGTTACAAATCGCAGACTATTTTTGTCGATCCAAAAAAAGAGCCCGGCTTGCGCCGGGCTCGAGTGACGTAGCGTGACTCTTGTTGCGACCGATTACTGGTTCTCGACCTTGAGTTCGGTACGGCGGTTGCGCTGGCGGCCTTCCGCGGTATCGTTCGTGTCGATCGGACGCGTCTTGCCGAAGCCCTTCGGGCCGTCGAGACGGCTGGCGTCGATGCCATGGGCGATCAGGTAGTCGTACACGCCCTTGGCGCGACGCTCCGAAAGCTTCTGGTTGTACGCATCGCTGCCGATCGAGTCGGTGTGGCCGTCGACTTCGACGTGGATGTTCGGATAGCGCTTGAGCGTATCCACGGCCTCGTCGAGGATCTGCACGGACTCGGCGGTCGGCGCCTTGAGCGAGGGCTCGAGCTTCTCGCCGACGCGCGGATGGTCGAACTTGAACTCGACGCCGCGCAGGTCGATCGCGACCGACTTCGGCGGAACCGGCTGTTCGCGCGGCGGCGGCTGCTGTTGCTGGGTCGTCTGCTGCGTGGTCTCGGTGTGCTGGACCGTGGTCTCGTGCGCGGCGCCGCCGAAGCTGTAGGTCAGACCGACCGTGGCGAGACCGTCGGTGAAGCCCGTGTGGCGGTGGAAGCCGAACGACGAGGCGAGCGGCGAGTTCAGCGAGTTGTTGTCGCGGTCATAGCGCGCCGCGATTTCGCCGCGGAACGCGAGGCGATCGGACAGGCTGTACTGGATGCCGACGCCGAGCAGGGCCATCGGATCCCAACCGCCGCTGCTGGAGTAGAAGTTGTTTTGGAGCAGGAAGCCCGAGTAGGCCTTGTGACGCAGCGCGCCGATGCCGCCCATCACGTACGGACGCCAGCCCGAGCCGATCTCGCCGAAGAACCAGCGGCCGGCGACGTCGAGCTGCACGCTCTCCCACTGGTGGCCGTTGCGCGGCGAGCTGTTCTTGAAGTCCGCGTTGTTGATGCCGTATTCGAAATCGACCGCGAGATTCGGGTTGACCCACACGCCGGCGCCGATACCGGCGAAGAGCGAGGTCTTCGTCGTGCGGGCGCTGTCCGGAATGTCGCCGCCGATGCGCGGAGCGAGGTACCAGCTGCTGAAGTCTTGGGCGTGCGCCACGCCGATGCCGCCCAATCCCAGGGCAACGAGCGCAAACATAGTGTTACGTTTCATCGGAGTCTCCTCTCTGCATGGTTTTTTTTCGGGCGTCCGCTCCACCCACGCGGCGCACATTGCTCATCGCACTCACGGCGATAACCGGTCGCGTTAATTATATGTTAGCACAGCAGGAACGCGAGCCGCTCCAGTCTAGCAAAATCAAACGATTGCGGCCAGGGCCGTTCAGCATACAGTCAGCTCCCGGCCGCGCTTGTTAAGAGCACGTTCTTGCTCGGATTTTCGGCTTTTTTTCGCCCGCTCTTCAGAGCGCGAACAGGTCCATGAACCGATGGATCGGCGTGCGTTCGAGCCGCGCGAGGTCGCGCGTCAGCTCGACGATGTTCGCAGCCTGGCGCGCCGGCAGGTGCCCGGCGAGCGCGTGCTCGAACTTCTCGATGAGCACCGGAATCCCCTCGGCGCGCCGGCGGCGGTGGCCGATCGGGTAGTCGATCGACACCTTCTCCGTGCTGCTGCCGTCCTTGAAGTGGATCTGCACCGAATTGCCGATGAAGCGCTTTTCGGGATCGAAGTAGTCGGCCGTGAAACGCGGGTTCTCCTTGACCATCATCTTCGCGCGCAGCGCGTCGATGCGCGGATCGGCCGCCACTTCGTCGGTATAGTCCTCGGCGGTCAGGCGGCCGAAGATCAGCGGCACGGCGACCATGTACTGGATGCAGTGATCGCGGTCGGCATAGTTGGCGAGCGGGCCGGTCTTGTCGATGATGCGCACGCCGGCCTCTTGCGTCTCGATCTCGATGCGGTCGATCTGGTCGATGCGATGGCGCACGAGCGGGTGGAGCTTCATCGCGCACTCGACGGCCGTCTGCGCGTGGAACTCGGCCGGGAAGGAGATCTTGAACAGGACGTTTTCCATGACGTAGCTGCCGAACGGGCGCTCGAATTCGAACGGCTTGCCCTTGAACGCGACGTCGTAGAAGCCCCACGTCTTCGCCGTGAGCGCCGACGGATAGCCGACGCAGCCCTTGAGCGCGTTGAGCGCGTGCGTGACGGCGCGGCGGCAGGCGTCGCCGGCGGCCCAGCTCTTGCGCGGGCCCGTGTTCGGCGCGTGCCGGTACGTGCGCAGCACGCCGTTGTCGATCCAGCTATGCGAAACCGCGTTGACGATGTCGCTCTTGCTGCCGCCGAAGAGGTGCGTGGCCACCGCGGTGGAGGCCAGGCGCACGAGGATCACGTGATCGAGGCCCACGCGGTTGAACGAATTCTTGAGCGCGTAGCAACCTTGGATCTCGTGCGCCTTGATCGCGGCGGTCAGCACGTCGCGCACGGTGAGCGGCGCGGCGCCTTCGCGCACGTTCTTGCGTGAGACGTAGTCGGCGACCGCGAGGATCGCGCCGAGGTTGTCGGATGGATGGCCCCATTCGGCCGCGAGCCAGGTGTCGTTGAAATCGAGCCAGCGCACCTGCACGCCGATGTTGTACGCGGCCTGCACGGGGTCGAGCTCGAAGCTCGTTCCCGGCACGCGTGCGCCGCCCGGCAGCGTCGCGCCGGGCACGAGCGGACCCAAGTGCTTGACGCATTCCGGAAAGCGCATCGCCAGCATCGCGCAGCCCAGCGAGTCGAGCAGCATGTAGCGCGCCGTTTCGTAGGCTTCCTTCGAGTCGATACGGTAGTCGACGACGTAATCGGCGATGTCGACCATCGGCTGGTCGGGGTCCGGCCGCTTGGCCGAACGCATGTCGTGGTGGCTCATGATGCTCCTGGGTGTGAATTCAATTCACGATTGGACGAAGAAAAATTCGCTTCCGGGCCGATCGCAACCGGCATTAGCATCGCTATTTTACCCTCACCGGAAGCCTCGGATGAAAGCGGTTGCGCTCACTCGCTACTTGCCGATCGACGATCCGCAGTCGTTGATCGACGTGGAATTGGAAAAACCCGTGCCGCGCGGCCGCGACCTGCTCGTGCGCGTCGAAGCCGTATCGATCAATCCGGTCGACGCCAAGATGCGTGCGCCGAAGGCGCAAATCGAAGCGACGCCCAAGGTGCTCGGCTACGACGCCGCCGGCGTCGTCGAAGCGGTCGGCGACGCGGCGGCGCTGTTCAAGCCGGGCGACGAAGTGTTCTATGCCGGCGACGTGACCCGGCCCGGTACGAACGCGCAATACCATCTCGTCGACGAGCGCATCGTCGGCCGCAAACCGCGCACGCTCGATTTCGCGCACGCCGCCGCGGTGCCGCTCACGGCCTTGACGGCATGGGAACTCTTGTTCGAACGCTTCGCATTCGACAGCGAAGGCGCGCATCGCGGACGCACGCTGCTGGCCATGGCCGGCGCCGGCGGCTTGGGCTCGATCGCGATCCAGCTCGCCAAGCGCGCGCAGTTGACCGTGATCGCCACCGCGTCGCGGGCCGAATCGATCGCCTGGTGCCGCGCGCTCGGCGCCGACCACGTCATCGACCACCGCCAGCCGCTGCGGCCGCAGCTCGAAGCGCTGGGCTTCGGCCACGTCGATGCGATCGGCAGCTTTTCGAGCCCCGAACCGTACTGGACACAGTACGGCGACATCGTCGCGCCGCAGGGAAAAATCGGCATCCTGACGACCCTGCAGAGCGCGCTCGATATGAACCTGCTCAAGAACAAGAGCGCAAGCGTGCACTGGGAGTTCATGTTCACGCGCGCGATGTTCGGTACGCACGACATGATCCGCCAGCACGAGATCCTCACGCGCGTGGCCGCCCTCATCGACGCGGGAGAGCTCAAATCGAACGTCACGCGCGTGCTGTCGCCGATCGGCGCGGCGACGATGCGCGAAGCGCACCGGCTCATCGAGTCGGGAGCGACGATCGGCAAAATCGCCATCGCAGGGTGGTGATCCGTGCGTCGCAATCCGTGAGACGCCGCTCGGGTCTGCTTGCGCGATACGTGCTGTTTGACGCGGCGGAGCGCACAATATCGCAATGGCCCTCGAGCATTTCCATCCGGCCGTCGCAGCGTGGTTCCGCGGCGCGTTCGCCGAGCCCACGCCCGCCCAGCGGCGCGCCTGGCCCGCGATCCAATCCGGCCGCCATGCGCTGATCGCCGCGCCGACGGGCTCGGGCAAGACGCTCGCGGCCTTCCTCGCCGCCATCGACGATCTCGTCCGCCGCGGCATCGAAGCGCCGCTCGCCGACGAGACGACGGTCGTTTACGTCTCGCCGCTCAAGGCGCTCTCGAACGACGTGCGCATCAATCTCGAGGCCCCGCTCGCCGGCATCCGCGACAAGCTCATGGAAATGGGCTTGCCCGACGTCGAGATCCGCACGAGCGTGCGCACGGGCGATACGCCGCAGGCCGAACGCGATGCGATGCGGCGGCGTCCGCCGCACATCGTGGTGACGACTCCGGAATCGTTGTACATCCTGCTCGGCTCGGAATCGGGTCGGCTCATGCTCGCCTCGACGCGCACCGTCATCGTCGACGAAATCCACGCGCTCGCGCCGAGCAAGCGCGGGGCGCACCTCGCGCTCTCGCTCGAACGCCTCGAATCGCTGTGCGAGCGGCGGCTCACGCGCATCGGTCTTTCCGCGACGCAGAAACCGATCGAAGAAGTGGCGAAATTCCTGATCGGCGGCGCCTCGGGCTTCGAGTCCGCGGCCCAGGCGCTCGATTGCGAAATCGTCGATTTCGGCTATTCCCGCAAGCGCGATCTGGCGATCGAGCTGCCGCCGTCGCCGCTCGAAGCCGTGATGTCGGGCGACGCCTGGACGCAGGTATACACGCGTCTCGCCGAGCTCATCGAGCAGCATCGCACGACGCTCATCTTCGTCAATACGCGGCGCATGGCCGAACGTGCGGCGCGGCACTTGAGCGAGCTGCTCGGCAAGGACGCCGTGACCTCGCACCACGGCAGCCTCGCGCGCGAGCAGCGCCTCGCGGCCGAGCAGCGCCTGAAGCGCGGCGAGCTGCGGGCGCTCGTGGCCACGTCGTCGCTCGAGCTCGGCATCGACATCGGCGACGTCGACCTCGTCTGCCAGCTCGCGTCTCCGCGTTCGATCTCGGCGTTCCTGCAGCGTGCGGGCCGTTCGGGGCATTCCGTCGGCGGCACGCCGAAGGCGCGGCTCTTTCCGCTGTCGCGCGACGATCTCGCCGAATGCGCGGCGCTGCTCGACGCGGTGCGCCGCGGCGAGCTCGATGCGCTCAAGGTCGAACGCAACGCGCTCGATGTGCTCGCTCAGCAGATCGTCGCCGAAGTCGCGTGCCGCGAGTGGAGCGAAGCGGCGTTGTTCGCACTCGTCAAGCGCGCGTATCCGTTCGCCGACTTGGGCGAGGACGCGTTCCGCGACGTCGTGCGCATGCTCGCCGAAGGGTTCACGACGCGGCGCGGACCGCGATCGGCATACCTGCACCGCGATGCCGTCAACGGCGTGCTGCGCGCTCGGCGCGGCGCGCGCCTGACCGCCATCACCTCGGGCGGCGCGATCCCCGACACCGCCGATTATGATGTTGTGCTCGAGCCGCAGGCGCACAAGGTCGGCACCGTGCACGAGGATTTCGCCGTCGAGAGCCTCGCCGGCGACGTCTTCCAGCTCGGCAACGTGTCGTATCGCATCCTGCGCGTCGAGCGCGGTCGCGTGCGCGTCGAAGATGCGCAAGGCATGCCGCCGTCGATCCCGTTCTGGCTCGGCGAGGCGCCGGGTCGCAGCGACGAACTCTCGTTCGCGGTCGCGCGCCTGCGCGAGGAGATCAGCGGCCGGCTCGACGCCGCGGAGCCGCCGTCGCTCTCCGACTGGCTCACGCAGGAACTCGGGCTCGGCGAGAGCGCGGCTCGTCAGCTCGCCGACTATCTCGGCGGCGCCAAGGCCGCGTTCGGCATGCTGCCGACGCAGAAGACGCTCGCGATGGAGCGCTTCTTCGACGAGTCGGGCGGCACGCAGCTCGTCATCCACACGCCGTACGGCAGCCGGCTCAATCGCGCCTGGGGTCTGGCGTTGCGCAAGCGTTTTTGCCGCAAGTTCAACTTCGAGCTGCAAGCGGCGGCGACCGAAGACGCGATCGTGCTGTCGCTGTCGACGAGCCACAGTTTTCCGCTCGAGGACGTCGCGCGCTATCTGCATTCGAACACCGTACGCGATGTGCTGACGCAAGCCGTGCTCGACGCGCCCATGTTCGGCGTGCGCTGGCGCTGGAACGCGACGACCTCGCTGGCGTTGCCGCGCTTCGTCGGCGGCACGAAGGTCGCGCCGCAGTTGCAGCGCATGAAATCGGAGGACTTGCTCGCCACCGTGTTCCCGGACCAGGTGGCCTGCCTCGAGAACATCGTCGGCGAGCGGCAGATTCCCGATCATCCGCTCGTTGCGCAGACGCTGCACGATTGCCTCCACGAAGCCATGGACATCGAAGGCCTCGAGCGCCTCTTGCGCGGTCTCGAAAGTGGAGAAATCCACATTGTGGCACGCGACCTGACGGCGCCGTCGCCGCTCGCGGCGGAAGTGCTCACGGCGAGGCCCTACGCCTATCTCGACGACGCGCCGCTCGAGGAACGCCGCACGCTCGCCGTGCAGAGCCGGCGCTGGGGCGACGCGGAGTCGACGGCCGATTTCGGCAAACTCGATGCCGATGCGATCGCTGCCGTGCGCGAGGAAGCGTGGCCCGAGGCGCGCAATGCCGACGAGCTCCACGAAGCGCTCATGGGCTTGGGGTTCGTGACCGCCGGCGAAGTCGCCGGCAACGCGGGCTGGGCCGGACTCGCGGAGGTCTTGATCGCCGCACGCCGTGCGACCTGGCTCGTGCACGCCGCGGAGGGCATGCCAGCGCTCCTCGTCGCCGCGGAGCGTCTGCCGCAGTTCGAGGCCGTGTTTCCGACGCCGCGCCTGGCGCCCGAGATCGCCGCGCCGGCCGAGTACGCTGCGATGGCTTGGACGCGCGAGACGGCGCTCGCCGAGATCGTGCGCGGGCGGCTCACCGGGCTCGGCCCCGTAACCGCGGCGGCGCTCGCCTCGTCGCTGAACGCGAGCCGGAGCGACGTCGACGCCGCACTGCTCGCGCTCGAGAGCGAAGGTTTCGTGATGCGCGGCCGCTTCACGCCGGGCGCCGAAGATGCCGAATGGTGCGAACGCCACCTGCTCGCGCGCATCCATCGCTACACGGTCAACCGCTTGCGCCGCGAAATCGAACCCGTAGCGCCGCGCGATTTCATGCGCTTCCTGTTCGAGTGGCAACGCGTCGCGTCGGGCGCGCAGGTGAGCGGTCCCGACGCGCTCGCCGGCGTGCTCGCGCAGCTCGAAGGCTTCGAAGCCGCCGCCGGCGCGTGGGAGACCGAGATCCTGCCGGCGCGCGTGGCGGGTTACGAGATTTCCTGGCTCGACGACTTGTGCCTGGCCGGCCGGCTCGTCTGGGCGCGGCTGCGCGAGCCGAGCACGTCGCGCGAGCACGGCGCGGGACCCGTGCGCGCCACGCCGATCGTCCTGCTCCAGCGGCGCAACATGGCGCTGTGGTCGCGGCTCGGGCCGTCGCGCGAAGCGCAGCCGGTGCTCTCGTCGCGCGCGCAAGCCGTCGCCGACTACCTGCGCGATCACGGCGCCTCGTTCTTCGACGAGCTCGCCGCCGGCACGCGTCTGTTGCACACCGAGCTCGAAAACGCGGTCGCTGAGCTCGTCGCGGCGGGGCTCGTCAATGCCGACAGCTTCGCCGGCCTGCGCGCCTTGCTCGTGCCGCCCTCGCGACGTCCGCTGCCGGGCCGGCGGCGCGGCCGCCGCACGGCGTTGCTCGGCATCGCCGACGCCGGCCGCTGGGCGCTGCTGCGCCGGACGGCCGCACCGGCAGCGAATCCACAAAACAACAAAGTGGACAACGCAGACCTCGTCGAGCACGTCGCCGCCGTGCTGCTCAAGCGCTGGGGCGTCGTGAGCTGGCGCCTGCTCGCGCAAGAGGCGTCGTGGCTGCCGTCCTGGCGCGAATTGCTGCGCGTCTGGCAGCGCATGGAAGCGCGCGGCGAAATTCGCGGCGGGCGTTTCATCGCCGGACTCTCGGGCGAGCAGTTCGCGTTGCCCGAAGCGGTGAGCCTGCTGCGCAGCGTGCGTCAGAAGCCGCACGACGGCACGCTCGTGGCGGTCTCGGGCGCCGATCCGCTCAACCTCGTCGGCAGCGTCGTCGCGGGCGAGCGCGTGCCGGCGCTGACCGGCGCGCGCGTGCTCTACCGCGACGGTGCGCCGCTCGCCACGCTCGTCGGCGGGACGTTCACGGCGCTCGAACCGCTCGACGCCGCGGCCGAGTGGGCGGCGCGCACGCGCCTCCTGCGCGGCGAGCGCGCGAGCGAGCCCGCCGTCGCCGAAGCGGCGCAAGAAGAGGACGACGCCTCCTGAGCGCCGAGTCTCCCGGCTCCCTGGCGACTGCCGCGCCTTCGCGTCAGAATCGCCGCATGTCCGATGCGCACGCGCAATTCGAGCGAATCCTGAAGCTGAGCGCTTTCGACGGCGACTCGCGCCGCGCGCTGATCGAACTGCACGCGCATTTCGCCGAGGATTTCCCCGATTGTTCGCTCGCCCTGCTGCTCGTGCGCGGGCAGGGCCCCGGACGTTGCCGGCTGGCCGGGTTGATCGGTCCCGACGGCACGGAGCACGTGCCGAATCTCGATCCGAACGGCGAGCGGCGCGAGCTGCCGCTGTTCGACGACGTGCTCGCGCGCAGCATCGTCGACAATGCGGCGCCGCACGTCGTCACGGTGCCGCCCGCCGAGCGCGCCGTGCCGCTGGCCCAGGCGCTGTTCGCGCCGGCCACCGTGCTCGCGATTCCGATCGCGAATTCGGGCGAACGCCGCCATTGGCTCGCGTTCGGCAGCACGCTCGCACACCGGTTCGACGGCGTAGACCTGCACCGCGCCGTGCTGCACGTGAATCTCGCCGCCAATCTGATCGTGCGGCCGATCGTACTGCGCGCCCTCACGCAGGAATCCGCGCGGCACCGCCAGGAGATCGAGAGCCTCGCGGACATCCAGAAGCTGCTGCTGCCGGACAACCCGCAAATCCGCGGCCTCGAATATGCCGTGCATTGGCAGCCCGCCGCGACGGCCGCCGGCGACTACTACGAAATGAGCCGGCTCACCGATTTCGCGCCGCCCGAATTTCCGCGCAACGGCGCGGACCTCTGGGGCGTGATCGTCGCCGACGTGTCGGGGCACGGCGCCGCGGCGGCCATGGAAGCCGTGCAGTTCGACGCCATCATGCGCACCTACCGCGGCGACGACGGCGCGCCGCCGCCCGCGGGCGCGATCAGCTACGCGAACCGCTATTTCTTCTCGCGCCGCAGCCGCGGCCATTTCATGACCGTGTTCGCCGTGCTCTATCGTCCCGACACGCGCATCTTGAGCTATCTGAGCGCGGGACACCCGGCGCTGCTGCACCGGCGCGGCCGCCACGTGGAGCTGCTCGGCGAAAGCGATCAGATCCCGCTCGGCGTGCTGCGCGACCACGAATACTCGAACAACGAACATGAGCTCGCGCCTGGCGACACGCTCGTGCTGTACACCGACGGCGTGCTTGAAGCGCGCGATCGCCGCGACCGCATGTTCGGCCTCGATCGCCTGCGCGGCCTCGTCGCCGACGGTCCGCAGGCGCCCGAAGCCCTGCGCGACGAGCTCGTCGCGGCCGTGCATGCGCACCAGGAGAGCCCGATCGGGACCGACGATCAGACACTTTTGGTGCTCAAGATTGCGGAGTAGGCTGGGAGCGGGGAACGTGACCGCGGGTGGACGGCGGTGTTTTGCGTCCCAAAGTGTTAGCTGGTTCACAGTTTTCCACCGAAAGATTTCCGGTGAGCGGACGGTCTCCCGTAGGGTTGTGCAACGCTAGTCGGCCGCGCGCGCGTCCGCTCGTTGAGACGATCAGATTCCGGGGATTTTGGAGCATCAATCATGAGACTAGTGCGTTCGTTCTTCGCTGCGGTGGGGCTGTTGTCCGGGGCTGGCCTGGTTCACGCGGCCAACGTCAACGTGACCTTGCTCGGCGGCTCCGCCATGCAGTTCTCGCCCTCGACCGTGACGATCAACCAGGGCGACACCGTAACGTTCATCTACGCCGGCGGGTCGCTGCCGCACAACGTGCGCGCCGATGACAATTCGTTCCGCTGCGCCACCTCGTGCTCGGGCAACGGCGGCAACGCGACGACGCAGGCGTTCAGCGACGTGGTCACGTTCTCCACGGCCGGCACGTTCGGCTACTACTGCGAAATCCACGGCGCGCCGGGCGGCATCGGCATGGCGGGCAAGGTCATCGTCAACGCCACACCGGCGGGCTTGCCGATCGGCGGCTACATCAGCGGCAACTGGTACAACCCCGGCAACGCAGGCCACGGATTCCAGATCGAAGCCACGAACGCGAAGGACCCGACCACGAATCTGCCGATCATGGTCGCGATCTGGTTCGTCTACACGCCGGACGGCACGGGCAACGAGTGGGTCTACGCACAAGGCACGTACGATCCGACGAAGAGCAGCGTGACGCTGCCGGCAATCCTCAACACGGGTGCGAAATTCCCGCCGGCGTTCAATTCGACCGACATCACGCAGACGTCGTGGGGCACGATCACGTTCTCGTTCACCGATTGCAACAACGGCACGGCGAGCTGGGCCTCGACGATCAAGAGCTACGGCAGCGGCAGCCTGCCGATCGCACGCATCACGCAGATCGACGGTACGACGTGCCCGGCCCAATGAGCGCAGCAGACAGGGGGAGCGCCGGCACGCGCGGCCGGCGCTGGCTCGGCGTCGCAGCAGGCGCATTCCTGGCGCTTGCCGCGTCGGCCGCTTCCGCGGTCGATATCGGCGCTCCTGCGCCTACGTTCAGCTTGCTTGCGCTCAATGGCAACGAACGCGTGGATCTCGCGAAATACCGCGGCAAGGTGGTGTTCGTGGACTTCTGGGCGTCATGGTGCGGACCGTGCCGCCAATCGCTGCCGTTCTACGAAAAGCTCAACACCGAGCTTTCGCACGACGACTTCGCGATCCTCGCCGTGAACCTCGACGACGAAGTCGCCGACGCCAACGCGTTCCTCAAGGAACATCCGGTGACGTACAAGGTGCTCGCCGATCCGGCCGGCGGCGTGCCCAAGGCCTTCGGCGTCCTCGGCATGCCGGCCTCGTACATCATCGACCGCGACGGCATCGTGCGTGCGCGTCACATCGGGTTCACGCCGGCCGACGTAGCAACGATCACGGCGGAAATCCACAGTCTCATGGAGAAGCCGCGCGATGCGCACTGACCGCTTGCGATGTCTTGCGATCGGCATGCTGGTGGCGATCGCGCTCGCCGGCTGTGCGACGACGCCCGTGCAGCCCTGGGAGCGCGGCCGGCTCGCGCGCTGGGACATGCGCTGGGATCCCGATCCGCTTGAGACGGCCATGAACTCGCACACGCATTTCAGCAAGGAAGGCAGCGACGGTCACATCGGTGCGGCCGGCGGCGGCTGCGGGTGCAACTGATGGCCGCGCCGACGAAGCTTTCGCCCTCGCTGGCGGCGCTCATGAGCGCCGCAGCGGCGCTGTCGCCGGCGGCGCATGCGCAATCGGCGGCCGAGACCGAATCGCATGCGAGCTACCGGTTCAACGAGTACGGCGAAGACGCGTTCGACGGCCGCGCGATCGGCAGCCCCGAACGCTACGAAGTGTTCTCGCAGCAATTCGAACTCGATACGCACGTCGGCATCGGCAACAGGATCGACGTCGGCCTCACGCACGAGGTCATGAGCGGCTCGTCGCCGTGGTATGTGCTCCCGGGCCCGGGCAACAAACCCGTGCAGGTGCTGAGCGGCGCCACGATCCGCGAGCACCGCAGCGAAGCGCGCCTGGCGTATACGACGGGCGCCGACACGAGCAGCGCCACGACCTACAGCGCCTCGTATTCGCAGGAGCGCGACTACCACGCGACGGCGCTCGGCTTCGAGCGCAGCATCCCGCTCTCTAATGCGCTCACGCTCGGCGCAGGCGGCAGCTTCTCGCACGATCTCATCCGGCCGACCGACGCGATCGCCTACGATCGCATCGTGCGCGCCCAGAAGAACACGGGCTCGCTGTTCGGCAGCTTGGCCTGGGTTCTCGACAAATCCTCGGTCGTGCAGACCGGCGTGCAGTTCAATGTCGAGAACGGCTATCTCTCCGATCCGTACAAGCTCGTCTCGATCGGCGATGCGATCCTGCCCGACAAGCGTCCCGGCAGCCGCGTCGAAAGCGCGTGGCTCGTGCGCTACCGGCATGCGTTCGCGCATCCGGAGGCGGCGCTGCATCTCGACTACCGCTACGCGCAAGACAGTTGGGGCGTGGTCGCGCACACCGTCGACGTGGGCTGGTACCAGAATCTCGGCGACGGTTGGGAACTCGTTCCCGCAGCGCGCTACTACAGCCAGCAGCAGGCCCGCTTTTACGCACCGTTCTTCCTCGATGCGGGTGCGCACACGTTCTACACGAGCGACTACCGCCTGGGCACGTTCGGCGCCTTCTCGGCGAGCCTCAACGTGCGCAAGCGCATCGCGCGCTGGCAGCTCAGTGCCGGGGTCGAACGTTACCACGCGTCCACCGATTACGCGCTCGGCGGCGCCGACGCGCCGGTGCCGGGCGTCTTGAGCTACACGCGCGCCTTCATCGGTCTCGACTACCTGCTCGACTGAGCGCAAGTCGGCGTCGCCTCGGCGCACGTCTCGCGCGGCGGCCTTGGCGATCGGGCCCGCGCTGCATAGCCTGCGCCAGTCCCCTTCCTGGATGTCGGCACTATGATCTGCACGAAGACGGCGCGCTCGCGTGCGACGCGGCGCGTTGCGGCGAACGCGAACGAGGATCTGCGCTGATGCGACGTCGGCACTTCCTGAAGCTCGCCGCTGCCGGAACCGCGGCGCTCATCGTGCCGGTCGCCGTCGTGGCGAAATCGCGCAAGGCACAAGCGCTCGGCGACTTCATCTCGATCGGCGGCGACGGCAAGATCGTCCTGACCGTGCATCGCTCGGAAATGGGCCAGGGCGTCCGCACGACCCTGGCGACGATCCTGGCCGAGGAGCTCGATCTCGAATGGTCCGAGGTGTCCATCGCGCAGGCACCCGGCGACAAGCGCTTCGGCAACCAGAGCACCGACGGCAGCTTCTCGGTCCCGTCGTCGTTCAAACCCCTGCGCGAGGCAGGTGCGCGTGCACGCCGCGCCTTGCTGGAAGCCGCAGCCGAGCGCTGGCACGCGCGCGTCGACGAACTGACGACGCGCGCCGGCGCGGTCGTGCATTCCGGCAGCAAACGGCGTGCCTCTTACGGCGATCTCGCGATCGACGCGGCGAAGCGTCCCTTGCCCGTGTCCGCCGAGCCGAAAGCGCGCGATGCGTGGCGTCTGCTCGGGCGCGATCAGAAACGCATCGACCAGCTCGACATCGTCCGCGGGCGGGCCTGCTACGGCGCGGACCGGCACGTGCCCGGGATGCGCTTCGCGGTCGTGAAGCGCGCACCGTTTCCCGCGATGCGTCTGGCGCGTTTCGATGCGACAGCCGCACGCGCTTTGCCGGGCGTGCTGCAGATCGTCGAACTGAAGGCGCGCGAGGCACCGTTCAACACGCACGCCGCCGTGGCGGTCGTCGCCTCGAATACCTGGGCCGCTATCCAAGGCGCGAAGGCCTTGGAGGTGACATGGGACATCGACGCGCCGATCGCGCCGACCGGCGAGGTCGTCGAAAGCTGGCAAACGTTCCTTGCGGAAGGCGCCGAGGAGCGGCTCAAGATCGACAGCCCATCGGAACCGGCGCATGCCGTACGCAAGCACACCGCCGATTTCGAAACCCCGTTCGCCGTGCACGCACCGATCGAACCCGCGGCATGCGTCGTCGACTACTCGCCGCAGGCGTGCCACGTGTGGGCGCCGACGCAGGACCCGCAGCTCGCGCGGGCCTTGGTCGCCAAAGCCCTCGCGCTGCCGCCGGAGAACGTGACGATCGATGTCACCTTGCTCGGCGGAGCGTTTGGTCGCAAGGCGCAGCAGGATTTCGTCGTCGAAGCCGTCGAGATCGCCAAAGCCATCGGCGGGCCGCTGAAGCTGCAATGGACGCGCGAGGACGAAATGCATCACGGATTCTTTCGTCCGGCGACCCGCCAGCGCATCGACGCCGAGATCGACGCGACGGGCAAACCCATCTCGTGGCGCCATACGAGCGTGTTCCCCACGCTGAGCAAAGTCGCCAATCCGCGCGCCGCACGGCACGACGAATGGGAACTCGACGGTCAGCTGAACTTCCCGTACCGGGTCGCCCGCCTCAGCTGTGCCGCGCATGCGCCCGACGTGCCGGTGCGCGTCGCCTGGATGCGCTCCGTGTCGAACTGGCAGCATGCCTTCGCGATCAACAGTGTGATCGACGAGTTGGCGGTGATGGCCGGCCGCGACGCGATCGATTTTCACCTCGAGCTTCTCGGCGAGCCGCGCGTCATCGAGCTGACCGAGGACGACAAGAGCACGGAATTCAAATACGACACGGGCCGGCTTGCCGGAACGCTGCGGCGGCTCGCCGACGAGGTGAAGACACGCCCCGCGGGCCTCGTCGCGGGCATCGCCTGTCACCGCCTGCGTTACAGCTACGTCGCGCTCGCCGCGCACGTCGAACGCGCTGGCGACGACAAGGTGCGCATCGCCGGGTTCGATTGCGTCGTCGATTGCGGCGACGTGCTGAATCCGCAGATGTGCCGCGCGCAAGTCGAGGGCGGCGTTCTGTTCGGCCTGAGCGAAGCGCTGGCGGCTTCGATAAGTTGGGACGAGCATGGCGTGCTGACCCGCAATTTCGACGGTTATCCCGTGCTGCGCATGCGCCAGGCGCCGCCGGTCGCGGCGCACTTCGTCGATTCGCGGCAAGCGCCGACCGGCATCGGCGAAGTCGCCACGGCCGTCGTGCCTGCGGCGTTGTCGAACGCGATCTCCCGCGCACTCGGCGTTCGCGTGCGGCGCCTGCCGCTTGGCCGCTACGTGGTCGATTGATATCGTTGCTCCCTCGCGCCGCGCCGCATGGCCGGCGCTCGGGATCTTCAACGGAGAAACTCCCGCGTGCAAACGCAGAGCTTCCGCTTCGCCGCGATGGGTTGTCCTTGCGAGGTCAAGCTCGAAACGGAGGATGCGGCCGTGGCGCGCGCCGCGGCCGCCGCGGCGCAAGCCGAAGTCGAACGGCTCGACCGCAAGTATTCGCATTACCGCGACGACAGCCTCGTTGCCGCGATCGGCGCGAGCGCGGATGCGGGCACGAGCCTCGACGTCGACGCCGAGACCGCCGATCTCCTCGATTTCGCCGCGACGCTCCACGCCGAAAGCGGCGGCCGCTTCGACGTCACGGCCGGCGCGCTGATCAAGCTTTGGGACCCCGCGAACGGCCGCGTGCCCGCCGCGGAAGACATCGCCATGGCGCGAGCGCGTTGCGGCTGGCAGCGCGTGCGCTGGCAGCGTCCACATTTATACTTGGGCGCACCCGGCATGCGCCTCGACCTGGGCGGCGTCGTCAAGGAATACGCCGCCGACCGCGCGGCGCAGATCTGCCGCGAGGCCGGCGCGGTCCATGGCGTGATCGATCTCGGCGGCGATCTCGCCGTCGTCGGCCCGCATGCCGACGGCTCGCCGTGGCTGGCGGGCATCAAAGCGCCGCGCGCGCCGGACCAGGTCTTCGCACGCATCGAGCTCCGGCGCGGCGGGCTCGCCACGAGCGGCGACTACGAGCGCGCCATGATCGTCGACGGGCGCCGCTATTCGCACATCCTCGATCCGATGTCGGGAATTCCCGTCGAAAGTTTCGCGAGCGTGAGCGTCGTCGCCGATTCCTGCCTCGTCGCCGGCGCTGCCTCGACGCTCGGCATGCTGCTGGGGCTCGATGCAGGCCGGGCCTGGCTCGAACGGCTGGGACTGCCGTTCCTGTGCGTGGACGGCGAAGGCCGCGTCACGGGAACGCTGGCTGGCGCTGCGCGACAGGAAACCTCCCCTCGGCCTTGAGCTGCGCAGCTAGGGAACCTCTGAATAAGTCAACACAGGCGGCATGATGTCCAGAAGGGTCGCAGTTCGTGGCGCCGTCTCGACAGACGGCCACTCTGCCTTCGCCGGCGCGCCTTGATCTGCGAGCAGATAGTTCGGTGACGCCTATGCTGACTTATTCAGAGATTCCCTAGACAGCGCAGAACTTGGCCATCGCCGTCGCGAGGTCGATCGCGCTCCGCAGCCGAGCTCTTGCCATCCGGCGCGTCCTCCGGCATCGTGCAATTTCAAACGCCCGTTCGATGAGACTCGCCGTGCCTCCTTCGCCGTTCCCGCACCTGCTTGCACCGCTCGATCTCGGCTTCGCGACGCTGCCGAATCGCGTGCTCATGGGCTCGATGCACACCGGTCTCGAGGACCATGCGCGCGACTACGACAAGCTCGCGGCGTATTTCGCCGAGCGTGCGCGCGGCGGGGTAGGGCTCATGGTCACCGGCGGGCTCGCGCCGAACGTCGCGGGATGGCTCAAGCCGTTCGCCGGCCGGCTGTCGATGCCGTGGCACGTGGCGCGCCATCGCAAGGTGACGCGCGCGGTGCACGCCGAAGGCGGACGCATCTGCTTGCAGATCCTGCACGCGGGGCGCTACGCCTACCATCCGCTTTCGGTCGCGCCGTCGAAGATCAAGTCGCCGATCACGCCGTTTACTCCGCGTGCGCTCACCGCGCGCGGCGTCGAAAAGACGATCCGCGATTTCGCCGGCTGCGCACGGCTCGCCCAGGACGCCGGCTACGACGGCGTCGAAATCATGGGCAGCGAGGGCTATCTCATCAACCAGTTCCTCGTCGAGCGCACGAACCGGCGCACGGATGCGTGGGGTGGCAGCATCGAGAAGCGTCAGCGCTTACCGACCGAGATCGTGCGTCGCACGCGCGAAGCGGTGGGCCGCGACTTCATCATCGTCTACCGGCTGTCGATGCTCGACCTCGTCGACGACGCGCAAAGCTGGGACGAGATCGTGCGCCTTGCGAAAGCCGTCGAAGCGGCGGGCGCGACGCTCATCAATACGGGCATCGGCTGGCACGAGGCGCGCATTCCGACGATCGTCACGAGCGTGCCGCGCGCGGCCTTCGCATGGGTCACGAAACGGCTCAAGGGCGAAGTGAAGCTGCCGCTCGTGACGACGAACCGCATCAACATGCCCGACGTCGCCGAAGCGATCCTCGCCGACGGCGCCGCCGACATGGTGTCGATGGCCCGCCCGCTGCTCGCCGATCCCGATTGGGTGCGCAAGGCCGAAGCGGGGCGTGCCGACCGCATCAACACCTGCATCGCCTGCAACCAGGCCTGCCTCGACCATGTGTTCGAAAATCGCCGGGCTTCGTGCCTCGTGAATCCGCGCGCCTGCCGCGAAACCGAGTTCGTCGTCCACAAATCCACAATGCGCAAGCGATTCGCCGTGGTCGGCGCGGGGCCGGCGGGTCTCGCTTGCGCCGCGACGCTCGCCGAACGCGGACACGCGGCGACGCTGTTCGAGTCGGCGCAGGAGATCGGCGGCCAGTTCAACATGGCCAAGCGCATCCCGGGCAAGGAGGAGTTCCACGAAACGCTGCGCTATTTCGCCCATCGCCTCGCGGACGCTGCGGTCGACGTGCGCCTCGGCACCGCGGCGACCGTCGAATCGCTACGCGGCTTCGACGGCGTGATTCTCGCCACGGGCGTGACGCCACGCGCACTGGCGATCCCGGGCGCCGACCGCGCGAACGTCTTGAGCTATGTCGACGTCGTACTGCACGGCAGTCCGGTGGGCCGACGCGTCGCGATCGTCGGCGCGGGCGGCATCGGCTTCGACGTCGCCGAATTCCTGAGCCAGGAAGCGCCGTCGCCGAGCACCGATATCGCACGCTGGTCGCACGAATGGGGCGTCGATCAAAAGTATACTCATCGCGGCGGCTTGGCCAAGCCGCAGCCCGAACCGTCGCCGCGTGAGCTCTGGCTGCTGCAGCGCACGCCGGGTTCGCCCGGCAAGCGGCTCAACAAGACGACCGGCTGGGTCCACCGGGCGGCGCTCAAAATGAAGCGCGTCAACATGCTCGGTGGCGTGACGTACGAACGTATCGACGACGCCGGCCTGCACATCGTCGCGAACGGCGAGCCGCGCGTACTCGCCGTCGACACCGTCGTGATCTGCGCCGGCCAGGAACCGCGCCGCGACTTGCATGCCGGCCTCGCAGAGGCGGGCATCGCCGTGCATCTGATCGGCGGCGCCGACGTCGCTGCGGAGCTCGACGCGAAGCGCGCGATCGAGCAGGGGGCGCGCTTGGCGGCGGCGCTCTGACAGGCCGCTTGTATACTTTTATCTGCCGCGGAGCTGGTCATCCAGCTCTTGTTCTCGTCGGTTGGGCAGAGCTTCCGCTCGTCCTTCGGCCGAGCGGGTGACTTCTTTCTTTGCTTGTGCAAAGAAAGAAGTCACCAAGAAAGAAAGCACACCCCGCGAGCGCGGTCTACGGGCATCCTGCCCTCCGACTCCGCGAGTCCGCTCCGGGGTTTGCTGACAGCACATCCCTGTGCTGGCAGCAAACTCGCGCGCGTCCTGCGCGCGATCGCTGCGCGACGCTTCCTCCGCGGCCTCGCCGCGCCCGAGGGGCCCCAAAGAGCAGCGCACATTCCATGTGCGCAGAAGCAAACGAATAGCAGAAGAGCTTCGCTCTTGCTTCTGCGCGCAGGAGCGCGCCGCTTCTTGGGGCCCCTCGAGCGCGGCGAGCGCACGGAGGACAAGCCCGCAGAGGCGGCGCGATGGATCGCGCCGACTCCGCTGTCGGCACACGGAAGTGCCGTCAGCAGAGCCCGTGGTGTGCTCGCGTACCCGCAGGGCAGGATGCCCGTAGACCGCGCACGCGGGGTGGCCTTTCTTTTGCGTACTTTTCTTTGGCCATGCAAAGAAAAGTACGACGCTCGCCCGAAGGGCGAGCGAAAGCTCTTGCTCCAAAAAGTATAAAAAGCAAACGGCGGACCGTCAGATGATCAACGGCTCCGGTTCCAGCCGCACCCCGAAACGGCTCTCGACCTCCGCCATGATGCGCTTGGCGAGCGCCCAGAGTTGCGCGCCCGTGGCATGGCCGTGGTTGACGAGCACCAGGGCGTGCTGGGCGGAAACACCGGCGTCGCCTTCGCGCAGGCCTTTGAAACCGCTCGCTTCGATGAACCAGGCGGCGGGCAGCTTCGCAGTGGCCGTGCCGGCCGGCCAGACCGGCAGCGACGGGTGTTCGCGTTTCAGCGCCTGCGCGTGTTCGGCGGGCAGCACAGGATTCTTGAAGAAGCTGCCGGCGTTGCCGATCAGCGCGGGATTCGGCAGCTTGCGCGTGCGCAGCCGCATGACGGCTTCGGCTACCGTGACCGGGGTCGGCGCGTCGACGCCCATCGCGGCGAGTTCCTCGCGCACGCCCGCATAGTCGAGGCGCAAGTCGCGGCGGCGCGGCAGCAGGAATTCCACGGCCGTGACGATGTAGCGGTTGGGCTCGCGCTTGAAGATCGAGTCGCGATACGCGAACGCGCAGGCGCTGCGGTCGATCGTGACGATGCCGGCGGCACGCCGGTCGTAGGCTTCGACGCTGCCGATGAACTCCGCGACTTCGACGCCGTAAGCACCGATGTTCTGGATCGGCGCGGCGCCGACCGTACCCGGGATCAGCGCGAGATTCTCGAGCCCTGCGTAGCCTTTCGCAAGCGACCAGCGCACGAAGTCGTCCCAATTCTCGCCGGCTTCGACGCGGATGCGGGCGCCGTCGTCGTTCTGCTCGCACACGCGGATGCCGGTTGCCGAGAGCGCGACGACGACGCCCGGCCAGTCGCGCGTCAGCAGCACGTTGCTGCCTTCGCCGAGCACGAGCACGCGGCCGTCGCGCAGTGCAGGCAGGCCGAACAGCAGCGGCAGCACGTCGCTGCGCGAGATGTCGACGAGCAGCTCCGCGCGCGCCAGTACGCGGAACGTGTTGCGTGCTTGCAGCGGCGCGTTTTCGAGGACCGTGTAGCCGGGCTCGCAGGAGACGCCGGTGATGAAGCCGCTCATCGCGCGCGTGCTCGGTGTGCGCGGATCGCGTCGACGCACTCGCGGACGAGCGCGGGGCCGCGGTACACCATGCCGCTGTAGATCTGCACGAGCGTCGCACCCGCGGCGATCTTCGCGGCAGCGTCGGCGCCCGCGAGGATGCCGCCGACGCCGACGAGCGGCACGCGGCCTTGCAGGCGCGTGGCCATGGCATGCAGGACCGCCGTCGATTTGTCGAACAGCGGCGCGCCCGAGAGGCCGCCGGCTTCTTCGGCGTGCGGCGCGCCGGCCACGGCGCTGCGGTCGATCGTGGTGTTCGTGCAGATCGCGCCGTCGACGCCCGAGGCGAGCAGCACCGCGGCGACGCCGTCGAGTTCGGCGGGTGCGAGATCGGGCGCGAGCTTGACGAGCATCGGCGTGCGCTTGCCGTGCCGGGACGCCAGGCGCTCCTGCGCTTCGCGCAGCGTGCCGAGCAGGCGCTTGAGCGCTTCTTCTTCCTGCAGGTCGCGCAGGCCTTGCGTGTTCGGCGAGGAGATGTTCACGGTCACGTAGCTCGCGCGCGCATAGACGCGCTCGAGGCAGTGCAGGTAATCGTCGACCGCGCGTTCGTTCGGCGTGTCCTTGTTCTTGCCGATATTGATGCCGAGCACGCCCGTGTAGCGTGCGCGCTCGGCGTTGCGCACGAGCGCGTCGACGCCTTGGTTGTTGAAGCCGAGCCGGTTGATGATTGCGCGCCGCTCGGGCAGGCGCCACATGCGCGGCTTGGGGTTGCCGGGCTGCGCGCGCGGCGTCGTCGTGCCGACCTCGATGAAGCCGAAACCGAGCGCCGCGAGCGCGTCGATGTGCGCACCGTTCTTGTCGAGCCCGGCGGCGAGCCCGACGGGATTCGGGAACTCGATGCCGAACGCCCGCGTCGGCAAGGGCTCGGGCTTGAGCGCGAGCAACGGGTTCATGCCCGTGCGGTACGCCGTCTCCATCGCGACGAGCGCGAGTTCGTGGGCGCGCTCGGCATCGAGGCAGAACAGCAGGGGGCGGGCGAAAGTATACAAGTTGCGCCGGCTCACTTCTTCGGCAATTGGCGGGCGCTCGCGCGCTTGCTGGCGATCTCGACCATGGTCTCGATGCGGATCATGCGCCGGTCGAGATCTTCGGCGAGCGTGGCGAGCTTGTCGACGCTCTTGGCGAGGCGGTCGATGTCGCCGCGCATCTGCAGCACTTCCTTGAGCGCGGCGAGCGCGTCGGCAACCGCGCCCATCAGCGTTTCGCTCGGCGCGCCGCGATGGTGGACAGCGCACGGTCCACGGACGCGGTGGCCTCGCGCAGACGGCGGCGCATGGCCGGCACCGAATCGCGCAGCTCCGCCGTGAGCGCGCTCAACTGCTGGGTTTCGCCGATCGAGCTCACGTCGTAGACGTTGACCGCCTCGCGCACGAGGCCGCTCACGCTGAGCCCGTGCCGGTCGGCGAGCTGCTTGAAGCGGCGCTTGTCGGCCGGGCTCACGAGCAACGTGACGCGTTGGGTTTTCATGGCGGGGCCGCGGAGGTCAGTCGAACATGCACATGATCATACCATGTGCATGTCGTGGCGCCCGGGTTCAACCGTGCCAGTGCGCGAAAAACGCCAGGCCGCCCAGGAAGCCGAACACGAGCAGGATCGCCAGCGCGAACAGCGCGAGATGCAGATAGCCGAGGATGAGCCCGATGAGCGCCATGCCGTCGCCTTCGATCATGCCGGGGGGCGCACGGCGGATCTCCGCGCGCGCGACGTGGCCGCAGATCACGGCCACGAGTGCGCCGATGAACGGGATGGCCACCCAGCAGACGATGCCGAAGACGAGGCTGACGATGGCGGTGGTGCTGGTCGTGCGGACGGGCATGTTCATGGCGGCAACTCGTGTCGGAGACGTGATCCTAGAACTCGAACTTGATGCCCTGCGCAAGCGGCAGCGCATCGGAGTAGTTGATCGTGTTCGTCTGGCGGCGCATGTAGGCCTTCCAGGCGTCGGAGCCCGACTCGCGGCCGCCGCCGGTTTCCTTCTCGCCGCCGAACGCACCGCCGATCTCGGCGCCGCTCGTGCCGATGTTGACGTTCGCGATGCCGCAATCGGAACCCGCGCTCGACAGGAATGCCTCGGCCGCTTTCACGTTCAGGGTGAAGATGGACGAGGACAAGCCCTGCGGCACGCCGTTGTGCATCGCGATGGCCTCGTCGAGCGTCTTGAACGGCATCACGTAGAGGATCGGCGCGAAGGTTTCGGTCTGCACCACCTCGTCGGAATTCTTCAAGCCCGCGATGATGGTCGGCAGCACGAAGTTGCCGGGACGATCGGTGAGCGCGGCGCCGCCCGTGAGCACCTTGCCGCCGGCGGCCTTGGCTTTCTCGATCGCGCCGAGATACCGCTGCACGGCGTCGGGGCTGTTGAGCGGACCCATGAGCGTGGTCGCGAGCGTGGGATCGCCGATCTTCTTCTCGACCTGCTTGTACGCCTTGACGAGCTTGCCGACGACGTCGTCGAAGATGGACGCGTGCACGATGAGCCGGCGCGTCGTCGTGCAGCGCTGGCCGGCCGTGCCGACCGCGCCGAACACGATCGCGGGAATCGCCAGTTTCAAATCGGCGCTTTCGTCGACGATGATCGCGTTGTTGCCGCCGAGTTCGAGCAGGCTGCGACCCATGCGCGCGGCGACGCGCTCGCCGACCTTGCGCCCGACCGCCGTGGAACCCGTGAAGCTCACGAGCGGGATGCGGTGATCGTCGACGAATTTCTGCGCGAGCGCGGTGCCCGCATCGTTGAACAGGAAGAAGAGATCGGGGAAGCCGCCTTCCTTGAGCGCGGCGTTGCAGATCTTCATCGCCGCGATCGCCGAGAGCGGCGTCTTCGGCGACGGTTTCCAGATCGAGATGTCGCCGCACACCGCGGCCACGAACGCATTCCAGGCCCACACCGCGACCGGGAAGTTGAACGCGCTGATGATGCCGACGATCCCGAGCGGATGCCACTGCTCGTACATGCGGTGGCCGGGGCGTTCGGAATGCATCGACAGGCCGTACAGCATGCGGCTCTGGCCGACGGCGAAATCGGCGATGTCGATCATCTCCTGCACTTCGCCGTCGCCTTCGGGCTTGATCTTGCCCATTTCGAGCGCCACGAGACTGCCGAGCGCGTCCTTGTGCTTGCGCAGCGCCTCGCCGCACAGCCGCACGGCTTCGCCGCGCTTGGGCGCCGGTGTCGTACGCCAGGTGTTCAACGCGGCCTGCGCGCGGTCGAGGATCGTGTCGTAGTCGGCGGCCGAGCTCGCGTGCACGCGGCCGATGACCTCGTGCGTGCTCGGATTGACGACCTCGATCGTGCCGGCGTCGGCCGTCTTCGACCATTCACCGTTGCCGAGATAGGTGCCGGATTCGGTCCCGGCGAGGCCGAGGGCCTTCAGGATTGCAGCGGACATGGGTACTCCAGGTGCGGAAATCGGGGCGCGGCGGCGCCGAAAGGGGCGCAATTGTAGCAGCGCGGGGCGGCGAGTTCAGCGCGCGACGGCCGACCGCTTCCAAATCATCGCTTGCGCATGGATGAAAGTCGCAATTGACAGTCCGAAGCGCTCTGGCATGCTGCGCCGGCGCTCTCCGAGCGCGCGTCTGCACACATCCACCCATCCCCAGCTTCGTGGAGGCAGAAATGAACTTTCGCTTGTTTTCCTCGGTGATTCTCGGTGCCGGTCTGCTGTTGTCGGCGAGCGCGTTCGCCGCCGACGCGCCGCCGGCCGGCGCGACCGCACAATGCAAGGACGGCACGTACTACACCGGCACCTCGCACAAAGGTGCATGCAGTGGGCACCAGGGCGTCAAGACCTGGCTCGATGCCGACAAAGGCGGCGCGGCCGCCGCAGCGCCGGCAGCCGCGGCGGCGCCTGCACCGGCAGCTCCTGCGGCGGCGCCGGCCAAGCCAGCGGCGGCGGCACCCGCCGCGTCGGCTGCATCGACAGCGCAGAAGCCGGGCGGCGGTCCGGGCATGGTTTGGGTCAATTCGAGCTCCAAGGTCTACCACTGCCAGGGCGACGAGTGGTACGGCAAGACCAAGGAGGGTTCCTACATGACGGAGGCCGCGGCCAAGGCTGCCGGCAACCGTCCCGCACGCGGCAAGGAGTGCGGCGGCAAGTAAGCGTTTACATGAGCGCCTGCGGGGCGCAGGCGCTCATGCTTGCCGCGGCGCGCCGAACGCCGCCGTGCTGCACAGCAAGGTGACATAGCGAACCGACCTGCGCATGCTGCGCGCGGCATTGTCGCGCCGACGGCACGGAATGCATGGGCTTTCTCGTGAGAGAACAGCTTCGAGAAGGAGCCGGCCGCTCGCTCCGCGGCGCCGGAACGGCAGTGCCGAAAAATATACCCGCTCGCGCGGGAATCTTTTCGGAAGCGCACGCTTCCTTTTCTGGGAGGTCCTGAAGATGAACAGATCGCACTTGGCCGTGGCAATTCTCGCAAGCCTTTGCGCTACCGCGACGCTCGCTGCGGAACGCAATCAGACCCGCTTCATCCTGCAGCATACCGATGGCAGTCAGCTCATGACCGGCGATACGCTGGTCGCCGACGGCGAGGGCAAGGCCGCGCTGTACCGCGGCAACAATCTCGTCGCCGTGCTGCACGATCCCGAAGACATCGCCGGCGAAGCTCCGGGCAACGACGCGCTCTACATCACCGATGCTGAAGGCAATCGCGTGGGGGATCTCGCCTCGTTCAAGGGCGATCTGTTCCTCTCGCACGAAGCGCCGCAGATCGTGTATCTCAAGCGCGACCTCGTGGCGGCGCGCGCAAGCGCGGATCTCGCGAAGGACAAACCGAGCACGCAGGCGAGCAGTAGCGTGCTCATGACCCTGCACGGCGGCAACGTGCTCGTCGCGAACAAGACGAAGGCGATCTTCTGGGGCTCGTGGAGCAACCCGGGCGACATCATCAGCGGCATCGACTCGTTTTTCAGCGGCTGGGGCAGCAGCGGCATGGCCGGCGATTCGACCGAGTATTACGGCACGACGGACGGCCACGTGACATCGAGCTCGACGTATCTCGGCCATACGATCGATTCGAGCACGCCGCCCAAGCGCGCGCTGTCGACCTCGGGTGCGGTCAGCGAAGCGTGCAAGATCACGGGCAACAATCCCGATCCGAACGCGGTGTATTTCATCTATACCTCGACGGGCGCGGGCCACGTGAACTATTGCGCATGGCACAGCTGGGGCAGCTGCTCCAACGGTGCGCCGATCCAGGTGGCCTACATGCCGAACATCACCGGCATCGCCGGCTGCGACCCGCAGAGCGACGTCACGAGCGAATCGGAAGGCCTCGCGGCGCTCGCGAACGTCACCTCGCACGAGCTCTCGGAAGCCACCACCGACCCGCGCGGCGACGGCTGGTTCGATGCGAGCAACGCCGAGAACGGCGACAAGTGCGCGTGGTCGTTCCATAACGACGTGAGCCTCTCCAACGGCAGCCGTTGGAAGCTCCAGATGGAATGGTCGAATGCCGCGTACAGCGCCGGTACCGGTTACGCCAATTCGAGCGGTCAAAAGGGCTGCTTGCAATGACTGCGTGATTGCATCGGATGCCTCGGCGATTGCCGGGGCATCCGACTGCTTGCGGCTCCTGCGGCGAGCCTTCAGCCCGCCCGAAAACACGAAGCGCTACTTCCTGCTCGAATGCGCCGAGATCTTCGCCATGAGCGGCAAAGTATATTTTTTCGCCGTCGAGAACGTGTATTCTTGCAGTCCGGCGATGTGACTTCGAATCGTCACGGCATCGTCGTATGTTCGAAACCGTCGGCCGCAGGAGAAGCGCGATGCATACCACGCAACGTCACAAGAAGATGCACAAGGCCTACGCTCCGCGCGTGGCGAGCCCGCACCGGGGGCATCGTCCCGAGTGGCTGATCGGCCAGGAGATGATGGACCACGCGGTGAAATCGATCCGGTCGCGCGCGCACCTCGAGCGCGAGTACGACATCCCGTATCTCGCCGGCTACAGCCTGACCGGCCACACGATCTTCATCGACCGGCACATGCCGAAGAGCTTCGTCTATCGCAGCCGCAAAGTGTTGACCGATCGGTTCCTCATCGTGCACGAGGCGGTGGAGAAGGCGCTGATCCAACTGCTCGGCATGCACTATCTGCACGCCCATCAGATCGCGCTCCACGCCGAACAAGCCGCGGTGCGCGCCGAAGGCATCAAGTGGGAGGTCTACGACGCGTTCATGCAGGAGAACATCAAGGTGATCGGCGACGAGGAGCTGAGCCGCGTGCCCGCGAATCTCGATCTCACGCCGTACCGCGATTTCCATGACACCGATGTTCTCAAGAAGATGCGCGCCAATATGATCGAGTGCGCCGAGCGCGCGCCGAAGCACGAGGTGTATATCGCGGGCCTCGAACGGTAATCGATTCGCGTGTGCGCGAGTCGGCAGTTGCTGGCCCGATCTTTGCGAGAATGCCCCAGCCGGCGAACAGAGGGTGGCGACGCTCGGTCCCTCTGAGGGAAAACCCTGCAAATTGCGCTGCGCGCCGGCAGCAGTCCTTGCAATTTGCACCCCTCGCGTCGCTGAAGCTTGCTCCAGGCTGACGTACGCTCTGGTACGTCCCTTGCGTTAAGGAAGCCAGAGCCTATGACGTCCGACGCCGGTCATGTAGGGAATCGGCACCTTCCACGCGGGGTGATGAGTAATGCTGGGTCTTGTATTCACGTTCGAGGACGACCCCGAACAACCGCCGGCCGTGCATCCGCACTCGCCGGCCAAGCGCATGCGCGACGCCGTGTCGCTCGCGGTTAATTTCGTCCAAGGCATTTCGTTCGAAGAACTCACGGACGACGCCAACACGAAACCTAAAATAGCGGTGATCTTCGACGACGTGGATCTCCTCGATGCGTTCACCGCGCGCCTGACGCTCGCGCTGCGCACGTCGAACATGCGCGTCGAGAGCGTGCGAGCGATCAGCAACAAGGAATCGTCCGAAGAAGACGTCGCCGTTTAGGCCGCGCGCGGCAGGAAGAAGTAGAAAGTCGTGCCGTCGTCGACGCTGGACACGACACCGATCTTCCCGCCGTGCCGCTCCACGAGTTCCTTCGCGATGTAGAGCCCGAGTCCCAGATGATCCCGCTTGCCGGGCTCGTGCTGGCCGAGACGCACGAGCGGCTTGAAAATCGCATTCGTCGCGTGCGCCGGAATCGGTTCGCCGAAATTGTGCACCGAGACGTTCACGCCGTTCGCATCGCCGTTCACCATGACCGACACGCACCGATCCTCGGCGCCGTGCTCGATCGCGTTGCGCAATAGATTGGACAGCACTTGCTCGATGCGCGCGCGATCCCAGCAGCCATGGGTGTCGCCCGCGCTCTGCAGATGCACGCGGTTCGCGTATTCGGTGGCGCTCACTTCGGCGATGATGCGATGGCAGACCTCAATCATGTCGACGATCTGCCGCTCGATGGGTATTTCGCCGCCGAGCGTCGGCGTCAGGAAGGTCAGGAAATCTTCGATCAATTCGCGCATCCGGCCGGCGGCGACGATGATCCTATCCGTGAGACTCGCCACATCGGCCCGGTCCTGCACTTTGCTTTTCATCACCTCGCCCGTGAAGAGAATGGCTTGCAGCGGTCCGCGAAGATCGTGCGCGAGCATCGCCAGCAGGGTGTTCCGCAACCGGTCGAGCTCCATCGTGTAGGCGGCCAAGGTTTCGGAAACGGCCTGATCGACCGCTTCGTCGAAACGCACGATGTCGGCCGCCCGGAATTCGTCGCTCGGTTCGTGCTGCTGGAAGAGCCGGATGACCACGGCGCGCAGCGCACGGAATTCGGCGACGACCTGCTTGATCTCGAGTCCGGATTCGAGCCGCTCGACGCCGTGCCCCCACGCCGCCGACGGGCGCGCGGCGGTCGCGTCGATGCGGCCGCGGGATTTCTCGAAAGCTTCCACCGGCGTTTCGGGCTTCTCCATGTCGTCGGCGATTTCCGTGAGCATGGCAATGATGGAATCTTGGAGCGTCGCCGGATCGGTCGACGGACTGAATGGACGCAAGGTGCTGGCAAAATCGACCCACTCGGCCACGATCTGGCGCACGTGCGAGCGAATGAAGGCCGCCAAGCGCATTCCTTGCGTTCCTCGAGAATCCACAGAGCATCGCCCGGTGTGCCGCGCATCCCTGCACTGCGCGACCGAAGGGGTTCTCGCCGGAGTCGTACACGAGCAATTTTCGTGCGCACGCTCGAAATCGCCAACGGCTCGCCGAAAGCGGCGGGCGAGCCGTCCTCCGCCGCGCCAAGCCTGCTGGCGCACGGGTTTGTTGCGGTGCCGTGACCGGCAAGCTCACCCATTTTGCAAGGTGCTGCCGAGCGCGGGCTTGCAAGTTGAAATCTCCGTGTGCCGTTGTTTCTCGATCGAGCAGGTTGCCGTGCTGATCCGAGGTGGCACAGCGCTTGCGGTGTTTGGGCCGATGGTTGAGAAACGGCATGAGCGGACGCGATCGATCGAAGGAGCGTGACGATAGGGAAACGCAAGTCGTCCCTCGCGAAGGCCGGCATCGGAAGGCCGGTGAACCGCGCATGCCGAAACGCGCAAACGAGCTCAACGAGCAGCAACGGCCAGGGTTTGGCGTCGGCGGCAGCAGCAAAGAAGAACTGGACCGCTAAGATCACAGGTCATGGATGACCAATTCGGGCTCCGCAAACGGAGCCCATTAGTTTTTCATCGACGGGCGGCAGATTCCGCCACGATCAGGAACTCGTTCGACGAACCCGTCGCTCGACGGGCCGATCGCGGCTCCTCCGAAATCGATACGCCGCAGCAGATTGAGCGAATCGCTGATCGCCCTTCTCGAGTCTTCGAGACAAAAATCGCGTCTCGATTGCAAACTCGCGAGCGTA
>DASRGX010000114.1:0-7189 GCA_035650835.1 Rudaea sp. | reverse complement strand
AGCATGTCGTCCTGCGACATCTCGGTCTGCACGTCGAAATCCCCGCGCAGTCCGAGGTTTTGCAGCGCCGCGCGGTATTCGCCTGAGGGCGCCTGCAGCAGCAGGACACGCACGACCGTCGAATCCGCACGCAAGCGCCCGCTCGAAATCAACGTGTAGCAGGCGTCGCGAATCGCCGGAATGTAAACCGGTGGGACGGCACTCCGTTTCGGCTTCTTGATCCAGCGCCGAATGGTCATGCCGGACACACCGATCGTCGACGCGAGCTCCTCGGGCGACAGGTTCGCTTCGTCCAGCAGGGCTAACACTTGCGATATCAGCATTCACAAATGTTAATCCAACTGTTGAGTAGCGGCAAGCCGCTGGCTGTCTCGTTCGTAATTCCAGATCTTGACCGTACCGGCATTTCGATTGCCATCGGCCAGTGGCATCGCATCTACGACCCATCGATGTTCCATTTGCGGTTTCCTCGAACGTCGAGACCACGCAGCCTTGGCTGCGCAAGCAGATCGACTTCGCCCGAGAGAAACGCAATCCCCTCGCTAAAGTGGTGCCGGCTTCCGCCGGAGGACAATGGTTGGGTTCGGACCAAAGACGGGATGCAGCAGCGGACCTTGCACAACTCGCATCAATATGGTGTAACAGCATTGCGCAGCGGCGCGAACTCGCGCGCGAGGAGCAGGGCTGATGGCGTTTCATTTCATTTCTGGCCTGCCGCGGTCCGGGTCGACCTTGTTGGCCGCTCTACTGCGACAGAATCCGCGCTTTCATGCCGGCATGACGAGCCCCATCGGCACACTGTTCTCCGGCATGCTCAATCAATTCAGTGCTGGCAGCGAGTTTGGGCCGGTCATAGATCCGCCGATGCGCCGCCGTCTGCTGCGCAGCCTTTTCGACGCGTGGTACGCCGACTGCGCCGACAAGGCGGTCGTATTCGACACCAATCGCATGTGGTGTTCCAAGCTGCCTGCCCTGCTCGATCTCTTTCCGGACGCGAAGATCATCGCCTGTGTACGCAATGTCGCCTGGGTGATGGACAGCCTTGAGCGCCTGTACCGCGCGAATCCGTACGAGAACACGAAACTGTTCAATGACGACAGCGAACGCAATACGGTCTACAGCCGCGTCGATACGCTGGCGCAGCGCAACCGGCTGGTCGGTTTCGCTTGGTCGGCGTTGAAAGAGGCGTACTATGGCGCTCAGGCGAAGTCACTGCTGCTGGTCGAGTATGAGCTGCTCAGCAATGCACCCCATCAGGTGCTCAAGCTGATCTACGACTTCATCGGCGAACCGCTGTATGCGCACGACATCGACAATGTGGAATACGACGCGCCCGAGTTCGACCAAGCCTTGGGTCTCACCGGACTGCACCGTGTGCGGCCCAAGATCGAGGTACAGGAGCGCCGCTGCATCCTGCCGCCCGATCTGTTCGAGCGCTATTCCGAGCTTTCGTTCTGGCGCGACGGTGCCGGCAGCGCTGCGAACGTGATCCGCAACAAATCGTGACGCGTGCTTGAGGCACGAACGGCGCGTCACACGATATATCGACAGGGGGCAAGGTATGCGGAATCTGCGAAGGAACGTTCGACCGCCGTTGCTGCGGCTGCGCCGTACTGCGCTTGCCGTCGCCATCACCACCGTGCTGTCTGGCTTGTCGGCTCCGGCGACGGCCATCGATGCGCCGGAGAACCCCGTAGTTTTTGCCGCCCCGACAACCGAGCCGCTCGGCCCCGCGGTGCTCTTCATCGATTCCCGCGTGCGCGATGCGCGCACATTGCTGCGTGGAATCACGGCCGGCACGGAAATCGTGACGCTGGATGCCAAACGCGACGGTTTGCTGCAGATGGCCGACTTTCTCGCGCAACATCGCGAGGTGAGTTCCGTCGAGATCGTCGCGCACGGCAATGCCGCCGAGCTGTTGCTTGGCAGCACCGATCTGACGACAGCGAATATCGCATCCTATGCGCAGACACTCGGCGCGATCGGCGATCGCATGAAACGCGGGGGCGACATTCTGGTCTACGCCTGCAATACGGCGGCAGGCGAACGGGGCGTCCGCTTCGTAGATACGCTTGCCGCACTGACCGGGCATCACGTCGCCGCCTCGGCCAGGGTCGTTGGCAAGGGCGGTGGATGGGATTTGGCCGTGGCAACCGGGGACATCTCCGCCGCGCCGGTTTTGTCGCGACAGGCGGAGGCGTCCTATGGCCATTCGTTGAGCGCCCCGATAAACGTCAGCACCCTCGATGCATTGAACAGCGCCATCGCATCGAATTCGACCGGCGACGTCACCATCGACATCACCTCCAATATCGCCTTTACTTCGGGCGACCACCCGACGATTGCCGTCTCGCACTCCGGCGGGACGCTGACGATCGACGGCGGCGGCAATACCATCGATGCAGCCTGGCTCAACCGGGCCGTGACGGTTTCCAGCGGCTCCACTGTAATTCTCGAGAACCTCACGATCGAACACGGTTTGGTGTCCGGTACCGGTGGCAACGGGAGTGCTTCGGGTGGCAGCGGCATGGGAGCAGGCATCAGCAACGCCGGCAACCTGACGCTGAACAACGTCACCGTCACCCAGAATTACGCGACCGGCGGTGGGGGCGGCGGCTCAGGCAGCGCCGGTGGGAACATCGGCTTCGCTGGCGGTGGTGGCAGTGGCGCTCACGGCATCGGGGGCGCCAGCTCCGGTGTTTCGTTTCCGGCCACCTATGGAGCTGTTGCCGGTGGCAGCGGTTCCGGCGGCACCGGTGGGTCGTTCAGCGGCAACTACGGCGGCAAAGGCGGCAGCTCGAGCGGCGGCGGCGCGGGCGGTCAGAACGACGGCGGCTTTTACGCTGGCGGCGGCAACGGTGGAACGGCATCCGGCACTACCAAGATCGGCGGCGGCGGCGGCGGTGCGTCGGGCGAAGCCAACGGCTCGGGAGGCAACGGCGGCAACGCTGCCGGCGGCATCTACAACTCCGGCACCCTGTACGTGATCGGCACGTCGGCGATCACGCACAACTACGGCGCCGGCGGCGGCGGTGGTGGCGCTTGCGGGGGCGGAAGCATCGGCGGTTCCGGCGGGCTGGGTGTCGGCGGTATTTGGAACAAATCGACCGCCACCCTCAAGATGACCGCGGCAGCGTATTCGACGATGGGATCGACGAATCACGGCGGCAACGGCCATGGCGGCTATAGCTACGGCGGCAGCACCAACGGCAGCACACCGGGCAGTACCTTCAACAACATCAACACCGGCTCGGGCACGATCATCACGAACTACCTGCCTGCGCCAACCGTCACTTCGGTGAACGTGCCCGCGAATGGCACCTACCATTCGGGGCAGGCGCTTCAATTCACCGTCAATTTCAGCACACCCGTGACGGTGACGGGCACGCCGGAATTGGCGATCACGCTTGACACGGGCGGCACGGTCGAGGCCACGTACCAGAGCGGCTCCGGCAGTTCGGCGCTGCTGTTTTCCTACACCGTCTTGCCCGGCCAGCAAGATACGACCGGAATTACCGTCGGCGCTCTCACGTTGAACGGCGGCACGATCAAGGACAGCAGCAACAACGCAGCGACACTGACGCTCAACAACGTGGGCAGCACGTCCGGCGTGGACGTGCAGGCGATCCTGCCGACCGTGTCGGCCATCAACATCGCCGGCAGCTCGCCCACCAACGCCAGCAGCGAAAGTTACACCGTGACCTATTCGGAAGCGATGAATCCGTCGACGGTGCTCAATACGAACTTCACGCCGACGACGATCTCCGGTTCGCTGAGCTATACCGGCATCGTGGTCAGTGAAGTGAGTACCAGCGTCTACACCGTGACGGTCAACGGCGTTTCCGGCAGCGGCGTGCAGCGCCTCGATCTCAATCCCGGTTCGGGCGAGCAGGACATATATGGCAATACCATCGGAAGCGGCCACACCGGCAACCAGACCTATACCATCGACCAGACCCCGCCGGCCGTCACCACGGTGAGTGCGCCGGTCAATGCCACTTATATCGCAGGGCAGAATCTCGATTTCACCGTCAATTTCACCAAGGCGGCGACGGTCACGGGCACGCCCGAGATCCCACTGACGCTCGATACCGGCGGCACCGTTTACGCGCAATACCGCGCCGGTTCGGGTTCGACGGCACTCGCGTTCCGCTACACCGTCGCGGCAGGTGAAAGCGACCCCAACGGTATCACCGTGGGCGGCAGCATCGTGCCGAATGGCGGCACGATCGTGGATGCGGTGGGCAATGCCGCGAACCTGAGCTTGAACGGCGTGGCGGATACGAGTGGCGTGCTGGTCGATTCGATTCCGCCGACGGTAGCGTCGATCGCGCCGGACGGCACATCGCCGACCAATGCCAGCAGTCTGGACTTCACGGTGACGTTCTCCGAAAGCGTGACCGGCGTCGATCCGACCGACTTCACCCTGACGGCGACCGGCAGTGCGGCGGGCCTGGTTTCTTCGGTGAGCGGCGGCGGCGCCGTGTACACCGTCACCGTCACGAACGTCAGCGGCGACGGCACATTGCGGTTGGACCTCAACCCCAGCGGCACTGGAATCTCCGACCTAGCAACCAATCCGATCCAAGGCGGTTTCACGGCTGGACAGACCTACACGGTCGATCACACGCCGCCGAGCGTTGTGTCTATCTTGCCGGCGAGTGCGCCGCAGACGCACGCCAGCACGCTCGCGTACACCGTCACCTTCTCGGAGACCGTCACCGGCGTCGATGTCTCCGACTTCAGCCTAGCCGCAAGCGGCAACGTGGCCGGAATGGTTTCGTCGGTGAACGGCAGCGGTGCGGTGTACACGGTGACGGTCTCGAATGTCACCGGCGACGGCACGCTGCGCTTGGACCTCAAAGCCAGCGGCACCGGCATCGTCGATCTTGCGACGAACCCGATCCAAGGCGGTTTCACCGGGGGCCAGTCCTACACGATCACCCACTTGCCGCAGGCGACGATCGTCAGCGGGCTGGGCGGTCCGCGTGGTGTCGCCATCGATGCAGCAGGGAATCTCTACGTGTCGGATGTCGGCGTGTCACACGTGACCAAGTATGCGCCGGCCGGCAGCGGCAGCTACGCGTTGGCCGGCACCGTTGCCGACAGCACGACGTTGCTGCATCCGTTTGGAGTCGCGGTCGATGCCTCCGGCAACGTGTTCGTCGCCGACAGCGGCAACAATCTCGTGCGCAAGTTCTCGTCCGGCGGCGGCAGCTATACCGACACGGCGGATATCGGTGCGGGACTTTTGAATTCGCCGTACGGCGTCTCCGTCGACGCAGCAGGAAACGTCTATATCGCTGATACCGGAAATTTCGCCGTGCGCAAATATGCGCCGAACGGCGGCAGCTACACGCTACAGCCCGATGTGACCAGTGGCTCTACGTACGCCAATTACCCGTACGCCGTCGCTGCGGACAATGCAGGCGACGTGTTCATCGCGGATACGTTGAATTGGTACGTGCGCCAATTCGTATTGTCGGCGGGAAGCTATCCGGCAGCGCCCAATGCGAGCATTTCGCTGCCGAGCTCGAGCAATTTCCGCGGTATCTCCGGTGTTGCGGTGGACACGAACCGAAACGTCTATGCCGCCGACCGCGATACCGAACTCGTGTACGGAAGTATTCCGTTGGGTGGGGGTGGTTACGGCAGCGCCGACGATCTGGGCGTCGTCGGTTTGGGCGACCCGTGGGCGGTGACCACGGACAAGGCTGGCAACGTGTATGTAACCGACATCGCCAACGGCACCGTGATCCGCATCGGCGACACGGTCTTCAAGGACGGCTTCGAGTGAGCGAAGCGCTGTGACGGCAGCGACGCTCGTCAGCATTAGCCAGAAGGCGGAGCTCGAAACCGATCAATAGACCAGAGAACGCGCGGTCAACTCCACCAGCAACGCGCAGGTACGCTCTTGCACGATGCTTCGTTGCGCAACTTCGAACGCGACCGGTACCTTACCTTTCAGCAAAGAGCAATTTATGTCGAACAACTGCAACGTGGCGAGCTTCGAGTTGACGGGCTTCGACCACTCGCCCAAGGCCGCGCAGGCGGCGCATCGGATCGCTCTCGAATTCTTCGCCACCCACGGCGGGCCGCCTGATCGCGCTGCGATCCGCGGCGGCGGGCAGCACGGGCGGCCCGCCGCGTTCAAGGCAGCTAACGCCAAGCTGGAAAAGGCGGGGTTCTCCGACTTGAAATTCTTCGAATTCGAACACGAAGATGATCCCGCGAAGCCCTTCTGTGCCTCGGCCGTGTACAGCGGCCATCGCGAGCGCATGGCCAGCATCAAGATTCGGTTGCGCGCGTCGGACGGGTCTGCCATCGAACGTCTGGGCGAACCGCTTCGCGCGCTCGCCACCGCGCTGGGTGCGGACTTCGGCTGGTTCCTGACGAACGAACTCGATGACGACGGTGATGCTCTCGACGCCGCAGGTATTCCAAGGCCCGCAAGTGAGCTCGACGATTGGCACAACCTGATTTTCACCGACGATCAGAGCCCCGCCTGGCGACGCGGTCGCATGGGTTTGCTGCGCGAGTGCAATCTGGTTCCACCTGCGGTGCTCGATGCGCCGATCGAAGGGGTTCCGCTGCGCACCTGGATCGCTGCAGCGCCACGGCGTGGCGCAGTCGAGGCGCTGTCGCCAACGTTGTTCCTGTGGACCGTCGATGCGGCGCATCGCGTCGGGGTGTTTCGCGCCTTGTGGGATGCAGGATTGATATTCGACCCCGACGCGGATGTGGCGGACGACGAGGCAAACGGAGAAATCGGTGCCGAGGATAAGACACCGAGGATCGTGTCGAAGGCACTGGTGGCCAAGCGCAAACGCCTCATCGCGAAGATCGAAAAACTCCGCGACAAGGGCGAGCCCCTAGTGACCGTGCATGATTTTTTCGACGGCAACCAGGACTCACATTCCCTCGGTGCGAATGCGGCCGACGGAGCGAGGCCGTCGCTTGAGGCATGCCACAAGATCCTCGCCGAAATCGATGCGCGCGAGAATGTGCAAGCGGTCCTGGTGGCAATCGACGAAACGCCGGACCCAAGTGAGCCTAGCGACGACGAGCTGTGGCCGAGCAGCGACATGATCTATATCCTGACCTCGGCCCGCCGCGGCGATGTCGAACGCTGGGCCGCCACGTTGGGCGCCGACGAAACGAGTGAGCTGGGCGAAAAATGGCCGGGGGA
>DASRGX010000113.1:0-9931 GCA_035650835.1 Rudaea sp. | reverse complement strand
GTTCCCCGAAGCGAAGGTCATCGCCTGCGTGCGCCAGCTCTCGTGGGTGCTGGACAGCATGGAGCGCCTCGTGCGCAGTCATCCGCTCGGCGTCAGCAAGGTGTTCCGGTTCGACACCAATACGACGGTCTACTCGCGCATCGAAGCGCTGACCGATCCCCGAGGCATGGTCGGCTTCGCGTTCCAGGCGGTCAAGGACGCGTTCTACGGCCAATACGCGCCGGGGCAACTGCTCTTGCTCACGTACGAGAACCTCGTGCGCGATCCGGCGGCGACGTTGCGCGCGGTCTACCAGTTCATCGGCGAACCCTGGTTCGAACACGATTTCGACAACCTCGAATACAGCGCGAACGAATTCGACGAGCGCGTCGGCATGCCGGGGCTCCACACCGTGCGCCGCAAGCTCGAAGCGGTCGAGCGCGCGCCGATCCTGCCGCTCGAGATCTTCAATCGTTTTTCGCGCGAGGCATTCTGGCTGGACCCGAAGAACAACATCGGCCGGGTGCCCGTCTTGTGACGTCGCTGCTCAAGGTTCGAAACCGTCGCGGAACACCGTGTCGCTCGCTTCGAGCAGCACGCCGGCCGTCGTGACCGTATCGCCGTAGGCGCCCGCGAGATTCGAGAGGCGCACCTGAAACGTACGCGAGGGTACGATTCCAGTCGGCGGGAGCAGCGAGACGTCGATGCTGTACAGCGTGCCGCTGGCCGTGCCGGCGGGAATCAGGAGCGTGCCGCTCGCGGCGACATAATCCACTCCGGCGAACGCAGTGCCGTCGACAGTCGTGTAGTCCACGTTCGCGTCGGTCGACGTCGGAGCGCCGTCGGAGGTCGACACGCGCAGCGGAATCGTGATCGTGGCGCTCGTCCTGCTGTCCGTCACGAACGAATTCTTCGTGAAACCCAGCGCTTCGCCTTGCGTCAGCTGGACGTTGCCGTACACGTCGGCGTTGTCGCCAGCGTCGGTGCCTGCATCGTCGGCCGCATTGCCGTCGAACAGGACGCCGCTGCCGCTCAGGCTCGCTCCGCTCATCACGAAGATCGCGCCGCCTTTGCCTTGGCCGTTCGTGCCGGCATTGCCGGGAGTCCCGTTGTAATTGCCGGCGGCGCCGCCGACGCCGCGCACCGCGCGGTTGTTGCTGAAGCGGCAATTGACGAGAGTCGCTGTCGCACCGCTGCGCACGAACAGCGCGCCGCCGAGACCTGCGCCGCCGCCGCCACCGCCGCCGGCCGGTCCGGATTTGCCGTCGCCGCCGGAGCCCCCGAATGCGCCACCGGCGGCGCCGCGCGCGAGCGCGACGGGGCCGATGTCGCACACGGTTCCACCGCCACCGCCGCCGCCGAATCCGCCGGCACCGGCAGGCCCTGCAGCGCAGTTCGCCCAGCCCGCACCGCCGCCGCCACCAGCGAAACCGCCGTTGCCGCCGCGTGTCGCGATGCCCGTGCCGCCACCGCCGCCACCCGCGCCGTCTCCGCCATTCCCGCCGTTGCCCCCATAGCCGGAGGTGCCGCCCACGCCGCCGCTCGTGCCGAACGGACCGCCGGCGCCGCCGTCGCTGCCGAAGTCGTCGGCCGGCGAATCCGGAGCATCTTGACCGAAACCACCGCCGCCGCCCGCGCCGTAGACGCCGAACGGCCCGGACGTGATGCCGCCGGCACCACCGAGCGCGCGGTTGCCCACGAAATCGACCGCGGTCGCACTGAACGTGCCGGCGCTGACCACTACGGCACCGCCGAGTCCGGCCGCGCCGCCACCGGCGCCGTCGCGCTGCACGGCGCCGCCGTGACCGCCCTGCGATGTGCCGCCGGCGAGCGTCAGGTCTTCGAGCGCGAGCGCGCCGTTCGGCGCCACGAAGAAAATCCCATCGTCGCTGCCGTCGCCGTGCGCTGCTCCCAAAATGGTGAGCGATGCGCGTCCGGGACCGCGGATCGTGATGTCGCTCGCGATCGGCGGAAGCGCGCCGTCGAGCGCGATCGTGCCGCTGAGGCCGCCGAGATCGATGACGTCCGCGCCGTTGCCGACCTGGCCGAGATCTGTGCTCGCGTCCGCATTGGCCGCGAGAATCGCCTCGCGCAACGTCACGCGTCCATCCGCGGGCGTGACATCGTCGCCGAGACTGTTCACCGTCAGCGTGGCTGCCGGCGCCGCGGTGCAACGCAATGCAAGCAGCAGCACACCGGCGAACATCGAGGGTGATCGATACAGGGGAACCGACATGGACTATCTCGCGGAAGTGAGGGTGCGAGATAGACGGCACGCAACGGAATTCCTTACGGGCGAGACGGACGACTCGGTCAGCTAATCGGATCGGCCGAATTCCTCGGCGGCCGCATCGCGACTCGCTGCCTCGCTGGAATCCGCGGGTTCTGCAAGCGCCGCGTTCTCGGCAGGCGGAAAAGGAAGATCTGCCGCCGCGCGCGGAGAACCAGCGACGCTTTCCGCGTGGATCATGGCTTCGCGGGCAGAAGCAAGCACATCGCTTGTCCTGCGCTTAGCCTCGACGAGCGCAGCGGTGCACGCGGTAAGACTCCGCATTATCTCGGTGGCTTCGCTGCAGTTGCGCCGCCAACTCTCCTTGAGGGAGAGTAGTGAGTCGCTCGCCATCGGAAGTCCTCCGGCTCAGCGATCAATTCCGAGCGCGAAGTGAAGCGCTTCCGGGTACGAGCTGAATCCAATGAGCTCAGATGACGAAGCGAACCTCGATCGCGGGTTCGTCCATCTCGTGCGGGGAAGAAGAAATACAATCTCGTTGTACGCCTTCGACAGCGGGGGCGCAAGTATTTCCGCGGCCGCCGACCGGCGCTCGGCAAGCATTCTCGCCGATCGAAACGTTCGGCCGGCCGTTGTGATATGCTCGCGCCACTGTGTTTGCCGGGCTCACAGCAGATTGTGACCCGATGCCGCTGATCTGAAGATCCGCCCCATCGTCTCCCTCCTCGCGTTTTCCTCGCACACCAGTACCCGGCAGGTCCGCGTAGACTGCCTCATTTCCTTTTTTTCCATTGTTCTGGAGTCATCTATGTCGGATCGTCAAATCGGTACGGTCAAATGGTTCAACGACGCCAAGGGTTTCGGCTTCATCAGTCGCGAAAACGGCCCGGACGTGTTCGTTCACTTTCGTGCGATCACCGGGTCGGGCTTTCGCACGTTGCAGGAAGGTCAGCGCGTGAGTTTCGATGTGACGCAAGGTCAGAAAGGCTTGCAAGCCGAGAACGTCAGCGCCGCTTGACGCGTGCTTCGCATCACACGCGCGGCGATGCACATCGCCGCGCGATCTGGAGTCGAAAATGCTCACACTCAACGTGCGCGGGCTGCCGCGCTCTATGACCGAAACCTCGCTGCAGCAACTGTTCGCGAACCATGGCCGCGTGTTCGAATTGCGCATGGCCAAGGATCTGTTCAGCGGCGAGTGCAAAGGATTCGCCGAGCTGAAAATGGAGGGTCACGAAGCGCGCAACGCAATCGCCGCCCTCGACGGTTCCACGCACGGCGGCGCGATGCTACGCGTCGGACTGCACGTGGACCGCAAACACCGCCAAGGGCGCCGCTGATCGTCCGGTGAGCGGTTCGCACCACGAGACATCCGGAGACGGCGCAACCCCGCTGGGCGGCAACGCGTTTCTGGGCTCGGCGATGATGCCCGTCGACGGCACGGCGTTCCGCGTGCATGTGCTGTGCTGGCCGAGCATGCCCACGGCGTGGCGTTCGCTGGCGCAGGCGTGGGAATCGGTCGGCGGATGGCGGAGCACCCTGGAGACGACCGCGAAACGGCAGACCGATTCCTGGATCGCCGCGTGCGCACCCCAGCTCGGCTGGCCTTTCCGCGGTACCACCGCGGAAGAGAGCACCATCGCGGCAATCCTCAGGCGAACGGCCATGTGTCTTGCCGTTTCGGTCCTCGACGGCGCGCAGGTGGCAAGCGCAGATCGGCGCCAGGGCCTGCTGCACTGCCTCTCCGCGTACGACAAGTACGTCCGCGTCCCGGGCCGGCGTTCTTGCGGCGTGCTGATTTCCCGACGCGACGCCGCGGATACGGACGCCTTCACGGATGCGTTCATCCATTGCCGCAAGCGCTTGCCCGACGCGGAGTGGCTGCGGCACATGGAGCTGCGCAGTTGGAGCACGCCGATCGAGCCCTTGCCGCTCGAGGCGGCGCACGTCATCGCGACCAGTATCGCTCGCTACCGCAGGGACAAGGACGTTGAAAACCCAGTCGTCGACGCCATACGCGCGAAGCTCACGCACCCGCTCGACTTGCTGGTGAAGGTGCCGAAAAAAAGGCATTGAGCACACCGTGCGGAACGCACGGCGCGCCCGCGGATTTCGACGATCGCAGCGTTGAAGCAGCCGGCACCTTCGGAGTAGCCTCGGGAACACCGAAGCGAAGAAGGACCAGCCCATGCCGAAGAATGTGATTCAGCATATCGAGTGGACCACTCGCAACCCGTCGCGCCTGATGGCCTTCTACGGCCAGATTTTCGATTGGCGGTTCGGCGAGGCGATGCCGGGTTATACGATCATCGAAGGCGTCGGAGGGATTTTCGACGCGCCCGATCCGCAAATGCCAACTATGATCACGCCGTACGTGAACGTCACCGATCTCGACGAAACCGAACGCAAGATCGTCGCCGCAGGCGGACAGATCCACAAATCGAAGCAGGAAGTCCCCGGCCGCGGCTGGTTTACCCTGTTTTCCGATCCGGACGGCCATGTAATCGGCGTCTGGCAGCCGCGCACGGCGCCGAAAAAAGCCGCAGTGAAGAAGGGCGCGAAGAAAGCGGCGAAGAAAGCACCGGCGGCGAAGAAGGCGAAACAAGCCGTGAAAAAAGCCGTGAAGAAAGCCGCAAAGAAACGCGGTCGGCGCTGAGCGGCCACAGCGGCGATACGCCGACCGGCAGAGGCCGGCGTATCGGCTCGGATGGTTCGTCAGGGCTTCTTCACGGCGACCTGCGCATCGAGCGCACCGCGGAACGCACGGGCGAGATCCTCGACCTTGCCCTTGCCCCAGAAATGCGTGAAATAGAAACTCGGTTTTTCGCCGATCATGTGGCTGTGCAACGCCACGATGTGGATGCCGCCTTTGCGCAGTGCGTGCAGCACGCCTTGGACTTCGTCGGCGGTCATGATGAAGTCGCCATCGATCGCCGCGAGCGCATCGCTGCCGCTGAATGCGGCCCACGTGGTGAGTCCCATCGATCCGCCGATCGCCATCCCGTGCATCGAGCCGTCGCGATTGATCGTGACCTTGACGACGCCGTTCGTATCGGTCGCTTTTTGTCCGAGGATTTTTCCGACCGCGTCGGCGTCGATGTGCCCAGGCTCGGGCGTCTCGCCGCCGAAACCGTTGCCCGGCGCCGGGTGGGCGTCGCGCACCTTCTTGATCGCGCTCCAGACCGCCTTCACTCCCGCCGCTAGCGCTTCGGGCTTGCCTTCACCGCCGATGTGCATGAAATAGACTCGCGGCGCGTCGTAGAAGAAATGATTGTGGAGGGCGCTCACGTTCAGGCCGGCGGCGAACGCCGCGTCCATGGCGGCGTCGACCTCGTCCTCGAACACGACCGTATCCCCCATCACCATCGCATTGCCGCCGTCGGCCGGCGCGAACGCGGCCCACGATCCCAAACCAGCGGCGGGCGGCAACGGCATGCCGTCGACGGTGACCTTGACGTCGGTGCGCGCCCACGTGATCTTCACGACGCCATCGGACGAGGTCGTCGGTGTCGCTCCGCTCGCTTCGCCGATGACCTTCGCATCGAGTGCCGCCGGAGCCGCCGACACGCTGCGCGCCGTCGCGACGGAAAGCGCTGCAAGCGCAGCGAGCATGACGATCCGAGCCGTGCAAATCTCCTGTTTCGTTTTCATGTTTCGCCTCCGTTGGGGTCTCGATAACTCGTATAAAGCGCGTCGAGCACGCCGCTCATGCTCCGCAGCAGCTTGTCGTCGTTCGGCTGTTGCATGCGGGCGCCGGCGAGGATGGCGGCGAATCCCGGAGCTTCCGGCACCGGAACGCCGCCGATGTCGAGGCAATGCACGAGGCGCCCGAGCCGGGCGATCGCCGGGTCTTGCTCCAAACCGAAACTCGCCGCGAGCACTTCGAACGTGACGCGCGCACCGATGTGGGTGAATTCGGCACCGTCGAAATCGAACCCCAGCGCATGTTTCGGGCAATCTTTGGGCCTCTTGAGCCAGACGATCTTGGCTTTCGGATCGATGAAACGCCGGATCAGCCACGCCGATGCGATGCGGTCGACCCAGGGGCGCTCGCGCGTGGCCCAGGTGCGGCCCTTGTACCGGCTGCGTTCGCGTCTCGGCACATGTCCCTTCGCCGCGTGCGGCTCGTCCGGGGAAAACCGCGCAGTGAACGCGGCTTCGAGATCGAGCAAGGCGTGCTCGACTTGCCGCCGCGAAGCGCCGGGGAAGAAATCGATGGCCATCAGCGCCGCCGATTCGCGACGTACGGCGACGAGCTCGCGGCGCGCCGCCGCTTCGTCGAGTTTGGCGATCGACGTCTTGATCCGGTCGATCTCGCGAACCAGCGCCGCATAGCTGTCGCGGCGGTCGAACATGGCCTTGAAGCGCTGTTCCTGTTCGGCGCCCTCCGCCTCGATCGTGAGCACGTGCGCGGTGCCGCCCGTACTCACGATGTCCTGCGCTTGTTCTTCGAACGAAGCGCGCGCGGCTTCGGAATTCGGCAACACGTAGACGCCGTCGCGCAGCGTGCCGGCACCGCTCGCCTTGAGTGCGCGCCAGATGCGCTGGCGCGCCGTCTTGTTCTCGCCGGCGATGCTCCCGATCAAAAGCAGCCAAGGTACGTTGCTCATGTAGCATATACTACTTTACCGTAGTAATATCGACAATCAGTTTATCGTCCTCGCCGGAGGCCGCCATGAGATGGGTAACCCGAGAGCGTCCGAAGATCGATCGCATCGCCTGTCCGTGGCTGATCGCCCGCTTCATCGACGATGCGCCGGAATTCCTCTACGTGCCCGCCGCCGAGGTGTTCGAGGTCGCGCGCGCCGAGGGCGCCGTGCCGTATGACATCCCGGGCGCCGAGTTGTCTCATGTCGGCGATCTATGCAGCTTCGATGCCTTCCTGAAGAAGTTCGAGCTCGACGATCCGGCCCTCGCCGACGTGGCGGCCATCGTGCGCGGAGCGGACACCTCGCGACTCGACCTGACGCCGCAGTCCGCGGGTCTTTACGCCATTTCGCTCGGACTGTCGCACAATTTCCGCGACGATCACGAAATGCTCCAGCATGGCATGACGATGTACGACGCGCTCTACAGCTGGTGCAAGACGTGCCGGTCCGAACCCCATGACTGGCCGCCGCGGGTCGGTTGAATCGCATGCGAACGACACGTGCCATCTGCGCCGCCGCATTCTTCACGCTTCACGTCGCGGCGTGCGCCGGGAGCGATCCGAAGGTCGCGTTCGACGTCGTCGCCGACGTCTCGCTACCCGGCGGCAATTCGCGCTTCGACTACGAGAGCCTCGACGCCGATCGGCATCTTTTGTTCATCGCCCACCTCGGCGCGAGCGAGGTGCTGGCGTTCGATACGGCGTCGCGCAAGGTCGTCGCACGCATCAAAGACGTGAGCCGCGTGCACGGCGTGCTCGTCGTTCCCGAGCTCCATCGCGTATACGCCAGCGCCACGGGAACCGACGAGGTCGTCGCGATCGACGAAGACACCTTCACGATCGTCGCCCGCGCGCCCGGTGGGCGATATCCGGACGGCATGGCCTACGCACCCGAGGCGCACAAACTCTACGTCTCCGACGAGACAGGCAAGACCGAAACGGTGATCGACGTCGGCTCCCAGCGGCGCGTCGCGACCATCGCGCTCGGCGGCGAAGTCGGCAACACGCAGTACGATGCGGGCAGCAAGCACATCTTCGTCAACGTGCAATCGCGCAACGATCTCGTCGAGATCGACCCGGCCGACGACCGTATCGTGCGCCGCATTCCCCTCCCGGGCGCCGACGGCAACCATGGCCTGTTGATCGATGCGACGCGGCGCCGCGCGTTCATCGCGTGCGAGGACAACGACAAGCTGCTCGTGCTCGATCTCGATACGCGCAAGGTCGAGAGCTCTTTCGACGTGGGGCACGCCCCGGATGTGCTTTCCGAAGACGTCGCGCGCGGACAGGTCTATGTCGCCGGCGAATCGGGCATCGTCAGCATTTTCGGAATTCGTGACGGGCGAGTCGCGAAGACCAAGGAAGGTTTCGTCGGAACGAATGCGCATGTCGTGTCCGTCGACGCAGTACGCGGAGCGGCGTATTTTCCCCTCAAGGACGGCGATGCCGGCCCCGTGCTGAGGATCGTCGCGCTCGAGTCCGAATCGCCCGAACCGAGTCGCTGACGGATTCCGCTCTCGCTACACTCAGGCTCGTTTCCGTGCGCTCAATGCGGAAAACTTGTGCGGAATGCACTTCGTGGAGCATTTGATTTCGCATGGTCGACGCCTCGCCACGCCGGGTTCCGTTGCCCTCGCTCGCACAGCACCTGCGCGAGTTCGCGGCACGGCGCGATGCGTGGCTGATCCTCGCGCGCAATCTGGTGCCGGTCGTCGGCATCTACGTCTTCCGCTGGTCGGCGGACTTGGCCGTCTTCAGCTATTGGTTCGACGGCCTGTCGGCGCTCGCGGCGATCATGGCGGCGATGACGCCGCGCGCAATGCGCGAGACGCAGAGCAAAGGGACGACGCTCGGCGCCGGCATCAAACATGCGATGACGGGTGTATTCGTTTGGATACTGCTCGTCGTCTTCGTCGGGCTTCCGTACTGGATCGTGCTGGTGCCGCTCAACGAGCTGCTGCTCGGCGAAGACTTGCGCCGACAAATCACGCATTCGCCCGGACTGTGGCTCACCTTCGCTGCTCTCGCGGGCGGGCACTTCTGGAAGGCGTTCCATGCCGGCTACGACGCCTTGCCGGAGAAGGAGCTCAAACAGCGCGTGCGCTGGGACGTGTACCTGCTCATGTTGCGCGGCATCGCGATGTTCTTCATGGCCTCGCCCGGCCTCGCGATGTTCCTGGTGCCGGTCATGGCCTTGCTGCTCGCCTACTTCGAAATCTGGCCGGAGCGCGTGCTCGCCGCGACGTTCGGCGATCCGACCCGGCTCTGGGAATACGATCCCGAGGAGGGCACGCGGCGCCGTCGCTGAACGTCGGGGCCTCGCGTGGCACGGCGCTTGCGAGTGCCGCGTACAGCGCAAGGAACAGCCATGCAACCCGACGAACCCCAGCAGAACCCCGGCACGGGCGACCACCCCGATCTCGACTGCGACGGCGATCCCCGCGAACCCGGCAAGAGCCACTGCAAGAAAGATGCGCCGCGCAGCGCCGGTTCCGACGTGCGCGATCGCGGCCCCGATACGGGCGGCGGCAAGCTTCGCCCTAGCGATCGCTAGCCGCGACGAATTTTCCGGGCGCGGGAAATTTCTCGCGAGCAGGCACGGCAGTCGCACACCAAGCGCACTCCTGCAGCGCTCAGCGCGTTTCGAACCAGCAGCGCAGGACTTCCGCGACGCTCCACGCCTGCGCGATGCAGCCGCGCGGCGTGAACGGCGCTTCGGCGTCGAACACTTCGCTGATCGAACCGACGCCGGCATCGCCGAGATGCGCGACGAGAGACTCGAGCAGCCGGCGCGCGCCGGCTTTGTCGTTGCCGTGGAGTTTGCGCCAGGCATCGAGATACGGCCCGATCAGCCACGCCCATACCGTTCCCTGATGGTAGGCGGCGTCGCGCGACCGCAGGTCGCCGTAATATTTCGGCTTGTAATCGGGACTGCCGGGCGCCAGCGAGCGCAGCCCCACCGGCGTGAGCAGCCGGCTCGTGACCACGTCCATCACCGGCTTCCAGCGGGAGGGGTCGAGCACCGGATGATCGAGCGAAATCGCGAACACCTGGTTGGGGCGGCAGGCGGGATC
>DASRGX010000112.1:0-9913 GCA_035650835.1 Rudaea sp. | reverse complement strand
CGAGATCGGCATCGTGCTCGCTGCGCAAGGTCTGGTCTTCTGGTGGACGGGCCTCTACAAAGGCTTGTGGCGCTTCGCGAGCCTGCCCGACCTCTGGAACATCGTGCGCGCCGGCGTGCTCGGCGCGATCGCGATCGCCGTCGCGCTGTTCCTCTACAACCGCCTCGCGACCGTGCCGCGTGCGGTGCTCGTGATCTATCCGGCGCTGCTCGTCGTGTTCCTCGGCGTGCCGCGGCTCGCGTATCGCTATTGGAAGGACAGCCGCTTCGATCTCTCGATGCGTGCGCCGGCGCGCCGTGTGCTGGTGCTCGGCGCCGGCCGCGCGGGCGAGGTGCTCGTGCGCGAACTCCTGCGCGAAAACCGCTACCGGCCGATCGGTTTCCTCGACGACAATACCTCGTTGCGCAGCGGCAAGGTGCATGGCGTGCCCGTGCTGGGTCCGCTCGACGACCTGCCGAAGATCGCACGCGAAGTCGCCGCCGAGATGCTGCTCATCGCCATGCCGTCGGCGAGCAACGCCCAAATGCGCCGCGTGGTCGAACTCTGCGAGCAGACCGGCGTTGCGTTCCGCACCGTGCCGCGGCTGCAGGACGTCGTTTCCGGCCGCATGGCCTTCAACGAGCTCAAGGAAGTCGCGATCGAAGACCTGCTCGGTCGCGAGCCCGTGCAGCTCGACTGGACCGCGATCCGCATGGGCCTCTCGGGCCGACGCGTGCTCGTGACCGGCGGCGGCGGCTCGATCGGCGCGGAGCTTTGCCGCCAGGTCGCCAGGCTGGGCGTCGAATCGCTGACGATCCTCGAATTGTCCGAATTCAATTTGTATAGAATTGCACAGGAACTCAAGCGCGAGCTGCCCGAGCTCATCGTCGACGCCGTGCTCGGCGATTGCGGCGATCCAGCCACCTGCGAGCGCGTCTTCGCGACGGCCAGACCCGAGATCGTGTTCCATGCGGCGGCCTACAAGCACGTGCCGCTGCTGCAGACGCAGGTGCGCGAAGCATTCCGCAACAACGTGCTCGGCACGCAAACCGTGGCCCAGGCGGCCGATCGCCACGGTGTGGGGTGTTTCGTGCTGATCTCGACCGACAAGGCAGTCAACCCGACCAGCGTCATGGGGGCTTGCAAGCGCGTTGCGGAGATCTTCTGCCAGAACTTCGCGGCGCGCTCCTCGACGCGCTTCATCACCGTTCGGTTCGGCAACGTGCTCGATTCGGCGGGCAGCGTCGTGCCGCTGTTCCGCGAGCAGATCCGCGCGGGCGGTCCGGTCACGGTCACGCACCCCGAGATCACGCGCTATTTCATGACGATTCCCGAAGCGTGCCAGCTCATCCTGCAGGCGGGTGTCCTCGGTCAAGGCGGCGAGATCTTCGCGCTCGACATGGGCGAGCCGATCAAGATCCGCTATCTCGCGGAGCAGATGATCCGGCTGGCCGGCAAGTCGCCCGATCGCGACGTCGCGATCGTCTATACGGGTCTCCGTGCCGGCGAGAAGCTCTTCGAGGAGCTGTTCCACGCGCACGAAAACTACCAGCAGACGAGCCATGCCAAGATCTTCCTCGCTCAGCCGCGCAGCATGTCGTGGGAATTGCTCAACGCGCAGCTCCGCCAAGCCGTGCAGGCCGTGCGCGACTATGACGAGGAGGCCCTGCGCCGCTGTTTGATCTCGCTCTTGCCCGAGTTCGCGTGGCGCGACGGTACGGTCGAAGCCGAAATAGTGCCTATCGCGCGCGCGGGTGAGTCGGGCGCTTGAAAAGCCTGAACCGCGAAGTACACGAAGAGCACTAATTTTTTGAGAATGGGCGAAAGCCGCGTTTCGGCGATTTGGCTTTTTGTCCCGTCTTCGTGTACTTCGTGTGCTTCGTGGTTTAATCTTTCATCTTCCACTTTTTGAAACAGGAAAGGACGCCCACTCCACATGAATCAACGTTTGCGCAAGGTCGTTTTCCCGGTCGCCGGGCTCGGCACCCGGTTCTTGCCCGCGAGCAAGGTGGTAGCGAAGGAGATGCTGCCGGTGCTCGACAAGCCGCTCATTCAATACGCCGTCGACGAAGCGGTCGACGCAGGCGCGGACACGCTGATCTTCGTGGTCAACCGCTACAAGCACGCGATCGCCGACTACTTCGACACCGCCTACGAACTCGAGCAGAAGCTCGAGCGCGCGGGCAAGAAGGAGCTGCTCGGCATCGTGCGCAACGTGCTGCCGAAACATGTGAGTTGCGTGTTCGTCACGCAAGCCGAAGCGCATGGTCTCGGACACGCGGTGCTCTGCGCCAAGCCCGCCGTCGGCAACGAACCGTTCGGCGTAATCCTGCCCGACGATCTGATCTGGAACTCGGGCAAGGGCGCGCTGCGCCAGATGGCCGAATTTGCCGCCGCGGAGAACGCCGGTGCGATCGCCGTCGAGGAAGTGCCGCGCGAAGACACGGCAAAATACGGCATCGTCGATGCGGAGCCGACCGGCGAACGCACGGCGCTGCTCAAGCACGTCGTCGAAAAACCGAAACCCGAGGTCGCACCGTCGAATCTCGCGATCGTCGGCCGCTACGTGCTGCCCGCACGCATCTTCGAATTGCTCGAAAACACGAAACCGGGGGCGGGCGGGGAGATCCAGCTCACCGACGGTATCGCCGCGTTGTTGGCCGAGCAAAAAGTATACGCGTACCGCTTCGACGGCACGCGCTTCGACTGCGGCAGCAAGCCGGGACTCGTCAAGGCGACGCTGCATTTCGCGATGCAGGACCCGGCGCTGGCGCAGGCGACGCGGGAATTCATGGCGAACGGAAAATAACGCTCCGTCATTCCAAGGCCGCCGGAGGCGAAGCCCGGGTTCCAGCTTTTCTCGGATTGCCGAAAGAGCAAGAACTGGATTCGCGCCTGCGCGGGAATGACGAGCATGAACGAAGCGGAGCGCATCTCGACGCCATGGACCTCAGCTACATCCTGAACCACCTCGGCGAGGAACGCGAGCATTATCGCGGCGCGGTCTCGCCACCGATCTATCAATCGTCGATTTTCGCCTTCCCGACGGTCAATGCGTTCCGCACGGGTTTCCGCGACGAATTCCGGCGCACGACGTACACGCGCGGCAACAATCCGACCGTGGAGATCCTGCGCAAGAAAGTCGCAGCGCTCGAGGGCGCCGAGGATTGCCTCATGTTCGGCAGCGGCGCCGCGGCGATCAGCGCGGGCGTCATGGCGAGCGTGAGCGGCGGCGACCACGTCGTCTGCGTGCAGCGACCGTATTCGTGGACGCGCGCGGTGATCCGCGATCTGCTCGGCCGCTTCGGCGTTGCGCACACCTTCGTCGACGGCACCGATATCGCGAACTTCGAGGAGGCGCTCACGCCGAAGACGAAGCTCATCGTGCTCGAAAGCCCGAACTCTATGACGTTCGAGTTGCAAGACCTCGCCGCCGTCGCGCGCATCGCGCGCGAGCGCGGCATCCGCACGCTCTGCGACAACAGTTACGCGACGCCGCTCAATCAATCGCCGATCGCGCTCGGCATCGACATGGTGGCGCACTCGGCGACGAAATACCTGAACGGGCACAGCGACGTCGTCGCGGGTGCGCTCTGTGCGAGCGAGGCGATCCTGCGCGATGTGTTCCGCGGGCCGTACATGACGCTCGGTGCGATCCTTGCGCCGCACGACGCTTGGCTCATGATCCGCGGCATGCGTACGTTGCCCGTGCGCATGCAGCGCGTCGCCGCAACCACGGCCCGCGTGCTAGGTTTCCTCGAAAAACATCCCAAGATTGAAAAAGTATACTACCCGCAGGCGCAGTCGAACCCGCAGCTCGGGCTCGTCGAGGCGCAGATGCGCGGTGCGAGCGGGCTGCTCACGCTCGATCTGCGCGCGAGCGACGTCGCCGGCGTGGAGCGTTTCTGCAACGCGCTCACGCGGTTCCTCATGACCGTCTCGTGGGGCGGCTACGAGTCGCTCGCGTTTCCGGTTTGCGCCGTGCATCCCGCCGATGCGCCGCTGCGGCCGGGCGGCGCCTTGCCGCTGAGTCTCGTGCGCTTGTCGATAGGGCTTGAAGAACCCGACGTGCTGATCGCCGATCTCGAGCAGGCGCTAAACGGCGTCTGAGCGGGCATTGCGACGCCATGGCTCCGCCACGCCGGTGCCATTTTTGCGCGCCTAAGATCGCGTTGTGACCCGAGCTGCCCTTGGGTAAAGTGGCGGCACGCCGGGCGGCGTGATGTACGGCTTGCCGCCGCTCGGACGTTTCGGGGAATGACATCATTCACGCGTGCGGGCCGCCGGGCTTCCGCATGCCGGCGCACGGAATACACCCATGGACCTTCTGCGCTTCATCATCCGCCTGCCGCTGTTCGTGCTACGCGGGCTCCGCTGGTTTCTGTTTTCCGTTTTCGGCGAGATTTCCTGGCGCGCCCCCGCGTGGATGCGCGCGGCGGGCCGCAGCGCGAGTGTCGCCGGTGCGGCGATCCGCCGCCGCCCACTGCGCTTCGGCATGGCGGCCGTCGCGTTCGCCGCGCTCGTTGGCGGCGGATGGTTCGGCTACCGTGCGTGGCGCGATCGTCCGCGGCCGATCGAAGAAGCGCCCGCGAGCCTGCGCGTGACCGATCCCGCGCTGACCGACTACACGGCGACGCCGATCACGATTCATCCGCTGCGCATTGTGTTCTCGCGTTCCGTCGCACCACTCGCGCTGGTCGGCAAGACGGTGACGTCCGGCATCGAAGTGAAGCCCGAAGTCGCCGGCCAATGGACGTGGCGCAACGACCGCGATCTCGAATTCCAGCCCAAGGACGACTGGACGGCGGGCCAGACGTACACGGTGCGCTTCGATCCCAAGGTCGCGTTCGCCGAGCACGTGCGCGTCAAGAGCGACACGGCGGACTTCCACACGCCGGCTTTCGTCGCGAGCCTCGCGCAAGGCGAGTTCTATCAGGACCCGCAGGATGCCACGGCGAAGAAGGCGGTGATCCACATCGCGTTCACGCATCCGGTCGACACCGCAAGTTTCGAGAAGCGCATCGCGCTCAAGCTCGAGGGCGTCAAAGCCGCCGGGGCGCGCAAGTTCGCCGTCACCTATGACGAACGCAAACTCAACGGGTACATCCATTCCGAGCCGCTGTCGATTCCCGAGGACAACGCGCGGCTCGCATTCACGATCGACGCGGGCGTGCACGCGATGCATGGCGGCGCGCCGAGCGTGAAAGCGATCGAAGGCGATGTCGCCGTTCCGGGTCTCTACAGCCTGCAGATCAAATCGATTTCGGCGACGCTCGTCGACAATGCGAAATTCGAGCCCGAACAGGTGCTCGTGGTCGAGGCCGGCCAGACCGTGGGTGAGCGCGACGCAGCGCGCGCGGTCAATGCCTGGGTGCTGCCTGAATTCAACCCGGCCACGCCTGTCGAACAGCGCAAGCATCCCTATGCGTGGAGCCAGTCCGAAGTCGGCGAGGCCTTGCTGCGGCAGTCGCAGAAGCTCGGACTCGATGCCGTGCCGACGGAGCACGAATTCGCCGAGCTTTTGAGCTTCAAGTTCCGCGCCGACCCCGGCCGGTACATTTATGTAAAAGTGGACAAAGGACTGCGCTCGTTCGGCGGATACGTGCTCGGCAAGGCGACGGCGGACGTCGTGCAAGTGCCGCCGTATCCGAAGATGCTGCGCTTCATGGCCGACGGCGCCTTGCTGTCGCTGTCGGGCGACCGCCGCGTGTCGGTCGTCGCGCGCAACGTGCCCGCGATGGAACTCGAGATCGCACGCGTGCTGCCCGATCAGCTTCAGCACCTCGTGAGCTTCAACCACGGCAGTTACGCCAAGCCCGAGATCTATCCCATCCAGCCGGATAACATCGCCGAACGATTCGTGCAGAAGGTCGATTTCGCCAATGCCGATCCGGGCAAGGCCGAATTCCAGGGCGTCGACCTCGGCCAATATCTCGGTGCCGGCGCCGCCGCCAAGCACGGCGTGTTCCTGCTCAAGCTGGCAGTCGCCAAACCCGAAGCCGAAAAGCCCGCGGAGGACACCGGCGACGACAACGACAACGCCGACGACAACGGCCAGGGCATGGCCGGCGACGAGGGCGAAGGCGAAGGCGAAGGAGAGGCCGAAGCCGAGCCGGACGATACGAGCAGCAGTCAGAACGTCGGCGACACGCGCCTCGTCGTGGTGACGGATCTCGGCATCGTCGCGAAGAAGTCGCTCGACGGCAGCCAGGATGTCTACGTGCAGTCGATCCACACAGGCGCGCCGGTCGGCGAGGCCGCCGTCGACGTCGTCGGGCGCAACGGCCAGACGCTGTTCACGCGCACGACCGATCGCGACGGCCACGTGCACTTCGACACGCTCGAAGGCCTGACGCGCGAAAAGACGCCGGCCATGTACGTCGTGCGCAAAGGCGACGACGAATCGTTCCTGCCGATCGGCGAACGCGACCGCATGCTCGATTTCTCGCGGTTCGACATCGGCGGCGAGCGCAACGCGAAGGACGCGGGCAAGCTCAGCGCGTATCTGTTCTCGGATCGCGGCATCTACCGGCCCGGCGACACGTTCCATGTCGGCCTCATCGTGCGCGCCGCGGATTGGGCGCGGCCGCTCGCCGGCATTCCGCTCGAGGCGGAGATCGTCGATGCGCGCGGCGTACCGGTCGAGCGGCGCAGGCTCCGGCTCAACGACGCCGGCTTCGACGAGATCGGCTACACGACCCAGGAGACCGCGCCGACGGGCGGTTGGAACGTGAACCTCTACATCGTCAAGGACGACAAGGCGAATGCGCAGATCGGCACGGTGGGTCTGCAGGTCAAGGAATTCCAGCCGGACCGCATGAAGGCCGATGCGCGCCTCTCGCACAACGTCGCGGAGGGGTGGGTCAAACCGGCCGACCTGAAAGCGTTGTTCAATCTGCAGAACCTCTTCGGCACGCCGGCGCAGAACCGACGCGTCGAAGCGACGATGACCCTGACGCCGTATTTTCCCACTTTCCACAATTACACCGCATGGAAGTTCTTCGACCCGCAGCGTGCGAAGGAAGGCTACACGGAACCGCTCGGCGAGCGCCAGACCGACGAACACGGCGACGCCGAGTTCCCGCTCGACCTCGGCAAGTACGGCACGGCCTCGTATCAGCTGCGCTTCTTCGCCAAAGGCTACGAGGCCGAAGGCGGGCGCAGCGTGGCGGCCGAGGCGCACGTGCTGGTGTCCTCTCTCGACTATCTGATCGGCGCCAAGGCCGCGGACAATCTCGATTTCGTACCGCGCGGCGCCAAGCGCAGCGTGAACCTGATCGCGATCGACCCGACCACGAAGAAGATCGCGATCGAAGGACTTAAGGCCGCGATCATCGAGCGCCGTTTCGTCTCCGTCCTCGCGAAGCAGGATTCGGGGGTGTTCAAGTACGAGTCGAAGTCGAAGGAAATCCCGGTCTCGGAAAATCCGCTCGCGATTGCCGCGGGCGGCACCGACATCGACCTGCCGACCGACAACCCCGGCACGTTCATGCTCGTCGTGCGCAATGCGCACGGCGACGAGCTCAACCGCGTCGAATACACCGTGGCAGGCGAAGCGAACGTCTCGCGCTCGCTCGAGCGAAATGCCGAGCTTCAACTCGCGCTGTCCAAGCACGATTTTGCGCCTGGCGAGGACATCGAAGTGGCGATCCGCGCACCGTATGCGGGCAGCGGCCTGATCACGATCGAACGCGACAAAGTATACGCGCACGCCTGGTTCCACAGCGCGACGACCGGCTCCGTGCAGAAGATCAAGGTGCCCGCGGATTTCGAAGGCAACGGCTACGTGAACGTGCAGTTCGTGCGCGATCCTGCGTCCGACGAGATCTTCATGAGTCCGCTCTCGTACGGCGTCGTGCCGTTCTCGGTGAACCGCGATGCGCGCCGCGACGCGGTGACGGTGGCGGCGCCCGCTCTCGTCAAGCCCGGCGACACGCTCACGATGAAAGTGAGCTCGGCCGAGCCAGCGCGGGTCGTCGTGTTCGCCGTCGACGAAGGCATCCTGCAGGTGGCGCGTTACAAGCTCGGCGATCCGCTCGACTTCTTCTTCCGCAAGCGCATGCTCGACGTGCGCACGAGCCAGATCCTCGATCTGATACTGCCCGAATTCAGCAAGCTCGCCGGTATGGCGGCGCCAGGAGGCGACGCCGACGACCTGCTCGCGCGCCATCTGAATCCGTTCAAGAAGAAGCACCAGGAGCCCGTCGCGTATTGGTCGGGCATCGTGGAGGTCAAGGGCGAGCGCGATTTGACCTACGCCGTTCCCGACGATTTCAACGGCAAGCTGCGCATCATGGCGGTGGCCGTGCGGCCCGACAAAGTGGGCATTTTCCAGAATTCCACAACGGTGCGCGGCGATTTCGTGCTGTCGCCGAATTTGCCCTCGATGGTGTCGCCGGGCGACGAATTCGAGGTCAGCGTCGGCGTAGCCAACAACCTGACCGGTCTTGCCGGCAAAGAGGTGCCGGTGAAGCTGGGTTTGGCGCCGGGCAGCGCGTTCGAGGTCATAGGCCCGGCGGAACAAGCGCTGAGCCTCGGCGAAATGCGTGAAGGCGTTGCGCTTTTCAGATTGCGCGCCAAGCCCGCGCTCGGACCGGCGCGCATTGAGTTCCGTGCGAGCTACGGCGAGAAATCCGCGAAACTCGGCGGCGAGATCTCGGTGCGTCCGGCGAGTGCGTACCGCAACGAATTCACGGTCGGTACGCTCGAGCACGGCAAGGCCGAGATCGCTCCGCTGCGCGCGCTCTACGACGAGTTCGCAAAGCGCGACATCGCCGCGGCCTACACGCCGCTCGTGCTCGCGCAGGGGCTGTCCGCCTTCCTCGAAGATTTCCCGCACCGCTGCACCGAACAACTCGTGAGCCAAGGCATCCCCGCGCTCGTGCTGAGCCAGCATCCCGAGTACGGGCGCGTCGCCACCGATGCGAAAACGGTGCCGCAGAAAGATCCGCTGCAGGCGCTTTTCGCGGTGCTGCACACGCGCCAGAACGGCGAGGGTGGCTTCGGCCTCTGGACCTCCACGCCGGTATCCGAGCGCTATGTTTCGGCGCATGCGATGCTGCTGCTCGTGGAAGCGAAGGAGCGCGGCCAGAAACTGCCGGGCGACATGCTGGACGCGGGGGACAAATACCTCCACCAACTCGCCGCCGACGAGAGCGACCTGTCGCTCGACGGCTTGCGCGAACGCGCCTATGCGATTTACTTGCTCACGCGTCAGGGCACCGTTACGACGAACGAGATCGCCGCAGTCATCAAACATCTCGACGAGCGCTATCCCAAGCAGTGGCGCGACGATCTCGTCGCCGCTTACGTCGCGGCCTCGTTCAAGCTGCTCAAACAGGATCGCGATGCGGACAAGCTCATCGCCGGACCCGAGAAAGTGCTCGTGCGTTCGACGATCGAGAACGTATATCGCTATGCGCGCTATTACGACCCCCTGGTGCGCGACGCGACCACGCTCTATCTGATCGCCAAGCATTTTCCGGAACGCAGCCGCGCGCTGCCTGCCGCCTCGCTCGAGAGCATCGTGCGGCCGCTCGAGAAGGGCTGGTACAACACGCTCTCGTCCGGTCTCACTATCCTCGCGCTCGACGCCTATGCGACGCAGAACGCCGGCGAGAACAAGCTGGCATTGCTCGAATTGCGCAAAACGGCCGCCACTGCGGTCGGCACGCTGAGCGGAAACGTGATGCGCGGCAGCTTCACGGGCGAGGCGAGCGGGTTGCGCGTCGAGAACGATGCCGATCGTCGCGCCTGGTACGTCGTCACGCAAGCCGGGTTCGACCGTGCGCCGCCCGCCACGGAAGTGAAACAGGGCCTCGAGATCGTGCGCGAATACACCGATGTGTCGGGACATCCGTTGACGTCGGTGACGCTCGGCCAGGAATTCGATGTGCGTCTCAAGATCCGCGCAACGGCGGCCGACAGCATCGGC
>DASRGX010000111.1:0-2939 GCA_035650835.1 Rudaea sp. | reverse complement strand
GCGATAGCGGCGGAGCTCGGTCGTGGCGAAACGTACGCACGGCGCGCGATCGCCGCCGGCGTCGCGCAACTGACGTTCGAGCTCGGCGACGTGCTGATGGCCCGGTTCGTCCGCACCGAGCTCGCGCAGCCAGCGGCGCAGCACCGGGTCGCGCAGCGCCGGAGCCAGGGTGAGCCAGCCGCGCCAATCGAGCGCCGTGGCTTGTGCGCGGCGCAACGCTGCGAGCGCGGTCGCGCTCTCGCGATCGATGAACTCGGCGGCGTCGCGCGCCCAGCGCGCGCTGTGCGCGAGCGCAGCCGTCGCTTCGGGCCAGCGTTCCGTGACGAGCGGCAGCACACGTCGGCGCAGGAAATTACGGCGCAATCGCGTATCGGCATTGCTCGGGTCTTCGATCCACGCGAGCCCGTGTTCCTCGGCGTAGCCGGCCAGCGCCGAGCGTGGCAGATCGAGCAGCGGCCGCCAGAGTTTCCCTCGCCCGAGCGCGCGCTGCGCGCGCATACCGCCGAGGCCTTCCGGACCCGCGCCGCGCAGGAGCTTGAGCAGGATCGTTTCGGCTTGATCGTCCCGATGGTGCGCGAGCACGAGGATCTCTCCTTCGCGCAATTCCTCGGCCAACGCGGCGTAGCGTACGCGGCGCGCGGCATCCTCGAGCCCGGTATCGGCACAAACGACCTGCACGGCGATCACGCAGCACTCGAGCCCGAGCCCGTGTGCCGCGGACTGGCAATGCCGTGCCCATCGCGCACTGTCGGCGTGGATTCCGTGATCGACATGGATCGCGCGCAAACCGCGCGCGCGCGCCCCAGGCAACTGCGCGAGCGCGTGCAGCAGCACGGTCGAATCCATGCCACCGCTGACCCCCACGGCGAGCGCGCCTGCCGCCTGGTGCGCCAGGGCCGCCGCGAGCGTTTCGATGAGCGCGTGGCGAGACATGGCGTCGATGTTGCCAGAAAGCCCGCAGAGCTTCCCGTTCGTCCGGCCGATTTTTCGCCGCGGCGCAGGCGCAGCCGCGATCGTCAGTCCTTGAACGCGCCGTAGCGGCGCAGGCGCTTGTAGCGCTGTGCGAGCATCGTGGCGGTGTCGTCGCGTTCGACGTCGGCGAGTTGGTTGAGCACCACGGCCTTGAGGCGCACGGCTATGGCGTGCGGGTCGCGATGCGCGCCGCCGAGCGGTTCGCGCACGATCTTGTCGATGAGTCCGAATTCCTTGAGCCGCGGCGCGGTGAGCGCCAGCGATTCGGCCGCATCGCGCGCGCGCTCGGTGCTGCGCCAGAGAATCGACGAGCAGGATTCCGGCGAAATCACCGAGTAGATCGAATACTGGAGCATGATCGTGCGGTCGCCGACGCCGATGGCAAGCGCGCCGCCCGAGCCGCCCTCGCCGATGACGGTGCAGATGACGGGCACCTTGAGCTCGGACATCTCGAGCAGATTGCGCGCGATCGCCTCGCTTTGTCCGCGCTCCTCCGCGCCGACGCCGGGATAGGCGCCCGGCGTGTCGATGAACGTGAGCACGGGCAGGCGGAAGCGCTCGGCGAGCTGCATGAGCCTGAGCGCCTTGCGATAGCCCTCCGGCCGCGGCATGCCGAAATTGCGGCGGATTTTGGATTTGGTGTCGCGTCCCTTCTGATGGCCGATCGCGACGAAGGCGCGTCCGTCGATGCGGGCGAGGCCGCCGACGATCGCGGGGTCGTCCGCGAAGGTGCGGTCGCCGGCGAGTTCGTGGAATTCTTCGCAGATCACCTGCAGGTAATCGAGCGTGTACGGCCGTGCCGGGTGCCGCGCCAGCTGCGCGATCTGCCATGGCGTGAGATTCTTGAAGATCTCGGCCGTCTTGTGTTTGAGCTTGTCCTTGAGCCGGGCGACTTCCTCGTCGATATTGAACGCCTGGCTGTGACTGGCATGGCGAAGCTCCTGGATCTTCGCTTCCAGCTCGGCGATCGGCTGCTCGAAATCGAGGAAATTCGGGTTCATTCGGCGGCGTTCGTGCACAAAGGGGCGCAGTATAGCGGGGGTGGGCCGGGGGGCCTAGGGTCACGAAAGCGTCAGGAGGCGCTTTCCGCCCGCGCGCCGCCGAACACCACTTCCGCTCCGAGCACGCCGTCGAGCGCTCCGAGCGCCTGTGTCAACGCTGGCGTGGCGCGCACGCGCCAGGCGGCGCCGAGCTCGATCTCGGCCTCGGCTTCGGCATTGCGCACGCGCAGCCGCACGGGCGTCGCGCCGCCGCGGTGTCCGACTAGCACGTGCTGCAGACGTTGCGAGAAACCCGCGTCGATGCCGTTGCAGCGCACGCGCACGAGCCGCGCCTGGCGTTCGCAGGCGGCGGCGATCGAGCCGATACGTTGGATGCGGAGCTGGAACCCGCCCGAGAACTCGTCGACCGAGAGGCCGCCTTCGAAGACGAGAATCGCATCGCGCGTGACGAGCGGACCGAATTCGACCCACGTCTCGCGATAGAGCACGGCTTCGAAGCGACCCGAAAAATCCTCGACCTGCACGAACGCACGGCTGTCGCCCTGCTTGCGCAGGCCGACCACGCTGCCGATCAGCGTGACTTGCTTGAGATCGGCGAAACGCGGGCGGCGATCGCCCGGCGGCGGCTTGTAATGCCGGTCGAGCTCGCCGATCGGGCACGTCGCGAGCCGCGCGATGAGGTCGCGCCAGGCGTCGGTCGGGTGGCCCGTCAAATAATGGCCGAGCGTATCGCGTTCGCCGGCCAGGCGCTGTTCGGCAGGCCACTCGGGCACGTCGGGCAGCGCCGGCGTGGGCGCCGGCACGACGCTCGTCGCGCCGAAGATGTCGGTTTGTCCGGCAAGCGCATCGCGTGCGCGTTGCTCGGCAGCCTTCATGCGTTCGGGCAAATGCGCCATGAGGCTCGCGCGATTCGAGCCGAGCGCGTCCATGGAACCGGAGAGGATCAGCGCTTCGAGCACGCGCTTG
>DASRGX010000110.1:0-4212 GCA_035650835.1 Rudaea sp. | reverse complement strand
ACTTCGCGCAATCTCGAGACCTATCTCGGCGTGCGCAAGTTCAGCTACGGCCGCAAGGAGCTGCAGAACGAAGTCGGCCTCGTCACCGGGCTCGCGTGGACGCAGGTGGGCGGCGATTTGCTCAGCATCGAAGCCACCGTGGTTCCGGGCAAGGGCAAGCTGATCCACACCGGCCAGCTCGGCGACGTCATGCAGGAGTCGATCCATGCGGCGCTCAGCGTCGTGCGCGCGCGTGCGGAGCGCTTCGGCATCGACGCCGATTTCCACCAGAAGCACGACATCCACATCCACGTGCCCGAGGGCGCCACGCCGAAGGACGGCCCGAGCGCGGGCATCGCGATGTGTACGGCGCTCGTCTCGGCGTTGACCAAGGTGCCCGTGCGTTCCGAAGTGGCGATGACGGGCGAGATCACGCTGCGCGGCCGCGTGCTGCCGATCGGCGGTCTCAAGGAGAAGCTGCTCGCGGCGCATCGAGGCGGCATCGAGACCGTGATCATTCCCGAGGAAAATCAAAAGGATCTGGCCGACATCCCGAAGAACGTGACGGATTCCCTCGCCATCAAGCCCGTGCGCTGGATCGACGAAGTGCTCGACATCGCGCTCGAGCGTCCGCTCGCGCCGGCGCAAGCAAAAGTGGAAGATGCTGCAAAATCCACAATTGAACCCGCGCACACCGAGGAAGGCGAGCCCACTCAACCGCGGCCGCACTGAACGAAACGGCGCGAACGCAACAGCGTTCGCGCGCGCTTCGGCTATGCAAATTCCTCACCATTGTGTCAAGGAAAACGCCGTCGAAAACCGCGTGCGAAGACGAGGCGCGAATGCCCGCAAAGCCGCGCCACGCCTTGTATTGCGCCGGATCAGACCGGCTGGTATAAAGTCTGCGCCGCGGCCCTGACCCCTCATGTCCGTGCGGCCGCGGGGTAGCGAATCGAGTCGATTCCAGTCTGAATTCGTCGGGGAAAAACTTGGTTCACATAAACATACATGCGATGCGGTCGCTGATTCCGTTCGGGAGAGATAAATGAATAAAGCAGAATTCGTAAGCGCGGTGTCCGATGCCGCCGGCCTGACCAAAGTGGACGGCGCGAAGGCCGTCGAGGCCGTGATCGAGGTGGTGAAGAAGGCGCTCAAGAAGGGCGACACGGTCTCCCTCGTCGGCTTCGGCACGTTCGTCGTGCGCAAGCGCGCCGCGCGCACCGGCCGCAACCCGCGCACCGGCCAGCAGATCAAGATCAAGGCTTCGAAGAATCCTTCGTTCAAGGCTGGCAAAGCTCTCAAAGATGCAATAAACTAGTGCGCTTTCGCCCAATGGCATCTCGTAGGGGTGCTTAGCTCAGCGGTAGAGCGTCGCCCTTACAAGGCGAGGGTCGGGGGTTCGAACCCCTCAGCACCCACCACAGCCAAAGCGGATTTTTCCGCAGGAATCATGGCCGCAACGCCGTAGTTCCGTAACAGAAAACGCGGAGTGGTAGTTCAGCTGGTTAGAATACCGGCCTGTCACGCCGGGGGTCGCGGGTTCGAGTCCCGTCCACTCCGCCACGATTTGCAGGGCGCCGCACGGCGCCCTTGTTTTTTTCGCCGCAGCCCTCTGCTGCGAAGTGGAAAATGCGGCAAAAGCAACCGCGGCAGCGATGCCGCAGAGACAGACTTAAAGAGTTGCGAAAATGAAGCGAACACTTCACGAGAGATTCTCCGGTCCTTTCGTCAAGATCGTCCTTGGCGTGATCGGCGTCGTCTTCGGCGGGTTCTTCGGCATCCAGTCGTACTTCAACCCGCGCAACGAGACGTTCGTGGCGAAGGTCGACGGCCACGAGATCTCGCAGCAGGATTTCCGCGAGCGCTACGACGCGTACCGCCAGCAGTGGCAGCGCATGATGGGCGCCCAGTTCGACATGCAGACCTTCGATACTCCGGCGCGCAAGCGCGAAGTGCTCGACAGGCTCATCGACGAACAGCTCGTCCTCGACGCCAACGAGAAGCTCGGCGCGGCGGTACCGATCGCGGACGTGCGCAGCGAGATCGAGAGCGTGCCGGCGTTCCAAGTCGACGGGAAGTTCAGCGTCGATCAGTACCGGCTCCTGCTCAGCGCGCAGCACCGGAGCGCGACGCAATTCGAGGACGAAGTACGCAAGGACATCGCTCTGCGCCAGCTCCCGATGCAGATCAACGCGAGCGGCTTCGCGACGCCGCGCGACGTGGACGAGTACCTGCGTCTGCGCGACCAGACGCGCGACTTCCGCTTCGTCAAGCTCGAGAAGCCGACCAGCGAGCCGAAGATCGCCGATGCGGACATCGAGGCGTATTACAAAGCGCACGGCGACGAATTCCAGACGCCGGAAAAGGTGTCGCTCGACTATCTCGAGCTCGACGGCTCGAAGCTCGCCGCCGATATCAAACCCGACGAAGCCGCACTGAAGCAGCGTTACGACGAACAGAAGTCGCGCTTCGTGCAACCCGAGCAGCGGCTCGCCTCGCACATCCTCGTGAAGGTCGACAAGAACGCCGATCCCGCCGCGCAGAAAGCCGCGCTCGAAAAAGCGCAGGCGATCGCTAAGGAAGCCAAGACGACCAAGGATTTCGCGGCGCTCGCCAAGGCAAAATCCGACGATCTGGGTTCGAAAGCGCAAGGCGGCGATCTCGGCTGGCTCGGCAAGGGCGACACCGATCCCGCGTTCGAGGCGGCGCTGTTCGCGATGAACAAGGGCGAAGTCTCGGATCCCGTGAAGTCGGACGAGGGCTATCACATCATCGAGTTGCGCGACGTGCGTCCCGAGAAGGTGCGCAGCTTCGACGAGGTCAAAGGCGAGCTCGCCAAGCAGTACGTCGACACCGAGCGCGAACGCGCGTATTCCGACACGGCGAGTCGGCTCACCGACCTCGTCTATCAGGATCCGAGCTCGCTCGACACGCCAGCGAAGGAACTCGGCCTCACGGTGCAGAAGACGGGCCTCTTCGCGCGTACGGGCGGCACGGGCATCGCTGCGAACCCGGCGGTCGTCAAGGCCGCGTTCTCGAATCAGGTGCTCGTCGAGGGCAACGATTCCGATCCGATCGAGCTCGGCCCGAATCACATGGTCGTCGTGCGCGTCGACGAGCACGAAAAGCCGCAGCCGAAGCCGCTTGGCGAGGTGCGTGAAGAGATCCGCAAGAAGCTCGTGAGTCAAGAACTGGCCAAGCAAGTGCGCGAGCAGGCCGACGCGCTGTTCGACCGGCTGCAGAAGGGCGAATCGCTCGACAAGGTCGCGGCCGACGCGAAACTCAAGGTCGAGGAAGAGAAGGACATCGGGCGCAACGCGGCGAATCTCGATCGCACGCTCGTCACCGAGGTGTTCAAGCTGGCGCGTCCCGGTGACAAGCCGGTGGACGGCAAGATTGCCCTCGGCGGCGATGCCTATGCGCTCGTCGAACTGACCGCCGTCAAGGACGGCGATCCGTCGAAGCTCGATGCGAAGACGAAGGAAGCCGCGCTCAATCAGTTGCGCCAAGCCGCCGGCGCCGAGTCGGTACACGGCTTCCTCGACACGCTGCGCAAGAACGCGAAGATTGAGATCGCCGAAGACCGCATGTAATCCCGATCGGCATGGAAAAAAAAGGCCGCGCAAGCGGCCTTTTTCATTGCACGAAGCTCGAGCGCGGTCGTTCTCGACGCCTTCGCGACCGTGCCTCAGATTCCCGTCATGCCGAGAATGTTGTAGCCCGAATCGACGAACGTGACCTCGCCCGTGATGCCCGACGCCAGGTCCGAGCACAGGAATGCCGCGACGTTGCCCACTTCGTCGATCGTGACGTTGCGCCGCAGCGGCGCGGTGTGCTCGACGTAGTCGAGCATCTTGCGGATGTTGCCCACGCCGGCGGCGGCGAGCGTCTTGATCGGCCCGGCCGAGATCGCGTTGACGCGCGTGCCCTCCGGGCCCAGATTGTAGGCCAGGTAGCGCACGCTCGATTCGAGACTCGCCTTGGCGAGGCCCATCACGTTGTAGTTGACCAGCGCGCGCTCCGCGCCGAGATACGTGAGCGTCAGCAGCGCGCCGTTGCGGCCTTTCATGAGCGGCCGCGCGGCCTTGGCCAGCGCAGGGAAGCTGTACACGGAAATGTCGTGCGCGATCTTGAAATTCTCGCGCGTGAGGTTGTCGAGATATTCGCCCTGGATCGCTTCACGCGGCGCGAAGCCGATCGAGTGCACGAGGATATCCAGACCATCCCAGTGCT
>DASRGX010000109.1:0-35499 GCA_035650835.1 Rudaea sp. | reverse complement strand
TTGCCACAAGATGCATGCGCATTTTCGTGCTCCTCTGGGGTTGTACGAAGCCTACGGCCGGATCACGCAACCGGCCTCTTGCCGGAGAATAATGCGCCGGCGGGCCTTCAGTTGACGATAGCCGCCGGCCCGTTCAGCCGGCGTTGGCGCGCTCAGCCCTTGCGTGTCGCCCGAAAGTGCCGCAGCGCCTCGCGCGTACGCTTGCGGCCGATCTCGATGAGCTCTTCGGCGCGATGGAACTCGTAGAACGCGCAGGCGTTGCGCGGGATGCCGATGACCAGGTCCGGCGGCTGGGCGGCGAGCTTGAAGCGCGTCACGGTCTCCTGCACGACATCGAGCGAGCGCGCGAACAATTCGAGGATGCCCGGGTCGGGTTCGACGGCTTTTTTCTCGCGCTTCTCGAGCAGTCCGTCGAGGAATTCGGCGATGCGCTGCCGGTACGTCGCGCGGCGCGCACCGGCCGGGTCCGCCGAGGCGATTGCACTCGCGGTCGACGTCTCGGCTTCGCCCGCGCTGCCCACGTCGCCCGCGAGCGCCGGATTCGCGCTGCCGAACGTCGCGTCAGGCACGACGGAATCCGCCGCGATGCGGATGCCGTTTTCGCCGAGCTCTTCGGCCGGCGCGTTGACGTCGACGGCGATCGTGCAGTCCGTGAGGTCGCGCAGCGTCGGCGTGATCGGCACCGGGTTCAGCAGTCCGCCGTCGACGAGCGTGCGTCCCTCGTAATGGTGGGGGCGAAACACCGTCGGGATCGCTATCGATGCCCGGATGGCGTCGTAGAGCGAACCGCGCGAGAACCAGACCTCGCGCTGCGCGATCAGGTCCACGGCGACGGCCGTGTAACTGATCGGCAGATCCTCGATATTCGTCTCGCCGATGAGGTCCCTGAGCTTGGCGACGATGCGATCGCCTTTGATGAGGCCGCCTCCCGTGAAGGTCCAGTCGAGCAGCCGCAGCACGTCCATGCGCTGCAGCGGTTTGACCCAGTCGCGGTAAGCATCGAGCTGGCCTGCGGCATAGATGCCGCCGACCAGGGCGCCCATCGACGAACCAGCGACGCTGCGGATGTCGTATCCTTGTGCGACGAGCTCTTCGATCGCGCCGATGTGCGCGTAGCCACGCGCGCCGCCGGAGCCGAGTACGAGCGAAACGCTGGTCGAGGTCATCGTGGCGAGTCCTGGTTCATGGTCGAGCGGGCCTTGCGCCGCGTGACGGATAGCGCATTTCGCCGCCCGACGCAGCGATTTACCACAATCCAGAGGACCCGCGCCATGCTCGACTTCCGCACCGGACAGATCTTCGGCCTGCTCATGCGCACGCTACCGTTCCTCGCGCTGCGCGTGGCGGTCTACGTCGGCATCACGCTCGCGTACGTCGTCGCCGTCGGCGTCGGCGGCGGCATGGGCTACCTGTTCGGCGGGATCGGCGGCAATGCCGGTGCGGGTGCCGGCTGGGGGGGCCTGATCGGCTTCGCCGTCGTAAGCGGGGTGCTCTTCTGGGCGCGCCAGTACCTGCTCTATCTCGTCAAAGCGGGACACATCGCCGTGCTGGTGGAGCTCCTCGACGGACGCGAAATCCCCGGCGGCCGCAGCCAAATCGAACATGCCACGGCATCGGTCAAAGAACATTTCGCTTCGTCTTCGCTGCTGTTCGGCCTCAACCAGCTCGTGCGCGGGGTCCTGAACGCATTCAATCGCATCACGGTGAGTCTCGCCTCCTGGCTGCCTATCCCTGGCCTCGAGGCGCTGGTCAAGCTCGTCGACGCCGTCATCAACACGAGCCTGAGCCATCTCGACCAGGTGATCCTCGCGCAGATCCTGCGCCGCGGCGCCGGCGCGAACCCTTGGGCCGTCGCCCGCGACTGCACCGTGCTCTATGCGCAAAATTATAAAGGTGTACTCAAGAACGCGGCGGTCCTGACCTTGCTGATCTGGGCGCTCACGCTGCTCGTCTGGGTCGCGGTCGGCGCGCCGATCGCCGCGCTGATCGGCCTGTTCCACGTGCACGCCGGCGTCTGGACGTTCGTGCTCGCGCTCATCGCCGCGCTGAGCCTCAAGGCCGCCCTCATCGATCCGTTCGCGACGGTGGCGCTGATCCAGGTCTACGACAAGCTCACGGCCGGACAGACGCCCAACCCGGAATGGAGCGCCAAGCTCGATTCGATCTCGGCGAAGTTCCGCGAACTCGGCGAGCGCGCGCGTCAAGGCGCGACCGGCGCGGCCGCCGCGCTGCCGGCGCCGAATCGCTGACTGCGATGTCCGAGCCGCTGCAACAGGCGCACTGGCTCATGCTGCTGCGGCAAGCCGCGGGCATCGTGCTGTTCGGCGGCTTCGTCGTCGCGTTCGCCGCCGAATTCGCATTCCCGCGCCGGCGCGGCGCGGGTCCGCTCGGCCGGCTCGCGCACGCGCGCAGCAACCTGCTGCTCTGGCTCGCCGGCATCGCCGTGATGTCCGCCGTGTACGGCGGATCGGTCATGCTATTGCTGAACTGGCTGCAGCTGCGCGGCGTGGGCCTGCTGACGATGCTCGCGCTGCCGGCGGCCGTGAAGGGCGTGCTCGCGTTCCTCGCGCTCGATATCGGCGACTACCTGTTCCATCGACTGAGCCACCGGGTGCGCTGGCTCTGGCTGCTGCATGCGGTGCACCATTCCGACGCGCACGTCGACGTGACCACGAACCTTCGCCAGCACCCGCTCCACATCGTGCTCGCCCAATTCGCAAAAATCCTCGTATGCGCCGCATTCGGCGTGCCGGTTGCCGTGTTCTTGCTCCACGAAGTGATCAATATCGGCGTCGCGCATAGCCATCATGCAGCGGTCGCGTGGCCGCGGTCGATCGACCGCGTGTTCGCGTGGCTCCTGATCACGCCGCGCATGCACTGGAACCATCATTCGCCCGAGATGGCACGGACGAACTCGAATTTCGGCGTGATCTTCTCGGTTTGGGATCGCGCGTTCGGTACGCTGACGCAACCCGTCGCCGATGCCGACCCGCCCACGGGTCTGCATGCGCTCGGCGAGGCCCGCTGGCACAGTGCGTGGGGCATGCTGGCGACGCCTTGGCGGGCGCGCCGTCTACCGCAATTGTGACGCGGGGACGTCAGCCTCGGCGCACGGCGATGCAGCCGCCGAAGCCGACGAGCAGCAGCGCGAGCACGGTCAGCATGCGCGAATCGAGCGCGGGGGTCGCCGCGAGCGCGGCGGCCGCGGAGCCGAACAGGGACATCGTCCCGGTCGCGCCGGTGCAGTTCAGCGAAAAACCGCCGACGAGGCCCACCGGGTTGCACGACACCGCGAGCTGAGCCGTCTCGGCGCTCGTCGTCGAGGGTGTGTACTGCACGACCACGGTGCACGAGGTGTTGCCCGTATCGAGATCGGTGCCGACCGCGCAGGTGCTCGACGGGAGGATCGCGAAGTCGCCGGAATTCGCGCCCTGCAGGGCGAGGCTCGCGATCTGCGCGGCTTCGCCGACGATGCCGTTCGCGTTGAACGTCAGCGTGATCGTGGTCGTCGTCGGGCTGCCGACGCCGGACGCGACGAAATTGTAACCGTCATCCACCGCCTGAATTTGGACCGGCCCGCCCGCCCATGTCGGCGCCGCAGCGGCCATCGCACACAGCATGAGCACTCCACGCAAATAACGGCGCATGTGGTCATCTCCCCGAGGGTGGCGGCGCATGCTAGCACGAAAGGGCGCCGCGCGAGCGCGCCTGCCCACGCGTCGCCGAGCGCTTTCATTGATAGGCGCCGACCGCCAGCTGCAGCATGATTCTCATCTCTTCGCGCAGCGAGACGGGTGCGACGATCTCGGCATCGGGACCGTACTTGAGCACGTCCATGAGCAGTTCGCGCGAATTGCTGTACGGCACCTTGAGCTCGTAGCGGCCGTCCTTGAGCCATTGGCCCTGCTGCTGCGAATGCCAGTGCTCGTCGGCGACCCAGCGCGCGGCGTGCGGCGAAAAGCGGATCGTCGCCCAGGCTTTCGGCGCGCCGGAAAAAATGCCGTAGCTCGATGAAAGGTGCCGGTTGAGTTCGGCCTCCTCGCGGTCTTCCGCCACTTCGTCGACGAGTTCGGCGCGCGCGATGCGGTCGAGCGCGAAACTGCGCAAGCCTTCGCGGCCGTGGTCCCAAGCATCGAGATACCAGTTGTCGCGGTAGTGCGTCAGGCGCTGCGGCGAAACCGTGCGCGTGGTCGGCTCGTCGGTCGAACGCGCGCGATAGTCGAATTTGAGCCGCCGCCTGTCGAGCACCGCGCTCGCGACGCGGCGGAACGTCGCCTCGTCGACCTTGCGGGTGCCGCTGCCGATCACGCGGATGCGCTCGATCGGGAAACTCTTGCCGTCGGCCTGGTTCGACAGCAGGCGGTCGATGCGCGAACGGAACGGCGCGAGCGTGCTCGCGAGAATGCCGGGGCCCGTGCGTCCGACGAGCTCGTTGAGGGCGAGGAGCGCCTGCAGCTCCTCGCTGTTGAGCCACAGGCCCGGCAGCTCGAAGCGCTCGGCTTCGTCCGCCGCGTAGCGGAACGCAGCGTTCTCGCCATCGCTGTCGATCGGCGCACCGAGCGCGTCGCGCAGGAACGCGATGTCGCGATAGGCGGTCGCGCGCGAACAGCCGAGCTCGTCCATGATGCGCGCGAGCGGGACGGCGTAGCGCGCCGACTTCAGGATGCGGTGCAGCGTGAGGATGCGTTCGTAACGGTCCATGCGCCTATTGTGCACGTGCCCGACATCGCCGCGCCATGCTTGCGCATCCGCGGCGAAAAGCTTGAACCACGAAGGACACGAACTTTCACGAAGAAGAGCCGAAGAATTTCTCGAACGGTTTCTTATGACGCGTCGCACATGCCTCGTGTCCTTCGCGACCGCTTCTGCTCCCGCCCGCGTTCCGCAAGCGGTGCGCGACGAAGGCGCGGCATCCGTTATGATGTCCGTCCGTTCGACTATCGACGCGCGCATGCCGCACGCCACTCTTCGACTCAACGAACCCGTGGGCGACGAGGTCAAGACGACCACGTGCTACATGTGCGCCTGCAGGTGCGGCATCAAAGTTCACCTCAAGAACGGCCGCGTGCGTTATATCCAGGGCAATCCGGCGCACCCGGTCAATCGCGGCGTGCTCTGCGCCAAGGGTTCCGCCGGCATCATGCAGCACTACTCGCCGGCGCGGCTCACGAAGCCGCTGCTGCGCACGGGCGAGCGCGGCGTCGGCGAGTTCCGCGAGATCGGCTGGGACGAAGCGCTAGAGATCGCGACGAAATGGCTCGGCGCTATCCGCGCGAGCGATCCCGACAAGCTCGCGTTCTTCACGGGACGCGACCAGTCGCAAGCGCTCACGGGTTGGTGGGCGCAACAGTTCGGTACGATCAACTACGCGGCGCATGGCGGCTTTTGCTCGGTCAACATGGCGGCGGCCGGCATGTACACGATCGGCGGCTCGTTCTGGGAATTCGGCGAGCCCGATTGGGAGCTCACGAAATATCTCCTGATGTTCGGCGTCGCCGAGGACCACGATTCCAATCCGATCAAGCTCGGCTTGGGCAAACTCAAGGGGCGCGGCGCGAAGATCGTCGCGATCAATCCCGTGCGCACCGGCTACGCCGCGATCGCCGACGAATGGATCGGCATCCGCCCCGGCACCGACGGCTTGTTCATCGGCGCGCTGATCCGCGAGCTCTTGCGCACCGATCGCATCGATCTCGACTATCTGGTCAAGTATACGAATGCGCATCATCTCGTCGTGCGCCGTCCGGGCGGCGCCGACGACGGTCTGATCGCGCGCGATGCGCACGGCCGGCCGCTCTGCGCAGCACGCGGCGAAACGGGCATGGCCATCGTCGCGGCGGACGCGGTCGGCATTTCTCCTTGCGTGGTCGGCGAATTCACGCTCGAGGACGGTCGCACCGCCGTGCCGGCGTTCCAGCTGCTCGCCGAGCGTTTTCTCGGCGAGGAATACGACGCTGGGCGCGTCGCCGAGCGCTGCGGCGTGGACGCGGCGACGATCCGGCGCGTCGCGGCCGAACTCGCGGATGCCGCCTTTGCGCAGGAAATCCGCCTGCCTCAACGCTGGACGGACGCGTACGGCCGCGAACATGCGCAGATGGTCGGCCGGCCGGTATCGATGCACGCGATGCGCGGTATCAGCGCGCACGCGAACGGATTCCAGACCTGCCGCATGCTGCACGTGCTGCAGATGCTGCTCGGCGCGATCGACACGCCCGGAAGTTTCCGCTACCAGCCGCCGTACCCGAAAACCGTGCCGCCCGCAAACCGGCCCGGCAAGGCGCGCAAGGAGAACGGCGCGCTCGATGCCGGTCCGCTCGGCTACGTGCACGGACCCGAGGACCTGCTCGTCGACGCCGCCGGCGCGCCGCGCCGCATCGACAAGGCGTTCTCGTGGGAGCATCCGCTCGCCGCGCACGGCATGCTGCAGAGCGTGATCCGCAACGCCTGGGCCGGCGATCCGTACCGCATCGACACGCTGTTCCTGTTCATGGCCAACATGGGCTGGAACTCGGCGATGAACACGAGCGAGACGCGCCGCATGCTCGCCGACCGCGATGCGCACGGCGAGTATAAGATTCCACATTTCATCTATGCGGACGCCTACTGGTCGGAGACCGTGAACTACGCCGACCTCGTGCTGCCCGATACGACGTATCTCGAGCGCTACGATTGCATCAGCCTGCTCGACCGCCCGATCTCCGACGCCGACGGCGCGAGCGACGCGATCCGCCAACCGATCGCGGAACCCGACCGCGACGTGCGACCGTTCCAGGACGTGCTGCTCGAACTCGGCGCACGGCTTTCGCTGCCCGGCATGGTCGATGCGCGCGGCGCACCGAAGTATCCGCACGGATACGCGCAATACATCGTCGAGCACGAGCGCGCGCCGGGCATCGGCCTGCTCGCGGGATGGCGCGGCCGCGACGGCGGGAAGTCCGGCGTCGGCGAACCGAACCCGCATCAGCTCGACGCGTACACATCGCACGATTGTCACTGGCACGCGCCGGTGCCGGCCGCCGGCCGCTATTACAAGATGGCCAATCGCGATTATCTCGCCTGGGCGAAATCGCTGGGTTTCGTGGGTTCCGCTGAACCGATCGTGCTCGAGCTCTATTCCGAGCGTCTGCAGAAATTCCGCCTCGCCGCGCAACGCCATGGCACGCAGCAACCGCCCGCATGCGATCGCGCGCGCGTGGCCGCCTTTTTCGATCCGCTGCCGATCTATTACGACGCGGCGGACATGTCCACTCAACCGCCAGACTCCCGAACCTATCCCATCGCCGCCATCACTCAGCGCCCGATGTTCATGTACCACGCCTGGGGCTCGCAGAACGCCTGGCTGCGGCAGATCGCAGCGCGCAATTTTCTCTACGTCAATGCAGCGACCGCCGAAGCGAATGGCATTGCCGACGGCGATTGGATCTGGGTGGAATCCGCGCACGGCCGCATTCGCGTACAGGCGAAGTACCACGCCGGTACGGCGCCCGGCACCGTCTGGAGCTGGAACGCGATCGGCAAACGCCGCGGCGCATGGAAACTCGAACCGAATGCGCCGGAATTCACGCGAGGCTTCCTGCTCAACCACGTGATCGACGATCTGCTGCCGCCGCGCGGCGACGGTCATCGCTATGCGAACGCCGACCCCATCACGGGCCAGGCCGCCTGGTTCGACCTCAAGGTGCGTCTCGTGCGCGATGCCGAACCGACGCGTGCCGGCCACGCGATCGAGCTCGCGGCGGGAGACCGCCGATGACCTGGCAGGCCTGGGCCGTCGCCGCCATCGTCCTCGGCGCGATGGCGCTTTTCATCAGCGAGAAGCTGCGCTACGACGTCATCGCGCTCGTCGTGCTCGTCGCGCTGATCCTGCTGCACATCATCACGCCGACCGAAGGGCTCTCGGGGTTCAGCAACGAAGCGACGGTCGTCGTCGCTGCGATGTTCGCGCTCAATGCGGGCGTCGTCGGGACGGGCGCACTCGATCCCTTGATCCGCATCCTCTCGCGCATCGACCGGCCGTGGCTGCTGACGCTCGCCATCATGCTCATCGTCTGCGTGCTCGGCGCGTTCGTGAAGAACACGGCACTCGTCGCCACGTTCCTGCCCGTGACGCTCAGCGTGTGCGCACGCAGCAGGACCTCGCCCGCGCGCGTGCTCATTCCCATGTCCTATGCGGCGCAGATGGGCGGCGTGTGCACGCTGCTCGGCACGTCCTCGAACCTGCTCACGAACAGCCTCGCGATCGAGCACGGCATGCCCGGCTTCGCCGTGTTCGATTTCACGCGTGTCGGCGCGGTGCTCGCGGTCGTCGGAATCGCCTATCTGATGTTCGTCGGCCGCTGGCTGCTGCCGCGCCACATCGATACGGATTTCGTCGAAAATTACGACCTCGGCAAGTTCGTGACCGAACTGCGCGTGATGCGCGAATCGTCGCTGATCGGCCAATCCGTGGCGGCGGCCAAGCTCGGCGAAAAACACGGCGTCTACGTGCTCGAACTGCTGCGCGGCGAGGAACATCTGTGGGCGCCGCGCGAGCAGATCATCGCCGAGGGCGACGTACTGCTCGCCCGCGGCGACTGGCAGCGGCTCGAAGAATTCAAGCAGCAGATGCGGCTCGAGATCGCGCCCGTCGCGGACATGCAAAGCTCGAGCTCGTCCGATCGCCGGCGCGTGCTCGTCGAAACCGTGGTGCCGCCCGGGGCGCGCATGGTCGGCCAGAGCGTCGGCGAGACCGACTTCCGCTGGCACTACAACGCCGCGCTGCTCGCCGTGCAGCGGCGCAACCGCATCGTGCGCGAGCAGCTCAAGCGCACGCGGCTCGAAGTCGGCGACGTGTTGCTGCTGCTCGTCGACGAAGCGGCCGTCGCTCACCTGCGCCGCGATTCGGGTCTCGTCGTGTTGAGCGAACGCGGCGAAATGCGCGAGCCGCGCCGTCGCGCGCCGTTGGCGGTCGCGATCCTCGTCGGCGTCGTGCTGCTCGCCGGTTTCGGCGTGCTGCCGATCGTGGTCAGCGCGCTGCTCGGCTGTGCGGCGATGGCGTTGACCGGCTGCTTCCGTTTCGAAGACGTCTACGAATCGATGGACTGGAAAGTCATCGTGCTGCTCGGCGCGATCCTGCCGCTCGGCATCGCGCTCGACAACACCGGCCTCGCCCAGCATCTCGTCGACGGCGGCATGCACCTCGTCGGGGAGCACGGACCGCTCGCAGTGCTCGTCATGATCTATCTGCTCACGGCGCTCCTCACCGAGTTCATGGGACACAACCCGTCGGTCGTGCTCATGGTGCCGATCGCGATTTCCGTCGGGCATGCGCTCCACGCGAGTCCTTCGCCGTTCGTGATCACCGTGGCCTTCGCCGCAGCGACATCGTTCGCCACGCCCGTCGGCTATCCGACGAATACGATCGTCTATGGCGCCGCCGGCTACAGGTTCACCGATTTCATGAAGGTCGGCATACCGCTGATTCTGTTGTTCTGCGCGATCTCGATGCTGTTGATCCCGCACTTCTGGCCGTTCCATCCGTGACATGACCACGCTGCCGCCGCCCACGAAGAAAAAACTCGGTCTCGTCATCGACCTCGACATCTGCGTGGGTTGCCACGCCTGCGCGGTCGCGTGCAAGGAATGGAACGACGGCGGCCAGTTCGGACCGCTGCCCGACACCGAGGCCTACGGCCGCGAGCCGCGCGGGGTGTGGTTCAATCGGGTGCACAGTTACGAGGTGTCGGGAATCGGGAATCGCGAATCGGGAATCGACAAGAGTTCTCCCGCCCTGACTGTTCACTTTCCGCGTTCATGCCTGCATTGCGAGACGCCGGATTGCGTCACGGTGTGCCCGACTGGGGCAAGCTACAAGCGTGCCGAAGACGGCATCGTGCTCGTGGACGAGGACAAATGCATCGGCTGTCAGCTCTGTGCCTGGGCATGCCCGTACGGCGCACGCGAATTCAGCGCCGAGCGCGGCACGATGCAAAAGTGTACGTTGTGCGTGGACCGCATCTACAACGAATCCTTCGACGAATACGATCGTCAACCGGCGTGCGTCATGGCGTGCCCGACGCGCGCGCGGCACTTCGGCGATCTCGGCGATGCCGAATCGCCCGTGTCGAAACTCGTCGCCGAACGGGGCGGCTACGACCTGATGCCCGAGATGGGCTACAAGCCCGTCAACAAATACCTGCCGCCGCGGCCGCGGCGCGATGCGACGTCGGCCAAAGCGCCGCCCGCGAAAGAGGAAGTCGATTTTTCGAAAGCGTCGCCATTGCTGCGGTGGGTGGATCGACTGTTGTCGCGCTGATGCCGGCTTCCACTCGTCAAGGTTCGCGGCTTGTCCTGCCCGCAGTAGAATGCGCGCTTCCTTTCGCCAGCCGCCATGCCGTGAACGAGACTTCGAGAAGATGCCTGCACGTCTTCCGCAAGCCATGCGGGACGACGTTGCCTGAGCGCAAGCCGACGGCGCGGGGCGACTGATGCGTCCGGCGCTCTCGGTCATTTTCTTCACCGTCGTCTCGGGTGCCGGCTTCGGACTTTGGTTTTTGCTCGGGTCCGCGCTTGCCGTCGACGTGCGAGCGCTCACCCGGGCGCAGGCGCTCGTTCTGCTGGCAACGGGTGCTGTGGCGGCAGCCGCAGGGCTGATGTCGTCGATGCTGCACCTTGGCCAGCCGCAGCGCGCGTGGCGTGCGCTGAGTCAATGGCGCTCGTCGTGGCTATCGCGCGAGGGTGTGGCTTCGCTCGCGAGCTTCGCGCCGGCGGCACTGCTCGGCGCCGAACTTTGGCAAGGCGGCGATCCGGCGGTGGTCCGCACGCTCGCCGTCGCGCTGGCTTTGCTCGCTGCGATTACGGTCGTCTGCACGGCGAAAATTTATACTTCGCTCAAGACCGTCCAGGCTTGGCACAACGGTTACGTGCTGCCTGGTTATCTGTTGTTCGGGGCGCTGGCGGGCACGTGTCTGTCGAAGGCGCTGCTCGCGCCGGGCGGCAACGGCACGCTAGCGCGTGTGGTCCTGCCTGCACTCATGCTCGCGCTCGCGGCGGCAGCCGCGCTGCTCAAACTGGTCTATTGGCGACACATCGACGCTGCCAGGCATCCCGCGACACCCGAGTCGGCGACCGGCCTCGGCCGCCACGGCCACGTGATGAGCGCCGAACGGCCGCACACCGAAGAGAACTATCTCACGCACGAATTTGGCTTCGCCCTCGCACGCAAGCATGCGGCGCGCCTGCGCGGCATCTGCCTCGTGCTGCTCGGTGGGGTCGCCGTGCTCGCCCTGGTCGCATGGGTCGCGCCTGCGGCCGGTACGATCACAACGATCGGCGCCACCGTCGCGGCGATCGCCGCCGGCTTCGTCGAGCGCTGGCTGTTCTTCGCCGAGGCGCGCCACGTCGTCATGCTCTTCTACGGCGCCGAGCGCGCCTGAATTCCGCCCGGCACTGCCCGCGCGCTGCCACAACTCGGCCGCGCATCCGCCCGCGCCCTTCGCGAGCATGCGTATGCCGCGGTCGGCGGCGTTTCTGCCCGGGAGAACACCATGAAACACGCACTTCTCGTCACCACGCTGGCTTTCGCGCTGCCGCTCGCGTCGCACGCCGCCGACGCCCCCGCGCCCAAGCAGGGCTGGTCGGGCAGCGGCGAAGCCGGGCTTGCGATCGCAAGCGGAAACACCGAATCCGAGAACCTCAACGCGAAGGTCGACATCAAGTACAACGACGCTCAGTGGAAGGACGACTATTACGTCAAGGCCCTGCGCAACAAAGCCGACGTGACGACGACCGCGGTAGACGGTACGAAGTCCACGCAGTACCGGCTCACGGCCGAGCGCTACGAAACGGGCGCGTCGAGCGGCTACAAACTCGATGACCGCAGCTACGTGGTCGGCGCCGTGCGTTACGAGCACGACGGGTTTTCGCCCTATGCCTATCAGTACATCGGTACCCTCGGCTACGGATACCAGGCGCTCAAGAGCGCGCACGACGAGCTCGCGTTCGAGATCGGCGGCGGCTACAAGGGTGCGCAGCCGGGTCCAACGTACGTGGCGAATCCAAACCCGCCGCCGGCGCAGATCAAGCTGCAGCTGGCTGCGGACGGTGCCGCCGCCGAACGCGGCAAAGCCGATTACAAGCACACGTTCAACGCAAGCACGTCGTTCACCGACACGGTGCTCGTCGAGTCGGCCGGCAGCGACACCTTCGTGCAGAACGATGCGGGCGTGAACGTGAAGATGACGAGCAAGCTCGCGCTCAAAGCAGGCTACGAGGTGCGCTACAACTCCGCCGTGCAAGCGGGATTCAAGAAGACGGACCAGCTCGCGACGACGAATCTCGTCTATTCGTTTTGAGCGCGGGTCCTACGACCGATGCAGGAACGCCTCCGCTCCCATGGCGAGCAAGCGTTCGGCGACACGCCGGCCGAGCGCTTCGGCATCGCGGTCCATCGCGGTTTCCTCGGCGCGCAGCAGGCGGCCGCTCGCGGCATCGCCGACCAGACCGAAAAGGTGCATGCCGCGTTCGGTATCCATGCAGAACGCGGCGATCGGCACGTCGCAGCTGCCTTGCAGACACCGCGTCATCGCGCGCTCGGCGGCGACGCAGCGCGCGGTGTCGGCATCGTCGAGCGGCGCGAGCAGTTCGGCAATGCGCGTATCGCCGACGCGATGTTCGATTGCGATGGCGCCCTGCGCGGCCGCAGAGAGCCAGTCGGGGGCTCCGAGCCGGCTGCGGATGCGCGCGGCGAGACCCAGGCGTTCGAGACCCGCGCACGCCAGGACTACCGCGTCGTAATCGCCGGCGTCGAGCTTGGCCAAGCGCGTATTGACGTTGCCGCGCAGGTCCGCGAGCGCGAGATCGGGCCGGCGCGCGCGCAACTGCGCCTGGCGCCGCAGCGACGATGTGCCGACACGCGCGCCGTGCGGCAACTCGTCCAAGCGCGCATAGCGCGGAGAAACGAATGCATCGGCGGGATCGGCGCGTTCGAGCACGGCGCCGATCGCGAACGGCGGCTCGAGCTCCATCGGCACGTCCTTGAACGAATGCACGGCGATATCGGCGCGACGTTCGAGTAGCGCGGTCTCGAGCTCCTTCAGGAACAGCCCTTTGCCGCCGATTTCCGCGAGCGGGCGATCGAGCACCTGATCGCCGCGCGTCGTCATCGGCACGAGCTCGACGCGCAGCGCGGGATGCTGCGCGCGCAACCTCGCCGCGACGTGCTCGGCTTGCCAGAGCGCGAGTGCACTTTGGCGCGTGGCGATGCGTATGGTCAAGCTACAGACTCCTCACGAGCTTGCGCAGACCGGGCAAATTCCGCCGGCTCACTTCGAGCGGCATTGCGACGCCCGTGAGCTGTGCGAAGACGCGCCCCTCGCTGTCGCGCGTCAGCGCAGCCAAGCGATCGCGCGCGACGAGGCAATTGCGGTGGATGCGCACGAAACGGTCGGCGAATTCGGTCTCGAGCGCCTTGAGCGCCTCTTCGACGAGCACTTCGCCGCCGCCGTGGTGGACGACGACGTACTTGTCCTCGGCGAGCAGATATTGAATGTCAGCGACCGGCACGAGCACGAGATTGCCGCGCACGCGCGCGCAGAGATGGCTGCGGCGCTGCGGCGAACCGGTGGTCGCCTCGATTTTCTGCAAGGTTTTCGCGCTCAGGCGCCGCGCGCGATCGAGCGCCGCCAGCAAGCGTTCGCGACGGATCGGCTTGACCAGGTAATCGACGGCGTCGGCCTCGAACGCGGCGACCGCGTGTTCGTCGTAAGCCGTGCAGAAGATCACGGCGGGCGGCGCGTCGAAGCCGGCGATGTGGCGCGCGGCTTCGAGCCCGTCCATGAGCGGCATGCGGATGTCGAGCAGCACCACGTCGGGCGCCAGCCGCATCGCGCTCTCGACGGCGTCGCGGCCGTTGCCGGCCTGGCCGACGATCTCGATGTTGCCGATCTCGCGCAACAATGCCGCCAGGCGTTCGCGCGCGAGCGGTTCGTCGTCAACGATGAGGACTTTCATGGCAGTCTCTCAAGCAGCCGATGTCGGCAGACGCACGGTACAGGTGAAACTTTCCTCCGCGGCGTCGACATCGAGGCCGCCGCGTCGGCCGAAATGGTACTCGATGCGCGCCCGTGTGTTCGCCAGCGCCATGCCGTGACCCGTCTCGCGCCGCTCGGCGGCGCGCGGACGCGGGTTGCGGATCACGATTTCCACGGTTTGCTCGCTGACGCGCGCGCGAACGGTGACGGTGCCGCCCTCCGGCAGTTGCTGGATGCCGTGATACACGGCGTTTTCGATGAGCGGCTGCAGGATCAGGGCCGGCACCGGCAAGTCCGCAGGCACGCCGGCGGTGTCGAAGTCGATGCCGAGCCGCTCGCCGAGCCGCAGGCGCTCGATGCCGAGGTAGCGCTCCACGAGCGCCAGCTCCGCGCCCAGCGTGCTCTGCGCGGCCTCTCCGCCGAGCGCGGCGCGGAACAGATCGCTCAAATCCTCGACGGCGCGTTCGGCGTCCTGGGGCCGCAAGGGGATCAGGCTCGCGATCGTGTTCATGCTGTTGAACAGGAAGTGCGGGCGGATGCGCGCCTGCAGCGCGTCGAAGCGCGCCTTCGCCTCGGCGCGCACGCGCGCGCGCCACTGTTCGAACACATAGAAATAACGCAGCAAGGCGGCGCCGATCAATGCGCACAATGCCACGTTGCGAACGACGAAACGCCACTCGAACTCGGCCGGCAACGTGAGGCCCAGGCCGAGCTGCTGGTCGATGCCGAAGACGAGCGCGCTGCCGAGCGCCGTGATGACGAGCATGAGGAGGTAGGCGGTCAGCACGCCGAGGGCGGGTGTCAGCCGTTCGAGCTGCGGACGCAGCTTGCAGAGACACACCGTGCACAGCAGCGCGAGCCACTGTACGAACACGCTCGCCGTCGCGAGGCGCGGCAGGAGCGGCCGCGATTCGTCGCTCGGTGCGATGAGCACGACGAGCACGAGGAGCTCGGCCACGACGGCCACCGCGAATATCACGGGCAGGCTGCAGAAGTCCGGCAGCCAATTCGGCGATTGCGACTCGGCACGAGGCGACGGCGGCGCGCGCATGCAAACGCCTCGCGGGCTAGCGAAGCCGCGCGCCGATCCAGCGCCGCAGATCGGCGATTTCTTCCATGCACACCTGATGCGCCATCGGATAGGCGTGCCAATCGACGGCATATCCGCGCTGTTTCAGATATTCGCGGCTCATTTCGCCGAGCGCGTGCGGGATCGTCGGATCGAGCATGCCGTGCGCCATGAACACGGGCGTCGTACGGTTCGCAGCCGCCGCCTCGGCATCGGTCTTCTCGGCCATCGGCAGGTAGGTCGACAGCGCGATGATGCCGCCGAGCGGCTGCGCGTGGCGGATGCCGCCGGCGAGCACGATCGCGCCGCCTTGCGAAAACCCGGCGAGCAGGATGTTCGCACTCGCGACGCCGCGCGCGATCTCGCGATCGACGAGTTCGCCGAGCAAACCGATCGACGCTCGGATGCCCGCTTCGTCCTGACGCTGCGCGATCTCCTGGCCCGAAATGTCGTACCAGGCGCGCATCGCCATGCCGCCGTTGATCGTGATCGGCCGGACCGGCGCGTGCGGGAACACGAAGCGCAACGCGGGCCAGTCCGGCGCGACGAGCTCCGGTACGATCGGCTCGAAATCGTGTCCGTCGGCGCCCAGTCCGTGCAGCCAGATCACCGCGTGGCGCGGATTCGGTGCGGTTTCGATTTCGATCGACGGCAGGGCCATTGGGAATCCGAAGCGGCTCGCGGAGGAACGATGGTGCCGCAAAAGCCGGGAATAGGGAATCGGGATTGGGGATTGGGGATTCGGGAGGAATTGCAGGCCGTGTGCTTCGCCGATTGCCGATTCCCGATCCCCAATCCCCACTCCCCAATCCCACTCTCCAATGACTTCCGGCGGCTTGCGCGCTTCCAGCCCTCGGCTATCCTCAGCTTTTTGCTCGTTCGAGGACCTGCCGTGATCCGCATCGCCGTCGTCATTCCTTTCGCCCTGCTCGCGAGCGCGGCCGCCGCCACGCCGGAGGCGCCGTTGACGCTCGAGCGCATCATGGCCGATCCCGATTGGCTGGGTGGCCGCATCGATACGGCCGATCCGGAGGAAGGCCGCGCCGGCCCGTATTTCAGCATCGACGGCCGCAGTGTCTACTACCGCATGAAGCGCCGCGACTCGCCGATCCATGACCTCCACCGCATCGATCTCGCCGACGGCGCCGACCACGTCATCGATGCCGGAGGCATGGCCGCCGCCGAGGGGACGCCGACCTACGACGCCGCGGGCAAGCGCGCCGCATTCGTGCGCAACGGCGACGTATTCCTGCGCGATCTCGCGAGCGGAGCCACGCTCCAGGTCACGCGCACCGAGCAGACGGAAAGCTCGCCGCAATTCTCCGCCGACGGCCGCCTCTTGAGTTTCCGCGCGGGCCACGATTGGTTCGTCTACGACATCGCCAACGCGGTCGCTGCGCCGGCGGCCGTGCTCAAGACCGAAAAAGATCCCGAAGCCGCGCCGAAACCCGACGATCTGCGCGATCTGCAGTTTCGCCTGTTCACGACGATCAAGAAAGCGCACGACGACAAGCACACGGCGCAGGAGCACGCCAAGTCGATGCAAAGCGGCGATCCGACCCGTGCGCCCGTGCCGTTCTATCTCGGCGACGATGTGCAGATCGTCGACACGGCGCTGTCGCCCGACGCGCATTGGCTGCTCGCCGTCACGTCGCCGAAAGCGTACGACGAAGGCAAGAAGGGCAAGCTCACGCGCTACGTGACCGAGTCCGGCTACGAGGAATTCGAAGACGAGCGCACGCGCGTGGGCCGCAACGACCCCGTGGCACACACGCTGTGGCTGTTCGATCTGGCGGCGCACACGAGCAAGAAGCTCGGCTACGACGATCTGCCGGGTATCCACGACGATCCGCTCAAGGCCGTGCGCGAGGAAAACGAAAAAGCGCGCGAAAAGGAGAAATCGGCGGAACAACCGGCGCAGACCGATGCACACGGCGCCGCGCCCGCCAAGAGCGAGAAGACCAAAGCGCGCGAGCTGCAAGTGGCCGGGATTGCGTTCTCGCGCGACGGTTCGAACGTCGCTGTCGAGCTCCGCGCGAACGACAACAAGGACCGCTGGATCGCCACCTTGGATTTCGCCAAGGCTACGTTGATCCCGCAGCACCGTCTGACCGATCCGGCCTGGATCAACTGGAACTTCAACGAATTCGGCTGGGAGCACGACAACCGCACGCTCTGGTACGTTTCCGAGGAGAGCGGCTATGCGCAATTGTATACAAAAGCGCTAAGCGGGAAGGCGCAGGCACTGACGCACGGGAAATTCGAAGTGTCGCGCCCGCAGCTTTCGGCCGACGGCCGCTGGTTCTACGTACGCGCGAATGCGCAGGCGCCGTACGCCTACGACGTCTACCGCGTGCCGACGGCCGGCGGCGAGCTCGCGCGCGTCACGCGCTACGGCGGCATGGAAGGTTTCGTGCTCGCGCACGACGGCACGAAGCTGCTCGTCGTGCATTCGTCGAGCTACGTGCCGCCGCAGCTCGCCGTCGTCGCGGCCGACGGCTCAGGCGAGCCGCACGAGCTGACCGATACGCGCAGTGCCGAGTACAAAGCCTTGCAATGGGTCGCACCCGAGATCGTCGAAGTGCCATCGACGCATTTCAAAGGCAGCGTCTATGCAAAATTCTACAAGCCGGCGGATTTCGACAAATCCGCGTCGCACCCGGCCGTGCTGTTCGTGCACGGCGCCGGCTACACGCAGAACGTCCACGAGCAATTCCCGTACTACTTCCGCGAGCAGATGTTCCACAATTTGCTTTTGCAGCACGGCTACGTCGTGCTCGACATGGACTACCGCGCCTCCGAGGGCTACGGGCGCGAGTGGCGCACGGCGATTTATCGGAACATGGGCCATCCCGAGCTCGAAGACCTGCTCGACGGCAAGCAATGGCTGGTCAAGAACTGGAACGTCGATCCGAAGCGCGTCGGCATCTATGGCGGTTCCTACGGCGGTTTCATGACGCTCATGGCGCTGTTCCGTGCGCCGGGGGAATTCGCCGCCGGCGCGGCGCTCCGCCCCGTGACCGACTGGACGCAGTACAACGACGATTACACGAGCGACATCTTGAACCGCCCGCAAATCGACGCGATCGCCTATCGGCGCTCCTCGCCGCTCGAATTCGCCGAGGGCCTCAAAGATCCTCTGCTGATCTGCCACGGCGTCATCGACGACAACGTGCTGTTCGAGGATTCGATGCGCCTCTACGAACGCCTCATCGAATTGCACAAAGACGATTTCACGATATCGCCATATCCGCTCGACCGGCATGGTTTCACGAACGCCGATTCATGGCTCGACGAGTACAAGCGCATTTACCGACTGTTCGAAACGCATCTGAAATGAGAGCGGCGGCCGCCTGGCTAGCGCTCGTCATCGCACTCGGCGGCTGCGCCAATTTGCGTGTCGAACACGCGCTCGGCTGCCGCCGGGACGAGCAGCCGATGATCCGCGACACGCTCTATTTCGGCCGTTCGATCCCGGGCGGCGGCGAAGTCAGCGATGCGGATTGGCAACGGTTCGAGCGCGATGCGATCGTGCCGGCGTTCCCGCAAGGGTTTACGGTGCTCGATGCGCACGGAAGCTGGCGTGATGCCAAGGGCACCATCGCGAGCGAGGCGAACCGCGTAGTCGTCATCATTCATGGCGACGACGCGAAATCCGATGCCGCCGTACGCCAACTTCTGCGCAGTTATCGCCAAATTTTCACCCAAGAGTCCGTTCTTCGCGAACGATCGAAAACATGCGCTACGTTCTGATTTGAATCTTCGCGCGGACCTCTGGCCAGGATGGACGGACCGCTCGGGTCCATCGTGACACCTGTAAGCATTGACAGCAGATCGAGCAGGGAGGGAAGAGCAGACTTCGACGAAGCCGACGGCGCTTGTGGCCGTCATTTCTTTTGCGAGCCGGCAATCATGGACGCCAAAGATATTCTCGAGGCGGTGCTGAAATTCCTCAAAATCATCTTCTCATGGCCGGTGATATTTCTGGTCATCTTCATGACCTTCAGGCGAGAGATTCGCGGGGTTTTTCCCGAATTGGCCAGAAGACTGCGTAAAGCGCCTGGCGGATGGGAATTCGGAGCTCAGGAAAAGGCGCTTCAGGATGCACTGGAGCGGGGAGCGGAAAAGCTCAAGGATGACCCGGCCGAATTCATCGACTTCGCAAAAAACCAAGTCAAGAAGCTCGCGCAGTCCAGAGAGTCCGCACCAATCCCGCAGGGAGCCCTTGAAGGACAAAGCATTCTTTGGGTTGACGACAAGCCTCTGAATAATAGTTATGAGGCCAGCTTTTTCAAATCTCTGGGAGCGAGAATCGACTTGGCATTGTCCACAAACGAAGCTCTCGATTTGCTCTCCAAGAAACAATACGATCTAATAATTTCCGACATACATCGCGTAGAGCACGGCGTTTCAAATACAAAGGCCGGTTACGAATTCCTTGAGGCCCTAAAAGACGGGGAGATTGAGGTACCGCTTATCTTCTACACATCCGTAAAGAAGACCCTGGATCGGGCGCGAGCAAGCGGAGCCGTGGGTGTGGCAAATCGATCTTCGGATTTGACCAAGTTAGTGCTGAAGGTCACACGCGGTGAACTCGACAAATAGGCTCGCCACGTCTTTTCCCATTAATTCGGCATCTTGGGCGCGTGCGATGGGCTGCGATATCGACGCCAAAACTGAGGACATACCGTGTACTGTTTTACCCATCCGAACGAAGCGGCCGTCGGGATCTGCAAATCCTGCGGTAAGGGCGTGTGCCGCGGTTGCGCGATCGAGGTCGATCGCGGGCTGGCGTGTTCGGAGCGCTGCAAAGCGTTTACGGAAGCGCTGTCGCGGCTGCAAGTGGCCTCGATCCGCAATATCGGCGTGGTGTCCGCGCAGCGCATCGTGCATCCGCTGTTCGCGCTGTTGTTCCTCGGAATGGCCGTCTATTTTTCGAGCTTCCGCGCCGACGTGTGGGCGTGGTATCTGTACGCATTCGGCGCGATCTTCGCGGTGACGAGCCTCGTCACGTGGCTGCGTCCGGCCGCCTCGCCACGGAAACTGAAATGAGCGTCCGTATCGTCAGGCTCGGCAGTCCGCGCGCGAGCGACGAAGGTGTGCGTATCGGCACGGTACGGCGCCCGCCGCGCGGCGTGCCGAAGGCGCGTTACGCCGCGGAGAACTGGTACGACGTGTGGCTGCCGAATCTCGCGCCAAGCGCGGAAATCGTGAAGTTTGCGCTGAACGCGGCGACCTCCGCCCAGTGGGAGCAGTTCGTACGTAAATATCGCGCCGAAATGAAGTGTCCCGAGAGCGATCACTTGCTCGATGTGCTCGCGGCGCTCTCGCACTCGGCGAATTTCTCGGTCGGCTGCTATTGCGAGGACGAGTCGCACTGCCACCGCTCGGTGCTGCGACAGCTGTTCGTCAAAAAAGGCGCCGACGTCGCGCGCTGACGCAAGCGGCGGCCGCGGGTGCGCTACACTGCGGACATGAGCGAGGCGGGGAACGGCGTGCCGCAGGGCGGCATCGAACGCAGTGCGCCGAGCGGCGTGGCCGCGCCGCGGCCGCTCGGCTTCTGGAGTGCGACGGCACTCGTCGTCGGCAACATGATCGGCTCCGGCGTGTTCCTGCTGCCGTCCTCGCTCGCTCCGTTCGGCGGAGCGAGCCTGCTCGGGTGGGCATTCGCCACGGCCGGTACGCTGCTGCTCGCACTCGTGTTCGCCGACCTCGGCCGTCGCTATCCGCTGAGCGGCGGGCCGTATACATTTGCGCGTCTCGCGTTCGGCGACTTCGCTGGCTTCGTCATGGCCTGGAGCTACTGGATTTCGGTCTGGTGTGCGGTCGCCGCAATCGCCGTCGCATTCGCGGGCAGCATGTCGGCGCTCGTTCCCGGCATCGTTTCCACGCCCGCGCGGTCGGCGGGCTGTGCGCTCGGTGTCCTCTGGCTGTGCACGGCGTGCAATCTCGCCGGCGTGCGCAGTGCCGGCATCGCCCAGCTCGTGACGACGCTGCTCAAGCTCGTGCCGCTCGGCGTGCTCGTCGCGGCAGGCATGGGCAAGATCGAATCCGCGCGGCTCTGGGCATTCGATTCCGACGCGCAGGGCTTGCTCGGCGCGACGACGTCGAGCGCAGCGCTGGCGATGTGGGCCCTACTCGGATTCGAGTGCGCGACGATCCCGGCGGAGCACGTCGAAGACGCCGAGCGCACGATTCCGCGCGCCACGCTGGTCGGCGTGGCCATCGCCGCCGCGTTCACCGTCGCCGCCTGCACGGTGGTGCTCGGCGTTCTGCCAGCGGACGTGCTCGCGGCCTCACCCGCCCCGTTCGCCGATGCCGCGCGCGCGTTGTGGGGCAGCGGCGCGGCGGCGGCCATGGCGGCCGCGATGGCCGTTTCCTGCCTCGGTGCGCTGAACGGCTGGATCCTGATCCAGGGCCAGATCCCGTTCGCCGCGGCGCGCGACGGCCTGTTTCCCGCACCGTTCGCCGAAGTCGACGCGCGCGCCACGCCACGCATCGGCATCGTGATCGGCAGCGTGCTTGCATCGCTGCTCGTCGTCGCGAACTTCAACGATACGCTGGTCGCCGTGTTCACCGCCTCGATCCTGCTCGCCACCGCCGCGGCGCTCCTGCCGTATCTCTTCAGCGCGGCCGCGATGTTGCGTCTCGAGCCGGCGAAGGCCGGGCCCGCATGGCGCAAGCCCGTGGCCGCGATCGCGCTCGTCTATAGCGCGTGGGCGCTCGTCGGCACGGGAGCCGAGGCCTTGCTCTGGGGCGCGGGACTGCTCGTGGTGGGCCTACCGGTCTATGCGTGGATGCGGTGGACGCGCCGCGCTGCGCGCACATGAAGGTGCTCGTGCCGCTGCCGCACGAAGGCTTTGATCCGTCCGAAGCGGCGGTGAGCTGGCAAATCCTGCGCGCACGCGGACACGAACTCGTGTTCGCCACCGCCGACGGCGCGCCCGCACACGCCGATCCGATCATGATCGACGGCATCGGTCTCGACTTCTGGAGTCGCGTGCCGCTGCTGCGGCGCCTGCGTCTCGTCGGTTTGCTGTTGCGCGCCGACCGGCGCGCGCGCACGGCGTACGGTGAACTTGTGGAAAATGCCGCATTTCGGACGCCGCTCGCCTATCGAGAGCTCGGCGCCGGCGCGTTCGGCGCCTTGCTGCTGCCCGGCGGACACGCGCCGGGCATGCGTGCCTGTCTCGAAGACGCCGTGTTGCAGCGGCTCGTCGCGAGTTTCTTCGACGCCGGCAAGCCCGTCGCCGCGATCTGCCACGGCGTGGTGCTCGCCGCCCGCAGCGTGTCGGTCCGCACCGGGCGTTCGGTGCTGTACGGCCGGCGCACGACGGCGCTCACGTGGACGCTCGAGCGTTCCGCGTGGCGGCTGTCGCGCTACGCGGGCCGTTTCTGGGACCGCGACTACTATCGCACCTATCGCGAGTCGCCGGGCGAACCGGCGGGTTTCCGCAGCGTACAGGCCGAAGTCACGCGCGCACTCGTAAATCCCGGGGATTTTCTCGACGTCGCCGCCGAGGCGCCGCATCGCTTCCGCAAGGCGAGCGGGCTCTTCCGCGACGCGCCCGACGACGACCGGCCGGCATTCGTCGTACGCGACGGCGACTACGTCTCCGCGCGCTGGCCGGGCGACGTGCACACCTTCGCCACCACATTCGCCGACGTGCTCGACGCGTCGGAATTCAGAAAACCTTAATGCCTGGCGCCTCACGCTGGCCGATGATGCGGAATCGCCGCAGACCTTCCGTCCCGCCATGCTGCGCATTCTGTTGATCGAAGACCAGCGCGATATCGCGGCGAACATCTGGGACTACCTCGAGAACCACGGGTACGTCATGGATCACGCCGCGGACGGCGCGAACGGCCTGCGCATGGCGCTCGAAGGTTCCTACGACGTGATCGTGCTCGATCTCGGCCTGCCGCGCATGGACGGGCTCGAACTCTGCCGAGCGCTGCGCGAAGCGCATCGCGACACGCCCGTGCTCATGCTGACCGCACGCGACACGCTCGACGACAAGCTCGCCGGCTTCGCGCGCGGCGCCGACGATTACGTGGTCAAACCCTTCGCGATGAAGGAGCTCGAAGCGCGCATCCGCGCCCTGCACCGGCGCGGGCGCCTGCAGCACGGCGATTTGCTGCGCGTGGCCGATCTCGAGCTCGACCCCGCGAACCTCACGGTGCGCCGTGCAGGCCGGAGCTTGACCGTCACGCGGGCGGGTTTCGCGCTGCTCGAAGCACTGATGCGCCGCTCGCCGAACTTGGTGCGCCACGCCGACCTCGCGCACGTGCTGTGGGGCGACAGCGGCGGCGACATCGCGACCTTGCACACCCACTTGTCGGTGTTGCGCGCGGCCATCGACCGTCCGTTCGAGAAACGGCTGCTGCACACCGTGCATGGCTTCGGCTACCGCCTCGCGGAAGCCGACGAGTGAACGTTGTCGGCCGCGCGGAACGAGCGGAAAATACGCCTATGAACTGGCTCTCCAAACTCGGACTGCGCGCGCGGGTCGCATTCACGTTCGCCTTGCTCGGCCTCGTGGTCAGCGCCTGCGTCGCGCTCGTCGCCGAGCATTTTTCCGATTCGTACGTGCACCGGCTCATCGACGAGATGCTGCGCGTGGAAGGCGACTACCTACGCGAGCGATTCGCGGACGACGGCGTCACGCCGCGGCCGCATACACGTCATTTCTACGTGTTCAACGACGGTGCGACGGGCCACAACGTGCCGCCGCCCGAACTCGCGAGCCTCGATCCCGGCGTCTACGAGATCAACGACGGTCGCGGCGAGCGCCATATCGCGGTCTACGACGTCGCCGGGCGCAAGCTCTACGTCGTGCTCGACATCGGCCTCGAGGGCGCGCGGGAGCGGCGCCTCGCACGCGATCTCATCGCGCTGGTACTGTTCGGCACCGGGCTTTCGGCGTGGCTCGGCTGGCTGTGGGCCGGCCGTGCGATCGAGCCGGTGCGCCGGCTCGCGCAACAAGTGGAAGTACTCGAACCCTCGCAGCGCGATCTCGCGCGGCTGGCGCCTGCGTTCGCGGCCGACGAAGTCGGTGCGCTCGCGCAGGCGTTCGATCGCTACCAGGAAAAACTCTACGAGTACGTACGTCGCGAGCGCGCGTTCACGGCCGACGCCAGCCACGAGTTGCGCACGCCGCTCGCCGTGATCCGCGGTGCGATCGAGGTGATGCTCGACAGCGGCAGCTGCAGCACGGCCGAAGCCGCTCGCCTCAGGCGAATGCAACGCGGCAGCGACGAGCTGCGCGATCTGCTCGATGCGCTGCTGCTGCTCGCACGCAGCGACGAGCGCGAGGGGGACGGGCCGACGTCGGACGTCGACGCGGTCGTCACGCGCCTGCTCGGCGAGCGCGCCGACGCGTTGCGCGAGAAGCATCTCGAGGTGCGCCACAGCGGCATCTCGCGCGTCGCCGTGCCCGCACCGCAGCGTGTGCTCAATGTCGTCGTCGGCAACCTGCTGCGTGCGGTCACGCAATTCGCGGAAGGCGGCGTCCTGCGCGTCGAGGTGTCGCCGGACACCTTGATCGTCGCCCATGCGAGCACGGCGGTGGCCGTCGAGACCCTGACGCAGCGGCCGGGCGCCGATAGTGCGGAGCGCGTCCTCGGTCTCGGCATGATCCGGCGCGTCTGCGAACGCTGGGGCTGGGCGCTCGACGAGAACTTCGGCGACGGCGGCGAACGCGGCTTCGTGCTGCGCTTCGGCGCACACGCGTAACTCAGCGCTGCAGAAGCGTCGCCGAGTCGACCATCCAGAGCGGATTCCAGGTCCGCCGCGTGAACGTGAGACACAGATCGCGAGTACCCGTGCGGGCCGGCAGCGACACGGCGAACTTCGCCGTGTCGCGCTCCGCGGCGTCGGGCAGCGGCACGGAAGCGAGGAGTTCGCCGGCACAGGTGTCGAGGTGCACTTCGAGCTCGCCATGCGGGCTTGTCGGCGGCCGCAGCACGACTTTCGTCGCATCCGTCCACAATTGGAAATTGTACGGACGGGCGGCGGCGGATACGTCGAGTTCGGCGCCTCTCCCGAGATTCACGCCCGCATAGATCCAGCATGGATCGAAGAGATCGACGCGATAGACGCCCGCGCCGCCGTCGATGGCCGGGCCGGGCAATCTGAGAGGTAATCCCTGGCCGGGCGTGCACGACCCCAGTTCGTCGCTGCTGCGCTGCGCGAGCGAGACCGGATCGAGCGCGCGCGTACGTGGCGCGGACAGCATCGACGTTCCGGCGAAACTCGCCGCCGAGACGCGCGGCGCGTCGAGCCGCATCGGCGCGCTGTAGAGCGTCGCAGTCGGCGTCGGCATGGCGTCGCCGGTCGCGTAGCGGATATCGCCGTAGCGTGCTTGGTCGGAAAGTTCTACTTGTGTACTTTGGGGCCCGCGTGCGTCGATGCGCACGCCGAACGCGCTGTCGGCAGCGGCAATATCCTGCGCGCGCAAGCGCGCGAACTCCGCCGGCATGCGCGCAAGGAAGCCGCGCCAGTCGCGGCGCGCCGCCGGTGTCCACAAGGCTTCCGCGAGCGCGGCGGCGCGCGGGAACACGGCGTGCTCGAGGCGTTCGTCGGAGTCGAGGTACTCGCTCCAGAGGTTCGCCTGCGCGCCAAGGATGTGGCGGGTTTGGCCGGCGTCGAGCCCCGGCGGCAGCGCGTCGAACGCGTAGACGTCGGCGAGCGACACGACGTCCGGGCGCCCGGGCGGCTCGTCGTGCAGCGCGCTTTGCACATGGTCGAAATACAGGAGTGGCGAAGGCGCCATCACCACGTCGTGTCCCGATCGCGCCGCGTCGATGCCGCCTTGCGTGCCGCGCCACGACATCACGGTGGCCCGCGGCGGCACACCGCCTTCGAGGATCTCATCCCAGCCGACGAGCTTGCGCCCGTGCGCGGCGAGAAAGGTTTCGATGCGCGCCGTGAACCAGCCCTGCAGCGCCGCCTCGTCCTTGATGCCGAGCTCGCGCATGCGCTGCTGTACGCGCGGCGAGGCCCGCCACTGGTCCTTGGCCGCTTCGTCGCCGCCGACGTGGATGTACGGGCCTGGGAAGAGCTCCATGACTTCCCCGAGCACGTCTTCGAGAAAGCCGAACGTCGCCTCGTCGACGTTGTACAGATACGTGTGTACGCCCCAATCGTGCGAGACCTCGGGCGCGTCGCCGCGGGCGCCGAGTTCGGGATAGGCCGCGATCGCCGCCTGCGCGTGGCCGGGCATTTCGATTTCGGGGACGACGGTGATGTAGCGCTCGCGCGCGTAGCGCACGATCTCGCGGATGTCGTCCTGCGTGTAGTAGCCGCCGTAGCGCGCACCGGGATGGCCGAGCGTGGCCGGCGTGCGCCAGGCGCCGACTTCCGTGAGTCTTGGATATTTCTTGATTTGTATACGCCAGCCCTGATCGTCGGTCAGGTGCCAGTGGAATACGTCGAGCTTGTGTTCGGCCATCTGCTCGAGCAGGCGCTCGATTTCCGCGGGCGTTTGGTAGTGTCTGGCCGAGTCGAGCATGACGCCACGCCACGCGAATCGCGGACGGTCTTCGATGTGGAGACAAGGCACTTCCAGCGAAGCGGCGCGCTCCGGTCCTTGCGTCAGCAGCTGCCACAGCGTCATCGATCCGTCGAACAGCCCGTGCGGCGTGCGCGCAGCGACCACGATGCGATGCGACGCGACGGTGAGCTCGTAGCCTTCGTCGCCGTCGTCGCCGCGCACGAGCATGCGCGGATCGAGCACGAAGGCGATCGCGTCGTCGGGCTCCGAGCCGCCGAACGGCCGCACATCGAGGTGTATGCCGTGTGTACGCGCGAGCAGCGCGCTGAAGTGCCGAGCCACGCCGACGGCCTCGGCGTCCGGCGAGCGTACGGCGAGTACCGCGCCCTCGCGCAACGTCAACGCGCCGGGCGAGAGCTCGATCGTTGCGGGCAGCGGAATCAGCGACGGCATGGGCCGCGCCGCATGCGGCGGAGCCGAGGCGCACGCGACGAGGACCAGCGTCGAAGCGAAGCAAACGAGGCGGATCAGCCGTAGCGCGAGCATGGTCGTTCTGAGTCTAGCGGTAGTGCGCGACCGGTGCGCGCGTTTCGCAACCGGCGGACAAAAAAGCGGGCGGGGTCCGCACCCACGCCCGCAATCGGTTGGAGAACCGTGTAACTCAACTCGCGAGAACATCCATCCTTAGAACTTGAAGTGCAAGGTGGCGAGGTACTCGCGACCGAACTTGTAGCGCGCGACCGGCTCGTTCTTCGTGCCCAGGTAGCCGAGGTACGTCGAATCGAGCAGGTTCAGACCGTCGAAGCTCACCGAGAAGTTGTCGTTGAAGCGCCAGGCGACGTTCGCGTCGAGTTCCTTGTAGCCGTCGACCGTCTCGGCCGGCGCGCCCGCGACGTAACCGCCGGCGAGATAGCTGCTGCGATAGCCGTACGTGAGGCTCGCCGTCCAATCGCCCTTGTCGTAGTACGGCACCACGTTGTACGAGTTCTTCGAGTTGTACGGCAGATCGCCGCCGCTCTTCGTCGTGCCGTCGGAATACGTGTAGTTGGCGCGCACGCCGAAGCCGGTGTCGCCGAACGGCTGCTGATAGCTCAGCGTGAAGCCCTTCGCCGTCGCCTTGCCGCCGTTTTCCGGACGCGTGATGCTGTAGTCGCAGAACCCTTGCGCATTGCAGTTGCCGCCGGTCAGGCCTTGGAACACGGTCGGATTCGTCACGACGAGCGAGTTGTAGAGACGCTCGACGCCGACGCCTTGCACGATGTAGTTCTTGATGTCCTTGTAGAACACGGAACCCGCGACTACCGATTCCGGCGCGAAGTACCATTCCGCCGACAGGTTGAAGTTGTCGGACTTGTACGGATCGAGGTGCGGGTTGCCGCCCGTGCCGGTCAGCACCGAATCGTTCGTCACGACGTACGGCGTTTCCTGATTGTACGGCGCCCAGGCAATCACTTCGGCGGCTGCGGCGCGCACGATGACGTCCGGCGCCACGGTCCAGGCGATGTTGGCCGACGGCAGCGCGTTGTTGTGCGTGTTGTTGATCGTCGTGAGCTGGCTCTGCGTGATGTTGACGTTATTGATGACGAAGCCGGTCGCGTCGATTTCGGTGCGCACGTAGCGGACGCCGATGTTGCCGCGCACGTCGTCGTTGCCGAAGTTGAGCTGGGCGTAGCCCGCGTCGCTGCTCTGCTGGACCTGGAAGCTGTCTTCGTAGAGATACGGCGCGTACAGGTATTGCGGATCGAACAGGTGCGGGCTTCCGAGCACCCAGTTGATGACGGTCTGGCCGTTGACGGGCTGCACGTGGTTGACCGAGCCCGGCAGGAAGTTCAAGGACGAAAGGCCCGACAGATCGGTGAGGCCGCCCGCGCCGACGTTCACGAGGCTGCCGCCCTGCACGCCGCCGCTCCACACGTCGAGCTGCTGGCTTTCGTTGTGCTTGGCGAAGCGTACGCCGACGAGGAGCTCGTTCCAGAAATCGCCGAGATCCTTCGCGAAGTCGAACTGCGTGTAGTTGTCCTTCGCGGCGTAAGGTTCGCTCGCGTAGTTGCCGTTGAAGTAGTAGCCGGACCAGTTGGCGGGGTTCGTGGCCGACGAGGGATTGTCGAAGTTGAAGCCGTGCTTGAGGTCCCAGGTGTAGCCGCCGAAATAGACGGGCTCGATGAAGGCCTGGGTCAGGTCGTCGTGCGACGTGCTCACGCCGGTCTGGCCGCTGATGCGCCAGCCCTCGCCGCGATAGCTCGCACGCCAGTCCGCGCCCTTGGTCTTGATGAGCGCAGTGCGCGCATTGTTGTCGAAGATGACCGCGCCGAGACCGGGGCACGTCGAGGTCGTGTGCGTATCGCAACTGTGGCCGGCGTCGATGATGCCGCCCGGACCTTCGGTGAAGCTCGTGACGCCCGCGACGGTGCCCGAAGTCCAATGCCAGAACGGATACATCGACTGGTTGTAGTTGTCGAGATTGTCGCGCATGTAGAGCAGGCTCAGGTCCGTCTCGAAGCGATCGGTCGGCTTCCACTGGATGTTGCTGAGCACGCTGTCGCGCTTCTCTCTCTGCTGGAAGTTCGCCGCGTTGATCTCGTCGGGCACGAGGTCGCTGGCCTTGATCGATCCCGCCGCGACCTGCGCCGCGATCGAGGGGTTGTTGGCCGCGTAATACGACACCGGGTTGTAGCCGAACACTTCCTCGCCCTGGCGGTCGGTGTACTGCTCGTAATGCTGGGCGGAGACGTCGATGCCGAAGGTGTGGTCGTCGTTCTTCCAGCTCGCGAAGATCGAGGCGTCGGGCTTGCCCTTGCTGATCATGTCGTTGTAGTTGTAGCTCACCGAGCCCGATACCACGCCGCTCGCGACGTCGAGCGGCTGGATCGTGTGCATGAATATCGTGCCGCCGAGGCTGCCTTCCGGCAGGCGCGCTTCGGGCGTCTTGTAGATCTCGAGCGAACCCAGCACTTCGGGTGCGAGCAACGAGAAGTTGAAGCCGCGGTTCGGCGAATCGCCGTATTGCCAGATCGCCTGCGCGACCGGATGGCCGTCGAGGAAGCTCAGGTTAAGGCTCGGGTCGGTGCCGTCGATGCTCACGCGCTGCGTTGCGCCGAGGGCGCGGTCGATCGTCACGCCCGGTATCTGCGCGAGCGCTTCGGCGACGTTCGTGGCCGGGAATTTGCCGATGTCCTCCGCCGTGATCGCGTCGATGATCGCGTCGGCGTCCTTCTTCTTCTCGAGCGACCGCTTCAGGCTCTCGCGAATGCCGATGACTTCGATCGTGCCGAATTCCTGCGGCTCCGACGAGCCGCCGCTCGGCGTGTCGGCCGCGGCCGGCGCCGTCTGCTGCGCCTTCGCGCCGTCGGGCGTCTGCACGGCCGGCTGGCGCGTATTCGTCAAATCGTCCGCATGCGCTGCGGCGACGACGCCGAGGCAGGCGATGATGCTCGCGGTCAGGATCTTCTTACGGTAGTTCATGGGTCTCCCCTCCGGGACGTGTGTGTTTGAATGGCTGCGAAAACGCTTGCTGCATTCCCGTGGCCGGACTCGTATGGATTACATAAATCAGCCTTTTCCACTTATCTATTTTTTTCTGACGCATCGTGCGCGCGGTGCTGCTCCAGGTACCAGCCCGCCGCGCCGAGCACGCCGAGCTGGCCGTGCTCGATGAGATTCACCGGCACCCGCTCGAGCAGGGCGCGCATGGCGCCCTTGTCGCGGAAGCGGGCGACGAAATCGCTTTGCAGCAGGAAATCCTTGATCTGCGGCAGGATGCCGCCGGCGAGGAACACGCCGCCCTGCGCGCCGTAGACGAGCACGAGATTGCCGATCGCGCTGCCCAGCCAGCCGCAGAACACGCCGAGCGCTTCGCGCGCGAGCGGGTCCACTTGCTCGACTGCGGCCGCGGTGACTTCGTTCGGCGACAGGCTGCGCCGCGCCGCGCCGCGCAGTTCGGCGAGCACGCCATAGAGGTTCGCGAGTCCCGGACCCGACAGCACCTGCTCGAGCGGCACGTGCGAGCCGTTGCGCAGCAGGCGCTCGAGGATGCGCACTTCGAGCTCGGTCGTGGGCGTGAGCGCGGCCTGACCCGCTTCGGTCGACAGAATGGTCGAGCCCTGTGCGCCCGGAATGCGCACCGCCGCGCCGAGCCCCGTGCCAGGACCGACGACGAGTACCGGCCCGTCGAGCGGCTGCGTCGAGGTCGCGATCGGCGTCACCTCCTGAGCCGCGACGTAGCTCGTCGCGTAGGCGATGGCGGTGAAGTCGTTGACGAGCATGAGATCGTCGAGGCCGAGCTCGCGCCGGATCGCGGTCAGCGAAACCTTCCACGGCAGGTTCGTGTTGATGACGGCATCGTCGAGCGCATAGCCCGCGCAGGCGATCGCACCGTGCACGACGCGCGAGCTGTCGCCGCCGTCGATGAAATGCTTGAGTATCGCGCCGAGGCCCGGATATTCCGCGCAGCGGTACTTATGGTAGCGGCGCACGGCGGGCGTCGCCCCGCCGGCCTGCACGAGGCCTACCCGCGCATACGTGCCGCCGACGTCGGCCGCCAGCAGCAGACCGTCCGCCTGCGCGGTATCCGCGATATGTCGACTGGCCACCTGCACCACGCCGCCTCCTCCCCGCTCGCCGCGCCGATCGCACGGCCCCAACGTGCGGCCGAGTGTGGTAAGTCATGACAACGTTGTCAAGAGGGTGTCAAAATTTCGCTCCGACGCGTGCGACGCGCCTTGAACTTATGCGCGCAGATGACGGTTTTTTCACGATTCTGCGGATTTCCGGCGCGCGTGCCGCCAGCGCGACGTGCTGCGATGCAGCAAGGAATTTGCGGGAATTCGCCTACATGGAACCGCCGCCCGCGTGCATTCCGTCGCGTTTTCTGGGCAAGATATGACAACGTTGAGCGGAAATGTCCTGCGCAAGTCATGAGGCCGCCAGCGTGCAAATTGCGTATACATGTGGACAAATCCGGCGCGCGCGATGCGCCTGTTCTCCCTGGGGCCCGACATGAATCTCGCCAATCCCGCGGCCGCGCCGCGCTCGTCCAACACTTCGGCGGTGCTCACCGTCGGCGTGCTGTTCTTCATCTTCGGTTTCGTCACCTGGCTCAACGGCCCGCTGATCACCTTCGTCAAGCTCGCGTTCGATCTCGACGACATCAACGCCTTCCTCGTACCGATGGCGTTCTATCTCTCGTACTTCTTCCTCGCCCTGCCCGCCTCGTGGATGCTCAAGCGCACCGGCATGAAGAAGGGCATGGCACTCGGCCTGTTCGTCATGGCCGTCGGCGCGCTGGCGTTCGGCCAGTTCGCGACGATGCGCATCTATCCGGGCGCGCTCGCCGGCCTGTTCGTGATCGGCGCGGGCCTTTCATTGCTGCAGACCGCGGTGAATCCGTACATCAGCATCCTCGGGCCGATCGAGAGCGCGGCGCAGCGCATCGCCGTGATGGGCATCTGCAACAAGACCGCGGGCATCCTCGCGCCGATCGTGATCGGCGCGCTCGTGCTGCGCGGCATCGGCGACCTCGCCGACCGCGTGGCGCACGCCGACGCTGCGACCAAGGAGGCCCTGCTCGGCGAGTTCGCCGGGAAGGTGCACGTGCCGTATCTCATCATGGCCGTCCTGCTGGCCGGGCTTGCGGTGTGGATACTGCGCTCGACGCTGCCCGAGATCGAAGCGAGCGAGGCCAACGCCGAACCGGCATCGGCCGACCGACGACGCAGCATTTTCCATTTTGCGCACTTGTGGCTCGGCGTGCTGTGCCTGTTCGTCTACGTGGGCGTGGAAGTAATGGCCGGCGACGCGATCGGCACGTACGGCCAGGGTTTCAACCTGCCGCTCGACGAAACGAAGGTCTTCACGGCGTTCACGCTGTTCGCGATGTTGCTGGGCTACGTCGTCGGCCTCGTGACGATACCGAAGCTCATCTCCCAGGAGCGCTATCTAGCCTGTTCCGCCGTGCTCGGCGTCGTGCTCAGCGGGGCGGCCTACCTTACGCACGGCTACGTGTCGGTGGCGTGCGTCGCCGCGCTCGGCTTCGCCAACGCGATGATGTGGCCGGCGATCTTCCCGCTGGCGATCCGCGGGCTCGGCCGCTTTACCGAGCTCGGCTCGGCGTTTCTGATCATGGGCATCGCCGGCGGGGCAATCATTCCGCAGGTGTTCGCGCACCTGAAAGCTCACTTCGATTTCCAGGCCGTGTTCTGCGCGATCATGGCGCCCTGCTATTTGTATATTTTTTACTATGCCGTACGCGGCTATGCGGCGGGCAGCCGCGGGCGCGGATGAAACGCTGGCGTTGAAACAGGTTTCGCAGCAGAATCGACGGCAGCCCCAGGGAACACCTCACGGATGCGCAAACCCACGATTCGGGACGTCGCCAAGCGATCGCGCGTATCGCTCAAGACCGTCTCGCGCGTCATCAACAACGAACCGTCGGTGCTCGAACGCACGCGAGCCCGCGTGCTGCGGGCGATCGACGAGCTCGACTATCAGCCCGACGCCTCCGCGCGCAGCTTGCGCAGCGCCAAGTCCTACGCGCTCGGCCTCGTCTACGACAACCCGAACCCGTACTACGTGATCAGCGTGCAGAACGGCGTACTGTCGGTATGCCGCGAGACGGGTTTCGGCTTGCAGATCCACCCCTGCGATTCGTCCTCGCCGAGCCTCGCCGAAGAGCTTTCGAATCTCGTGCGCAATTCGCGGCTCGCGGGCCTCGTGCTCGCGCCGCCGATGTCCGAACGTCGCGAGCTCATCGAGCACCTGGCGGCGAACAAGATCCGTTTCGTGCGCATCATCTCGGCGGCCGAGGATCCGCGCGACGGCTTTCCGTGCGTGTTCGTCGACGACCGCGACGCCGCCTACGACATCACCGAACATCTGATCCAGCTCGGCCACGAACGCATCGGGTTCCTCTGGGGCGGGGCTTCGCACCGCTCGAGCCCGGAGCGTTTCAAAGGCTACGAGAGCGCGCTCAAGGATTACGGCATCGCGCTCGACAAGAAGCTCATCGTGCCCGGCGATTACTCCTTCGACGACGGTTTCCGCGGCGCGCGCAAACTGTTCGCGCTCAAGGAGCGGCCGACCGCGATCTTCGGCTCGAACGACGAGATCGCCGCCGGCGTGCTCGCGGCCGCCAAGGCGAGCGGCATGGACGTGCCTTACGATCTCTCGATCGCCGGCTTCGAAGACAGCCCGTTCTCCAAGCAATCCTGGCCCGCGCTGACGACGGCCAAGCAGGCGACCGAGGAAATCGCGCGCCACGCGACGCAGCTCCTGCTCGCGACGCTGGACGCCGACGACGGCAGCGGCACCGAACCGCCGGTGCAGAGCAAGGGCTTCAGCCCGACGCTCGTGATCCGCGACTCGACCGCACGGGTGCGCGTCTCCGCGGGTTCGGGTGAAGGCGCGAAAGCGAAAGCGTGATCACGGGAAACGCGAAGGAAGATCCGTCGTTCGATGTATTCTAGGCCGCGTCACGCAAGCGTGACGCGCGACGCGCGAGATTCGTGATGCCGACCCAGTCGCCGGCTCGGACGAGATCGGCGGGCGTGAGCCACGAACCGCCCACGCAGAGGACGTTCGGCAGCTTCAAGTATTCCCTTGCGTTCGCCTCGCCGATGCCGCCGGTCGGGCAAAAACCGATCCCGGGCAAAGGTCCGGCCACGGCGCGCAAGTAGCCTGTGCCGCCTGCGGGTTCCGCGGGAAAGAATTTCTGCAGGCGATAGCCGCGCGCGTAGAGCCACATCGCTTCGCTCGCCGAGGCCGAGCCCGGCAGATAGGGCAGCGTCGTTTTTTCCATGGCGTCGAGCAACTCCGGCGTGGCGCCCGGCGACACGACGAATTTCGCTCCCGCGCGTTCCGCTGCGTGCAGGTCGTCGGCGTTGAGCACGGTACCGGCGCCGGGCACGGCGGCTTCGACGTTGCGCGCGATCTCGCCGATCGCGTCGAGCGCGGCCGGCGTGCGCAACGTGATCTCGATGACGCGCACACCGCCGTCGACGAGCGCGCGCGCGAGCGGCACGGCGTCGGCCGCGTCGGCGATCGTCACGATGGCGAGCGCAGGACCGAGCCGCAATGTCGCCTCGAGCTCGTCCTGCCGGCGTTTCATCCACGTGTTCATGCGGTTTCCCCGAAGAAGCTCGCGCCGCGGTCGGCGGCGCCCACGTTGGCGCGGAAGCGCGCGAAGAGCTCGCGTCCGTAACCGCTCTGGTGCGGCGCGGGATCATGCGCCGCGAGCGGACGCGCGCGCAAGTCCGCCGCATCCACGGCGACCGTCAGCGTGCCGGCGACGGCGTCGACGCGCACGATGTCGCCGTCGCGGATCCGGCCGATATCGCCGCCCGCTGCCGCCTCGGGCGTCACGTGAATCGCCGCCGGCACGCGTCCCGACGCGCCCGACATGCGGCCGTCCGTCACGAGCGCGACGCGCCGGCCGCGATCCTGCAGCAAGGTCAACACGGGCGTGAGCTTGTGCAGCTCCGGCATGCCGTTGGCGCGCGGGCCTTGGTAGCGCAGGACGGCGACGAAATCGCGATCGAGCTCGCCGCGATCGAACGCCGCCTGCACTTGATCCTGCTCGTCGAACACGATGGCGGGCGCCTCGATGACGAAACGATCTTCGGGCACGGACGACACCTTGATCGTCGCGCGGCCGAAATTGCCGTCGAGGATGCGCAAGCCGCCGTCGGCGCGGAACGGCTCGGCGACCGGACGCAGCACGGCCGGGTCGCGGCTCTGCGCCGTGACGGGGACGTGCTCGACCGCACCGCCGGCACCGAGCCGCGGCTCGATGCGGTACGCGTCGAGACCTTTGCCGGTCACGGTCGGAATGTCGCCGTGCAGGAGACCGGCGTCGAGGAGCTGCGCGATCAGGAAACCCATGCCGCCCGCGTTGTGGAAATGGTTCACGTCGGCACGGCCGTTCGGGTAGACG